>JBDTKY010000169.1:0-8715 GCA_039935055.1 Nitrosospira sp.
TCGGCACGGGTCTGCATGGTATCAATAACATTTTTCTGCGAGCCCTCTTTACGTATTGCCCTATACACTTTGAGTGCGGCGGCATTCATCGCCCGAAATGCGGATAGCGGATAAAGCACCAGGGAAACGTTCGCCTCGGCCAGCTCTTCGACTGTAAAGAGAGGCGTTACGCCAAATTCGGTGATGTTAGCGAGAATCGGGACCTGCACCGCTGACGCGAACTGCCGGTACATATCCAATTTAGTGACAGCCTCGGGAAAAATCATATCCGCGCCCGCCTCCACATATAAACTCGCGCGGTCTATGGCAGCTTGCAGTCCTTCAACCGCAAGTGCATCAGTGCGTGCCATAACGACAAAATCGGGTTCGGTCCGAGCATCCACAGCAGCCTTGATACGATCCGCCATTTCCTCGTGACTGACGATAGCTTTACCGGGACGATGGCCGCAGCGCTTGGCCTGCACCTGATCTTCAATATGCATCGCCGCTGCCCCGGATTTGATCAGCGATTTCACCGTGCGGACGATATTAAAGACACTGCCCCCAAAACCAGTATCCGCGTCCACCAGTAATGGCAAATCGGTGATGTCCGTAATGCGGCGCACATCTATCAGCACATCATCCAGCGTCGATATAGCGAGATCGGGAAGACCCAGGGAACCCGCCGCCACCCCGGCGCCGGAAAGATAAATCGCCCTGAAGCCGGCACGGTCTGCCATGCGTGCGGCATACGCATTGATGCAACCCGCCACTTGCAAGGGTTTTTCGGCGGCAAGCGCGGCGCGGAAACGGAAACCTGCTGAGGTGATCATGAAAGCAGAAACGTATTGAACCGTCGAGTACAGTTATCCAAGCAGATGTTTTACAGAATCTCGTTCTTCCACCAATTCCCGGTAGGTCGCCTGCATCTTGGCTTTGCTGAATTCGCTTATTTCAAGGTCAGGGACGATTCTATAGACTCCGTCCCGGCAGGTTACGGGGTAGCCATAGATAACACCCTCGGGAATGCCATAACTGCCATCCGAGGGGATGCCCATGGATACCCAGTCATTCTCCGGTGTGCCGGAAACCCAGTCATGAACATGATCGATGGCGGCATTCGCGGCGCTGGCGGCGCTCGACAAGCCGCGTGCTTCAATTACTACCGTACCGCGTTTTTGTACGGTAGGGATAAAATAGTCTTCTACCCATGCGGAGTCGTTGATAAGAAAAGAGACTTTATTGCCGTCAATCTCCGCATGATTCAGGTCAGGATATTGTGTGGCGGAATGGTTGCCCCACACAATTACTTTTCTGATGCTGGAAACCGGTTGGCCAACTTTAGCGGCAATCTGCGACAAGGCACGGTTATGGTCCAGTCTCATCATCGCCGAGAAGTTTTCCCGCTTCAGGCCGGGAGCGTTTTTCATCGCGATGTAACCGTTGGTATTGACGGGATTACCCACTATCAGGATTTTTGCATCACGGCAGGCAACTTCATCCAGCGCCCTGCCCTGAATGGTAAATATGGCACCATTCGCTTCCAGCAAATCTTTACGCTCCATGCCCTTGCCGCGCGGGCGGGCGCCCACCAGCATGGCGATACCAACATCACGGAAAGCGGCTCTGGGATCATCAGTGGCGACTACGCCGGCCAATAGCGGAAATGCGCAGTCCTCCAATTCCATTACCACCCCCTTGAGCGAAGGCAACAGCTGGGGTATGTCGAGCAATCGCAGAAAAACAGGCTGGTCGTTGCCAAGCATGTCGCCTGCGGCGATACGAAACAGCAAATTGTAGCCGATCTGGCCGGCGGCGCCTGTGACGGCGATGCGAATGGGGAGTTTCATTCTTGCGCTCCTGTAGGAAATTGCCGGTACAAGAAATTTTCTGAGTTAATTTCCCATGCGCCCGACACGATTGTCGAAGGATGAGCACAGATCAGAACACAACCATCACCCGAAGGCAATTCGGCTCAGCCCTCTATTTCATCCTCAAACGCGATGCTCAACGCGAGGCACTTTAATATACGCCCAACGCACCGGACTATAAAAACATTCCACCCTGCTGTCAATTTAGGCAGCATCCAGAGTTCGTCTTGCGCTGAAGCCCAATCTTAAACCCTGTTTTCAGTAGGGTTTACTTGTGTGCGTACTTATATTGTATCGCTCAGTATAACGGTCTACACTAAGCCGGTGGATGGTGAACCCGGCGTCTTGGAAGCAAAAAAATTGCAAAGAACACGTCCCAAGTTTCTTAATCTGATGAAAATCAGGCAGCCACTCCCGGCTGTGATTTCGGTACTGCACCGCATAAGCGGCGCGCTACTATTTTTTCCGGGTCTCCCCCTCCTCCTTTACGGCCTTGAGATGACGCTGGATTCTCCTCGAGGCTATGCTCAATTTCAGTCCCTTTTGACCAGCCCGCTGTCCAAAGGCGCGTTAACACTCTCGTTGTGGTTCTTTCTGCATCATCTCTGTGCAGGCATTCGTTTTCTTGCGCTGGATCTGCATTACGGCGGCGCGCTGGAGCAGGCACGATTAACCAGCAAGGTGACGCTGGCTGCGGGGATCATTCTCACCTTGCTGGTCTCGCTATTGATATGGTGAAGCGCATAGTCACCGGCGCCCATTACGGTCTGCGGGATTGGCTCGCGCAGCGCGTGACTGCTGTGGTAATGGTTGTCTTTGTCCTGTGTCTGGCCATCGTGCTGCTGGTTTCGCCGTCGCACGATTATGTCACATGGAAATCACTGTTCAGTGACCGGTGGATGCGCATTGCATCCTTCCTGTTTCTTGTCAGCCTGTTCTGGCATGCCTGGATCGGAATGCGTAATATCCTGATGGACTACGTTCACGCTACCGGTATTCGCCTGATGTTGCAGATATTGGTCATATTGTCCTTGTTGTTTTATACCGTCTGGTCCGCCGAAATCCTGTGGGCTTTGGAGTTGGCGTGGCGATAGCCAAAAGAAAGTTCGATGCGGTAATCGTCGGCGCCGGTGGTGCGGGTATGCGCGCCGCATTACAACTATCGGAAGCAGGACTCAAGGTCGCGGTATTGTCCAAGGTATTTCCCACACGATCCCACACGGTGGCCGCGCAGGGCGGCATTGCCGCGGCGCTCGGGAATGTCACCGAGGATAACTGGCACTGGCATATGTACGACACAGTGAAAGGCTCTGATTATCTTGGCGATCAGGATGCCATCGAATTCATGTGCCGCCAAGCCAGCGAGGTGGTGTATGAACTGGAGCACTTTGGCATGCCGTTCGATCGTCTGGATAACGGCAAAATATACCAGCGCCCCTTCGGCGGTCAATCGCAGAATTTTGGCGGCGCGCAGGCGACGCGCTCGTGCGCGGCGGCGGACCGGACCGGACACGCCATGCTGCATACGCTATATCAACGCAACGTGCGCGCCAATACTCAGTTTTTTGTCGAATGGATGGGACTGGATCTGATTCGCGATGAAGAAGGCGAAGTGTGCGGCGTGACGGCGCTGGACATGGAAACCGGCGAAGTCATGGCGCTCCAAGCAAGGGCTACCCTATTCGCCACCGGCGGCGGCGCGCGTATATTCCACGCCAGCACCAACGCATTCATCAATACCGGCGATGGTCTCGGTATGGCGGCTCGCGCAGGCATACCTCTGGAGGATATGGAATTCTGGCAATTCCATCCTACCGGCGTGTATGGAGTCGGCGTGCTCATCAGCGAGGCAGTACGTGGCGAGGGCGGCTATCTGCTCAATAAGGACGGCGAGCGCTTCATGGAGCGCTACGCGCCCCATGCCAAGGATCTGGCCAGTCGCGATGTGGTGTCACGCGCCCTGACTACGGAAATCAAGGAAGGCCGAGGCTGTGGCAGTGATGCCGACCATTTGATGCTGAAGCTGGATCATCTGGGTGCGGATGTGATCAAGACGCGGCTGCCGGGAATTCGTGAAATTGCCATGAAATTTGCTCACGCTGACCCGATCCGTGAACCTATACCCGTAGCGCCTACGGCGCATTACATGATGGGTGGCATCCCGACGAATTTTTACGGCCAGGTAGTGGCGCCGTATAAAACCGGACCCGAGGAAGTCGTGCAAGGCTTTTATGCCGTGGGCGAGTGCGCGTGCGTTTCCGTGCATGGCGGCAATCGTCTGGGAACCAATTCGCTGCTCGATATCGTTGTGTTCGGGCGAGCAGCCGGCATTCAGATTATCGAGGACCTGAAAAAGAATCCCCATCACAAACAATTGCCGGTAGATGCCGCCGATAAGTCGCTTGCACGTCTGGCCCGGCTGGATGGTCAGAAGAATGGCGAAAGCGTAGCGCAAGTTGGCGATACGCTACGCAAAACCATGCAGGCGCATTGTGGCGTATTTCGTTTCGCGGACATGCTCAAGCAGGGTGTCTCAAAAATTGACGAAGTGGCGGAGCGTGCCAGGCACACCGGGATTAAAGACAAGAGCAGAGTCTTTAATACCGCTCGGGTGGAGGCGCTGGAACTCGACAATCTCGTGGAAGTGGCAGTGGCGACGATGGTATCGGCCGAGGCGCGTACTGAAAGCCGGGGTGCCCATGCCCGTGACGATTTCCCCAAGCGGGACGACGACAAGTGGCTCAAGCACACTTTATATTTTAGCGAAGGACGGCGGCTGGATTACAAGCCGGTCCGGTTAAAACCGTTGACGGTGGAATCGTTCCCGCCCAAGGCGAGGACGTATTAACGAGAAAATCTTCAATTAGAAATTTATAGGATATTAGTTTGTTAGATGTATCGGCGCGCAAAACACGGGGGAAAGAGAAATGGAAATTGTCGAACCATGTGTTGTAGTAATTTTCGGGGCAAGCGGAGATCTGGCGCGGCGCAAATTGATCCCTGCGCTATTCCGGCTGGAAGTCGCTGGACGGCTTCCGGAAAAAATGGCGATACTTGGATGTAGCCTGGAGTCCTGGGATAGTGAGCAGTGGATCTCGGAAGTAGACAGCATGCTCCGGTCCAAATTTGCTGAAGGGCTCGATGGGCAGGCATTTGAGCGTTTTCGTGCACGCCTGCATTACCATCCCAATCCTCCCGGCAGTAGTGATGCTTATCTGAAATTACAGAAAATACTGGAGGACACGCCGGGATTTCCCCCCAATACCGTATTTTATATGGCAGTACGTCCGTCGGCGTTCCCGTCGATTATCGACAAACTCGGCGTAATCGGCTTGCTCAAGCAGGACAAGGGCTGGTGCCGCGTGGTAATCGAAAAACCTTTCGGTTACGACTTGTTAAGCGCTCAAACCCTGCAGCGAAGTCTGTACCATCATTTGAACGAGCCGCAAATTTACCGGATCGACCATTATCTCGGCAAAGGCACCGTGCAGAACGTGATGGTATTTCGCTTCGCCAACATATTGCTGGAACCATTGTGGAACAATCATTATATCGACCATGTCCAGATTACCCATTCCGAAACCCTCGGTGTTGATGGGCGCGCCGATTATTATGAGGGAGCCGGCGCACTGCGCGACATGATACAGAGCCACTTGCTGCAGTTGCTTGCCTTGGTGGCGATGGAGCCGCCGGTATCATTGTCCGCCGAGCACTTGCGGGACGAAAAAGTAAAAGTACTGAAAGCGATACGGCCAATCACGCAAAATTCGGTGCATGCCCACGCATTTCGTGGACAATATACCAGCGGCGTGATCAATGGTAAGCCCGTTCCCGGGTATCTGGACGAGTCAGGTGTAGCGCCGGATAGTTCTACCGAAACCTATGCGGCGCTAAAACTGTTTATCGACAACTGGCGTTGGGCTGGCGTGCCATTCTATCTGCATACCGGCAAGCGCATGGCGGAAAATAGCTCGGCGATTTGCATCCGCTTCAAAAACCCGCCGCAGGATTTGCTGCGTCATGCGCATCGCGAATCGTCGCATCCGAACTGGATCATGCTGGGCATTCAGCCCAACGACTGCTTGAAGATGGAAATTCAAGTCAAGGTGCCGGGACTGGATTTGCAAACACGCACCATCAGTCTGGATGCGACCTATCGCAAGGCCAGCGAAGAGGATTACGACGCCTACGAAGGTTTGCTGCTGGATGTGATGCAAGGCGATCATTCACTGTTTCTGCGTATCGATGAAGTGGAATGGGCCTGGCGCGCCGTAGATCCCATCATCAAGGTGTGGGCCATGGAACGCGATTTTATCAATGGCTACCAGGCAGGTACCTGGGGGCCGCGCGGCACCTACCGCCTGTTTGATGGTGACGGACAGTTCTGGCGCCATTCACTGAACCCGGAAGGCGCTCATTTGCAGGCATATTGATACCGTACATATTTCGTAGAGTAATATCGTCCGCTATCGAGATATGTTTTGTGATTATCGTAAATCCAATAGGATAAATCATGACTGATTCTTCAAAGAAATCCATTTTTGAGCATGAGAAAGTCGGTTTCAGCGCGGACTCGATCAAACAATCACTTTCCAATTGTTTGACCTATTCGGTAGGCAAAGACACGATTACCGCGACAGATCGTGACAGGTTCTTCGCCGCGGCATATATGGTGCGCAACCGCTTGATCGACCGCTGGATGGAAACCATGCGCAGCTATTACATTAACGATGTCAAGCGGGTTTACTATTTTTCCCTGGAATTTTTAATGGGGCGCACGCTGATGAATAGCGTGAACAACCTTGGTTTTGATCAGCAATTCCGTCAAGCATGCAATGAACTGGGAATTAATCTGGACGATGTACGTGAAATAGAGCCGGATGCCGCATTGGGAAATGGCGGCCTGGGGCGGCTTGCCGCCTGCTTCCTTGATTCCATGGCGACACTCGACCTTGCGGGCTACGGCTATGGCATCCGTTATGAATATGGCATGTTTGCTCAACGCATCGAAGACGGCAGGCAAATAGAACACCCTGATAACTGGCTGCGTTATGGCAATCCCTGGGAATTTCCCCGGCCAGAGGTATTGCACCAGGTTAAATTCCACGGCCATGTGGTTCAATATGCGGACGATCGCGGAGTAGATCGTTACCATTGGATCGATACCGATGATGTGATGGCGATGGCATTCGACACCCCTATTCCAGGTTACGGCACGCATACCGTCAACAATATGCGTTTATGGGCGGCCAAGGCGACGCGCGATTTCGAATTGCGCTATTTCAACGAAGGCAATTATGTCAAGGCGGTAGAGGATAAGAACGAGTCCGAGAACCTGTCCAAGGTACTCTATCCTGACGACACCACGGCAATGGGACGCGAGCTGCGCCTGAAGCAGCAATATTTCTTTGTATGCGCCTCGCTGCAAGACATTCTTTATCGTTACAGCAAGTACCAGAATAATTTCGATGCGTTACCCGACAAAGTGGCGATCCAGTTGAACGACACGCATCCGGCAATTGCGATTCCAGAGCTGATGCGTGTTCTGGTGGATACACACCATTACGATTGGGATAAAGCCTGGGATATTACTACCCGTACTTTTGCCTACACCAACCATACGTTAATGCCAGAGGCACTTGAAACCTGGGCAGTCTCCCTGTTCGAGAGCATTTTGCCACGGCATCTGCAGATCATTCACGAGATCAACCGCCGGTTCTTGAAGGATGTGATGCACCAGTATCCCGGTGACACCGGGATACTGCGCCGCATGTCCATTATCGATGAGGGGAGGGAAAAGCGAATCCGCATGGCGCATCTGGCCATCGTCGGCAGCCACAAGGTAAACGGGGTTGCGCAAATTCATACCGAATTGATGAAGCAGACCATATTTGCCGACTTCGACCAGTTTTATCCCGGCAAGATCATCAATATGACCAACGGCATCACACCACGCCGTTGGTTGAACCAGGCCAATCCGCATCTGGCCGAACTTATTTCCTCGCGCATTGGTTCGGGTTGGGTCAAGGATTTGAAACAGTTGGAGGGTTTGATTCCGCTTGCCGATGATGCTTCTTTCTGCAAGGAATTCGCTGGCGTGAAGCGTGGTAACAAGGAACGTTTTGCCATCATGTTGAAACAAAAGCTCGGCATTGATGCCAGCGCAGATTCGCTGTTCGACGTTCAGATCAAACGCATCCATGAGTACAAACGGCAACTGCTCAACATACTGCACGTGGTGACGCTGTATAATCGCATCCGCCATGACCCCGGCGCCGATTTTGTAGCACGCACCGTTATTTTTGGCGGCAAAGCGGCGCCAGGTTATGTCAAGGCCAAGCTCATCATCAAGCTTATTAACGATATTGCCGACGTCGTTAACAACGATCCGCACGTAGCCGGCCGTTTGAAGGTCGTATTCATCCCCAATTATGATGTGTCCACTGCAGAAAAAATAATCCCGGCCGCAGATCTCTCGGAGCAAATCTCCACGGCGGGAACAGAAGCTTCCGGTACGGGAAACATGAAGCTGGCCTTGAATGGCGCGCTCACCATTGGCACCCCGGATGGTGCCAATATCGAGATCGGCAGCGAAGTGGGTGCGGAAAACATTTTCATATTCGGCCTCACCGCGCCGGAGGTCGCCGAGTTGAAGGCAAATGGCTATCAACCTTGGGATTTCTACCATGCCAATGCTGAATTAAGAGCTGTGCTCGATATGATCGGCTCGGGCTTTTTCTCGCCGGAAGAACCGGATCGCTTCAAGCTTATTGTGGACGCGTTGTTGCAGCATGGCGATGAATACCTGCTGCTGGCGGACTATGCCTCTTATATCGCTTGTCAGAAAGAGGTTGAACTCGCTTAC
>JBDTKY010000170.1:0-14714 GCA_039935055.1 Nitrosospira sp.
AACCGCACCACCTGCTTGCGCCGTTCGTGCAGTTGCTCCATCGTCTGATATCTTGCATCTTCTTTGTCCATGCAACTCTGACAATATCCGGCACAAATAGTTCAATCTTATTTGTGCCGGATCAATAAGCTGGCGAAATGGCTTGCTCCTGACATATATTAAGCCGTTGAGGATTTACGATATGGAAGGTGCAGAGGCGTCGTTGAGAACAAGCGGTTGGTGAAATTCGTACGTGAGTCTGATGGACATACTTGCGTCTGGGTCGCCGGGTTTTTGGTCTGTTTGCGGATTCGCTGGACACACTCTACTTCCTATCCTTGATCAGTTTGTTATACAATCCGCGATTATATTGCTCCAGCAAAAATGCTGGTGTACGATTAATTTGCGGGAAAGAAACCGGAGATATTATGAATAGAGTGTTTGAGCGGGCTGGATGGTTGGGGTTGGCCTTGGTAGCACTGATAGCGGTACCGGTCCAGGCGCAACTTATGCTCGCTCATGAGGGCCATCATTCGGGAGATTGTGCCATCAAATCGGGAGCTTTTCCTGTAGCCTTCAGTGCCTATGAAAAGCCAAAAGGCGATCTCCCGCCTACTCATGCATATTGCGATCATGTTCCGGAGACTGGAGAGCTTTATTTCACGGTGGATTTGACGGATCTCGAGTCTCGTGAAATCCCCATCGCAATGCGCTTGGTGATGGAAGGACATGGAGAAGGAGAGCATGAGATTATGTCCGTGCCAGCCAAACAATACCCATCTGGAAGCATTACATTTTCGGTTAATTTGGAGGAGCTAGGTCAATATGCTTTGTTATTGGAGACGGAGGAAGCCGGCAAAATGACCACAGCGGTTCGTATTCCAATACATGTGGGAGGAGGTGGGGGTCACGGCGGACACGGTTCCGGTTTTGGTATGACGGAAATCGCGCTATTGGTGGCCGCGGGTGGTATTGCGGCCTTCTTTTGGTTACGCCGCCGGACAAATGTGAAGGTATCCTGAAGATGACAGTCTTACTTTAACGGGATAAAGGAATTTTAGTCAGGAGCCGATTTTCCGAAATACGATGGGTGACTTGGAGTACGGTATTTGAGAAAATGCTATCAAACAGATGCCGGCTTTCTCAAGCTAGCCGCAGAAGTACTTCCAGTAACGATCTTTGCTCGCCGTGCTGCTACTTCTTCATTTGCCAAGTTGCAGGCGTACTTCAGTAATGCAGTCCTAGCATCAAACCGATCGGAATAATGCCTGGCCCTTCTTCCATGTCATGTATAAGCTGTCAGCTGTTCTTCAGTTGCATTCCAGCCGTACAGAGCCGTGGCACTGATTCAGCATCTGCTCCAGCCTTAGGCAAAACATTCTTCCTGCGGAATCCATTCTCGTTTAGGTGATTTCATTCTGCAGGTAATCTGTATGCGATAGACTGAATTCTTGCAAATTCCGCGTTACCTGCGACCTCTGAAAGTAAATAAATACGCCATGCTCTTGAGTATTCAGGGAGGACTAGGTATTCTCAGCAGCAACATTCAGCATCACTAGTGTAGTATCTCGTTCTTGATAGAACTTAAAAAAGCTCCTAAATCCCCATGAATACTGGCTTTCATATATTTCTATTAGAGTAACTCACTACACTAGCAGCCTGTCGGACCTAAAGGAAATCGGCTGCAAAAGCGTCTGGCTGGCCTATATTTCGCCGCTTTTTCGACCAATAGAACAACTATTCTCACTCACGTCGCTTTTTCGCTTCGATTCTTCAAGTCCGACAGGCTGCTAGTGATGCTGAATTATCAGATGGCTGTTGTATCTGCTCCGCTTTACCCTTTGAAAGAGCAAATATGTTGCTTGCCGCATTAATGATCGCGGGCTGATGAGATACGGCGATGATAGTAAAATTTTGTGCTAGTCTCTGTAACGTTTCACAGATTATCTGTTCGCTATCGGGATCCAGCGCGCTGGTTGGCTCATCTAGGAGCAGGAAAAGCGGTTGATGGGCGAGTGCCCTGGCGATTGCTATACGCTGACGTTGCCCGCCCGAAAGGAGCCCGCCACGTTCGCCAACAACAGTCTGCAAGCCATCTGGAAGAACACTGACGAATTCCCAAGCACCGGCTTGATGCAGCGCCCGTTCTGCATCCGCATAAACCAGATCGGGCGCACCGACAAGAATATTGTTGAGAATGGTATCGTGTAGCAGGATAGTTTCCTGAGATACATAACCTATCATATGCCGCCAGAGGCGCAAATTAATTTCACGCAAGGACACGCCATCAATGAGAATCTCTCCTGACTTAGGTTCAGCCAAGCCGCAGAGCAGATCAAGCAGAGTGCTTTTGCCAACGCCTGATGTCCCCGTAATGGCGGTAAATGATTTCACCGGTATTTCGATATTGAGATCACGAAATATCGATTTCATACCGTAATCGAAGTTTATGTGTTTAAGACTGATTCCCTGCTGCAATGTGGGCTGCAGCGTACCAGCAGTTCTTTCAGCTGCGGCTTGTGCCTCTTCAGTCGCCGTTCGCATCGCCCAATAAGCGCTTTCCTGCGCTGTAAGGTGCTGGTAACGCCGTTGTGTTTTATTGAGTAACCCCAAAATGCGGGTTAGTAGGAAGGCCATCACCATCACCTCAGGTAATGAAAGCTCCCAAATTACTAGCGCCAGATATAAACCGCTTGCTGTCAAAGCGGCAAGTATGGGCTCTTGCAAAGCCATTAAAGCTTCCCTGCTCATGACCTCTCTGCGCGTGGCTTTTTCCAATTGTTGAGTATGCTCATGAAGAATGGCATCGGCCACATTATCCCGCCCCATGGCCTTAAGCGATTTTACTGAGCCGAGTATATCGGAAAGGTAGGTTAACAGATGGCGTAGGAGATGCGTCTGCTTGGAGCCCGCCCGACGTGTGGCGTGTACTAGTCGGCTTAGCACCAGCAGTAGAATCATGCCGATGAGAAGAGAGGTAAGGGTTGCCTGCCATGAAATAAATAAGGCCACAATAGCATAGACCAGCACCTGCATTGACAGGGCGAGAACATTTGCACTATGCTCGAAGCCATTCGCGGCGCGATATGCTTCCGTGGCGACTGAATTGGCAAGCGAGCCTATGGGTTGCCGCAAATAATACTGCCAGCGGCTGGCGAGAAGCGCCTTGATGAGGTCCAAACGCAGCGTGGTCGCGACATGCGCTACAGTATAGCCAACCTGTCTGTTGGCCAAGAGCAATATCAGGCTCTTTATTATCATGCCACCGACGATAATGAATAACATCACCCCTATTGTCGGTTCAATTCCGATCCCTTGCAGAGCCCGTACTATTACCCGTCCAATATCTGAATCCCCCGTGTCGCCTATGGCAACCGAAAGTAAAGGGAGGAGAGCAGTCAGGCTGAGTCCCTCGGCAATACCCGCTGCCAACAGCGCCACCAGAACGTACGCGCTACGCCGAGGAAAAACCATGCTGTAGGTAAGAAGGGTTCGCATGCTACATGAATTTACTAATTATTTCATTCATCAGGCTCACAGATTGATACATCACGATGAGAGGTCGCTTTGTGATTGAGTGCAAGGACGAATCCTTGCCATACCGTTGTTCAAGATTATCTGGCACCTGTTCAGGCTGCTATCGAAAAATAACATTACGCAGCGCGGCAAAAGACTGGCCGACATAATCCATCTGCTCACTGGTGTGGACCGCGCTTACGCTGCAACGCACCAACGATTTGCCATCGGGCGCTGCGGGCGGCAATATCAAATTGACATAGATCCCATGTTCGAGCAGACCTTTCCACAGTGCCAGTGCCTGCTGGGGCGTATCAAGTATGTTTGCGATGACAGGGCTAGGCTCCGGGCCAAGCTTATAGCCAAGCTCGTGGAGCCGCGAATAAAGTTGACGCGCGTTTTTCCAAAGCTGTTGACGCAGCTCAATACCGTCATGGAGTAATTTGAGCGCTGCACGCGTTGACGCGATAGTAGCTGGTGTAGGGGATGCGGTGAATATATATGGACGACTGACATAGCGCAATTGATCAAGTTGTGGATGATTGCTTACGCAATAACCTCCAATACCGCCGAGACTTTTACTGAAAGTACCCGTGATGAAATCGACTCCATCAATGAGCCCCGTTTCCTCTACCAGGCCTTGGCCTGTTTGGCCCAAGACCCCAAGCGAATGTGCCTCGTCTAGAAGAAGGATGCTGTTGTAAGTATTTTTTAATCTGACAATGTCAGCAAGGGGGGCTCGGTCACCTAGCATGCTGTAAATACCTTCAGCGATGATAAGAGTCGACCGCGACCGCTCTCCCAGACGTCGGAGACGTTTATCAAGGTCCGCCATATCATTGTGCCGGAACCTGATTATCTCAGCGCCACTCAAGCGGCATCCATCATAGATGCTTGCATGAGAGTCACCGTCAATGAGCACAACGTCACCGATCCCCGCCAAGCCAGAGATCGTGGCAAGATTTGCCTGATAACCGGTTGTAAAAACGATGCATGAGTGGCAATGATAGAAATCCGCAAGCTCTTGCTCAAGGGCGCGATGTCCGCCATAGCTGCCATTTGCCATGCGCGATCCAGTGGTACCGGTGCCCTCGCTATCGATCGCTTCATGCGCTGCCCGCAGGCATTCCGGTGCAAAGGTCAATCCAAGATAGTTATTCGTACCTAGGAACAGTATGCGGCAATCACCGATTTTTGCCTCTGTTGAAGAATAAACTTGTTCTATGGGTATGCCAAAAACATCAACGCCCTCCGGTAACAGGGCTTTTCTCGATGCGGCAACGACATCCAGCTTATCTAACAAACTCATTATTTCGCCGACTTTATTTGGTGGATTAAATTTGCAAGCTCATGAACGGTCTGAACATCCGCAAGGGCATTTATTGGTACGGAAATATCAAACTCATCTTCGATCTCCATAATTAAATTCAGCAATTTGACAGAGTCAATTGCAAGCTGATTAATAAGGTCCGTCTGCGGCGTAATTTTTACGTCAGGGCCGGTAAATTGCTTAAGGTGATGGCAAAGTCTCTGCAGGATGTCGCTGTAATCGCTCGCCATAGCTTAATTCCGAATAGATCTGATCATTAAAAATTATATTGCCTGAGGTAAGGCATTACGCAAACATATGCGAGGTTGCCAATCGGGAAGCGCTTGGGTTAAAGGAGTTATATCGCATACCCAGTTAGAATGTTGCAACTCTCTAACTTTTCCAGGGGTCAGCATTGGTGAATAATGGAGCAACCGGGCCGACCACAAATTAATATTTGCGATCAGCGAAACAAGTGGTATTGGCAAGAAAATGCAATATACGGGTCGTTTCCAAACCTCTTGCGCAATGGCAGCTACAGATTGACTGTCATAGCCTCCTGGCTTCCCATCATCCAGCTCATAGATGCCATGCACAGGAACTTGAGTGGAAAGCCAGCAGAGAATGGCGGCCACCAAATCACTTACGTGCAATAAACCAAAGCGCATCGCAGGCGAACCCACCATCGGTAATATCCCTCGACGGGTAACTCTGAAGAGGGGGCTCATTTCCTTGTCACCGGGGCCATAAACCGCAGTTGGACGAAAAACCGCACACGGCATGATATGTGAATGGTCAATCACGAGTTGCTCAGCCATGCGCTTACTGGTGGCATACCAAGAAAGCTCTGGGTGTCTGGCGGCCAGAGAAGATATGAGTAGAAAGCGAGGCGGTGAGGCCTGCTGCATTGAAGCACGCACAAGATTGCCTGTGCCTTCTACATTGGAATGAACGAAGTCCTCAAGAGAACTGCCACGAACCCGACCGGCGCAATGCACAACAGCAGAAACATCTTTAACGAGATTCCGCAATGCACTTAGATTATCTAAATCACCTTCAATCCATTGCGTAAATTCATCATCAAGCCGAGGCGATCTAGTCAAGGCTCTGACCTTCCACCCCCCTTTGATTAGAGACCTTAAAAGCATACTACCAATAAAGCCGGTGGCTCCGGTCACTGCCACCCATGATTCCGACATACCTTGATTAGCTGTCTCCAGACTCGACTGATAACTGCCCTGTCAGCGTTGTTCGCTGTATGAAGCCTTGGCGCGCAGCAAAACGTGATAGCTTACCGGACGAAGTGCGGGGTAAGGTATGTGGCGGAACCAATTCAACCAGGCAATTAACGCCGGATGCCATATACACGAGTCGTTGCAACCGGTTGGTAAGAGATTGCCGATCTATTATTGAGGTCAAGCGGCATTCAATGACCAACACGATCGTTGTAACATCATTAGCATCGGTTATACCAAAAGCAGATGCCTCCCGACTTCTCACTTCCGGCTGTTGTTCAGCAAGTTCTTCGATATCCTGAGCACGGATGTTGCGTCCATTGACAATAATCACATCTGTACGGCGACCAGTGACGTATAGATCCCCTTCGAAGAGGAAACCAAGGTCACCCGTATCAAGCCAGTTACCAGGTTTCAGCGTTTTCTGGGTATCCTCGGGGTTATTAAAGTAACCCGTCATAATACTACTACCCTGCACCAGCACGCTGCCCACCCTCAAATCAGGTAATTCCTGTCCAGCATCATCGATAACCTTGACTGTATGCTCAGGCAAAGGACGACCACAATTTACAAATTCGCTATATTTTCTGCCTTCTGCTTGTACCCGTACCGCCAATTTTTTGTCAACCAGCGTGCCGGCGTCAACCCGCAAGCTCTGGAAACCTTGACCAACTTGAGAGAAAGTAACCGCAAGCGTTGATTCAGCTAACCCATAACAGGGCAGGAAAGCTCGTGCATCAAAACCCGCAGGCGCAAATTTTTCAGCAAAATTTCGAAGGGTATCCGGTCGAATCATTTCCGCACCGACCCCCGCTGCACGCCAGCAACTAAGATCAAGATCTTCCAGATCCGAATCACGAACGCGGAGCGTACAAAGCTTGAGCCCAAATGGTTGACTAAACGCCACAGTAGCGCGATTCCGGCTAATCAGCCGCAACCATTGCAGAGGTCTGATTGCAAAATCACGAGTAGCCAGATAATCAACGGAAACTTGCGCCACCATCGGCGCCATTACCATACCTACCAATCCCATATCATGATAAAAGGGCAGCCAGGACGCGCAACGATCGCCAGGACGTATTTCTAACCCATTCCGGACGATTCCTCGCAGATTACTCATCAATGCCCGCTCGGTAATGATCACTCCTCGCGGAGTACGAGTGCTACCCGAGGTAAATTGGAGATAAGCGGTTTCATCCAGATGATTGGCTTGTAGCGGTATATCCAAGGCAGGGAGCTTCGCTAGCTGCTCGGGAGTTCCAACCCATCGTAATCCTTGAGATCCCTCGGCAGCCTCTTTGAGAAAGCCGATATAGTCCACGTTGGCCAAGGCAGCGCTTGCCTGACCGCTTTCTAGCATTCCTCGAAGTTGTTGAACATACACCGCGTGACTGCCAAGGTTGACCGGAACTGGCATTGCAAAGGGAATTAACCCCGCGTAGCGGCAAGCAAAAAACAGTTCGACAAATTCCGGAGTGGTGTCGGCGATAATAGCTACGCGATCGCCATAGGCCAGCTCGAGACCCGATAAGCGCTGAGCCGAAATACGGGCATTTTGCCTTAAGTCTTGGTAGGGGAGGACCGAGCGCAGATTGCCTTTGGCGTCGTAGAAATTATATCCAGCGTTTCCGCACGCCGCATATTCCAAAGCGGCCGTCAAGGTTTCAAAGTCAGCTAATCTCTGAGATTGAATATTGTGTGTTGGCGTTGGGATTGCTGCTATCGGCGACTCGTCTGATGATCGAGGACCAAACGCTTGCGTTAGCGGAGCGCTCAACTTCGCTATTGTTGAACTCAAGGTTTTCCCCTCCAAATTAATGGTACTAGTCATCTTTTTATATATAAAGAAGTCTTATCGGATACGCGCTGGTTCTGGTTATTGATCTATTTTATTACTTGCATTCAAATTTTGATTTAATTCAATTCCATACTCAGAATAATCGCCGTAATAACAAGCACTCACCTAACAAATAAGCTCAATCTAATTGATTATTGAGCTTATATCACAGCAGTTTTCTCTGTCAAGGCAATATTATAATCAAATTCATATTACCTTTGCGCTCTGCAATAGCAACAACTTTACAGTGTGTAGCGCCATTTCCAGCATGTGAAAAATGCCACCAAGATGCTCGTAAACTTTAACGCAAAAATTTTCAGGAACGATAAGGGTCCATTCTGGACGAGTTGCGAGCCAATATAAAGAGATTTTGGAGAATGAAAGAGAAATGTGTCGTTTTTTTGCAACAAAATCTCTGGGAGATGATAGCTGAATCAACGAAATCGCGCGGATCAAGATACTTGACGGAACCTTTGAGTAAGCTGACTTGTTGGTAATACACTCCGCGGAGGACTTACTCAGAGATTTGCCAAGGTTGTCATGTCAAAGCTTGCCGCAGGACGGCGTTATTTAGCAGACTGTAATGATTGTTCGTCGTAAGGGGGAACTGTAGCCTTTGATCAATGATTTGCCAACCCGCATTTCTCACATTATTAATTATATCCTTTCTATCCCTATTTTTAAGTCTCAAATCCGAGGTTTAAGAGTATCTTAAGCTACTACCCATGTCTTAGCGTCGGCGTAGTCGCTGAAAACCCTGACATCGGCATCAATGAAAAGATTGGATACCCAAGCACCCCAAGCTTGCCATTGGTTCTCGGTGACTACCCCAATCCGATTGAATTCCCCGCCGTGCTCACGGATGAATTTGATATCTTCCCATGCGACGTCGACCGTATAGCTCAGCATGTCGCGCCAGTCAAACAACACGTTTACCTGGCCACCGGAACGGGATTTATAGAGGACCAGCTTCTCGAACTCCTTGTAATCGGCCAAGGTAAATTCACCGAAGACGGCAACGTTAATCAGATTGTCGGTTTCCTGAACGGTAATCATGGGCTGATCTTAATAAATTTAAAGACTCATCATAGACAGTTTAATACGCCAACTTAACTTAAATATGTGACTCGATTTCCCGGCGCAGAAATTTATGAAAGTGCGCCATACCATCTTCCATGGGTGATTGGTATGGGCCGGTTTCATTAATCCCCTGCTCATATAGTGCGCGACGCCCAGCGGTCATCAGCTTGCAAATTTCGTCATCTTCGACTGCGGTTTCGTGATAGGCAGCTTGTTCCGCTTCAATAAACTTGCGTTCAAACAGAGCAATGTCTTCAGGATAATAGAACTCGACCACGTTTATGCAGCGCTCTGTTCCTGTCGGCAACAGTGTACTGATAACCAATACATGGGGATACCATTCCAACATAATATTAGGATAGTAAAGCATCCAGATGGCTCCATGAGCTGGCGCTTTGTCCACGGTTTGACGCAACAACTGTGCGTGCCAGTCGGCATATACTGGTGTACCGGGGCGGACAAAATTATGATTTATACCTACGGTTTGCACGTTGTACCACTCACCAAATTCCCATTTCAACTCGGCGGTATTGACGAAATTGCCCAAGCCAGGATGGAATGATTCGACGTGGTAGTCTTCCAGATATACCTCGATAAAGGTTTTCCAATTACAGGCGTACTTTTCTATCTGTACTCGCTCCAGCACATGCCCGGAAAAATCGAAATCCTTCAAGACCTCCAAGTGAGCCATGTCGCGTGCGACTTCCCGCTTGCCGGCAAATAGCAGACCATTCCAGTTCTGCAATGGCGTGTTACCGAGATTAAGGCAAGGATTTTCAGGAAAATGCGGCGCGCCTAACAGTGTACCATTCATATTGTAAGTCCAACGGTGTACTGGGCAAACGATGTTTCTGGTATTGCCGCGACCTTTGAGAAGAAGAGATTGCCGATGACGGCAAACGTTGGATAACAGCTCAATCCCGTCTTTGCTGCGCACCAGTACCTTAGCATTATTCATCCCTTCCAGTACATAATAGTCACCCACGTTCGGCAGCATAATTTCGTGACCGACGTAGCCCGCTCCCTGATCGAATAAAAAGCGCTTTTCCAGATCAAGGATACGAGGATCGAGATACCAGTCAACCGGTAATTGCGTCGGCATTCGGCTCAGGTGGGAAACATTAACAAGATCGAACATATCCGGTACTTTGGACTCCCAAAAAAATTAAAAAAGGAGGTTGTTATGCTAACAACCCAGCGTTTGCTGAATAAATGCAACGAGTCAAGCAGTGAGAGCGTAATATCTTTTCTGAAACGCCTATAATTGCGATTAAAAGACTCCGTTAAAGAAAGTTTCATGTATTTAATTGACCTGACCCTGCTTATTGCGTTATTTTTGCAGTATTCCCAGCAATACATCTATTCTGTGACATTGTGCTTATCATGACAAAGCCCGCTAAACCCGTCAAATTTTCGCAGCCGGAAAACTTCGAAGCGGCATTGACGGAACTGGAAAACATTGTAGTTGAAATGGAAGTGGGACAGATGTCGCTCGAAGTTTCGCTCTCAGCCCACAAGCGTGGTGCCGAGTTGCTACAATATTGTCAGTCGAAGCTACAGGATGCACAACAACAGGTGCGCATCCTTGAAGCTGATACACTAAAAAATTTCTCCCCATCCGGTATCGATGATCGCTGATTTCCAGGATTGGGCGAGAGGCCGTCAGGTACGCATAGAAACTTTCCTGCAAACCTTGCTTCCCGCCGCAAATGTTGCTCCCGAACGTCTGCATGACGCTATGCGTTATACCGTTCTAGGCGGAGGAAAGCGAGTGCGTCCGTTACTTGCTTTTGCGTCTGGAGAACTGAGCAATGCGGATGATGGGCGTGTAACTATCGCTGCCGCGGCGGTGGAATTGATACATGCATATTCACTGGTGCATGACGATCTGCCGTGCATGGATGACGATGTGCTGCGCCGCGGTAAACCTACCTGCCATGTAGAATACGATGAAGCCATTGCATTGCTGGCTGGAGATAGTTTGCAAAGTTTGGCCTTTCAGTTGCTGGCTGAATATACCTTATCAGATACTCCGCAAATGCAGCTGGAAATGATTAAACGGCTGGCGCAGGCAGCGGGGTCGCGCGGCATGGCGGGCGGGCAGGCAGTTGATCTGGCCAGCGTTGGCAAGACATTGAGCCTGCCGGAACTGGAATTTATGCATATTCATAAGACAGGAGCGCTTATTCGTGCCGCGGTAATGCTTGGTGCATGTTGTGGGAACAACTTGAACGAGGGCCAACTGATGAGTCTTGATCATTTTGCCAAATGTATAGGACTTGCATTCCAGGTAGTGGATGACGTTCTTGATGCAGAGGCTACCACTGCGACTTTAGGCAAAACCGCGGGCAAGGATGCCGAAAATAACAAGCCAACGTATGTAAGCATTCTTGGGGGCAGCCGGGCTCGTGAGTTGGCCGAGGAACTACGGCGCGAAGCGTATCAGTCGCTAGAAGTTTTCGGCGCAACGGCAGGACGGTTGCGCCAAGTAACCGATTTCATCATCCACCGAGAGTTTTGAGATCGATGTATTTTTTACGGTAAAGAACATTCCAATTTTAGGGTTTAAATGTATCCACTGCTTGATACCATTAACGCCACCTCCAAGTTGCGAACGCTGGAACGTAAGATGCTGCCGCAACTTGCCGACGAGTTACGCCAATTCCTGGTCGAATCGGTATCCAAAACGGGCGGGCATCTCTCTTCCAATCTTGGTACGGTCGAGTTGACTATTGCGCTGCATTATGTGTTTAACACACCATATGACCGTTTGGTATGGGATGTTGGTCATCAGACTTATGCTCACAAAATTCTCACCGGCCGCAGGGAGGGCATGAGCAAATTGCGGATGCAGGGTGGTGTTGCGGGATTTCCGCGGCGTGACGAAAGCGAATATGACGCCTTCGGTACCGCGCACTCAAGTACCTCCATCAGTGCCGCCCTAGGCATGGCAGTGGCAGCGCAACGTGAGGGGGAAAACCGGCGCGCGGTAGCGATTATCGGTGATGGCGCCATGAGCGCGGGCATGGCATTCGAGGCGTTGAACAACGCTGGCGCGATGAACACTAATTTATTGGTGATTCTGAACGATAATGACATGTCGATATCGCGTCCGGTAGGAGCGCTCAACAATTATCTAGCCAGGTTGATGTCAGGTCAGTTTTATGCAACTGCGCGGCGGGCCGGCGAGAAAATGCTGGGTGTGGTACCGCCGATGCTAGAGCTAGCCAAGCGCGCCGAAGAGCACGTGAAGGGCATGGTGACGCCTAGCACATTGTTTGAAGAATTTGGTTTTAACTATATCGGTCCCATTGATGGTCATGATCTTGACATACTGGTGACCACGCTCAACAACATTAAACATCTTAGCGGTCCCCAGTTTCTGCATATCGTCACGCGCAAAGGCGCGGGCTATAAGGCGGCGGAGGACGATCCGATTCTTTATCACGGGGTAACAAAATTTAATCCAGATGCAGGCATTGTTCCCAAAGTTGCGGGCAAGCCTGCCTATACGCAGATTTTTGGAGACTGGCTGTGTGATATGGCGGCGTTAGATCAGCGTCTAATCGGCATTACTCCGGCGATGCGTGAAGGCTCTGGATTGGTGAGGTTTTCCCAGGAATATCCCGAGCGTTATTTTGATGTCGGCATCGCAGAGCAACACGCAGTTACTTTCGCGGCGGGCCTGGCTTGCGACGGCATGAAGCCGGTAGTAGCCATTTACTCAACTTTTTTGCAAAGAGCATACGATCAGTTGATCCATGACGTGGCCATTCAAAACCTTCCGGTGGTATTCGCCATTGACCGCGCCGGGTTGGTAGGCGCAGATGGCCCCACTCATGCCGGTAGCTTTGATTTAACCTATTTACGATGTATTCCGAATATTACCGTAATGGCTCCTGCAGACGAGAATGAATGCCGTCAAATGCTTTATACCGCATTTCAGATGAATACGCCGACAGCGGTACGATATCCGCGCGGAACAGGAACCGGCGTTATGGCTCAAAAAGAAATGTATATGCTCCCGATAGGCCGTGGTGAAATTCGCCGCAGCGGGGAAAGAATTGCGCTCCTGGCTTTTGGCAGCATGCTCAGGCCCTGTCTGGAAGCCGCAGAAGTATTAAATGCTACTGTCGTCAATATGCGTTTTGTCAAACCGTTAGACAATGATCTGGTCGCGTCTTTGGCAGCGAATTACGAATTACTGGTCACGGTGGAGGAAAACACTATCATGGGTGGCGCGGGTAGCGCGGTTCTGGAATCGCTCTCCATCAAAGATCTGACCACTCCGGTGCTACAGCTGGGCTTACCGGACATTTTTATAGATCAGGGTGATTCGTCACAAATGCTGGCTGACTGCGGACTGGATAAGGCGGGGATCGTAAGGTCCATCAGAGCTAGGCTTTCCGAGCATTAACTCAATAGTTCTGGGCTCCGATTTAAGCATCCGGCATTCTTATTGCAGAAAGCAGATATCATGAATAACATGAATTTTCCCATTGCGGATGTGCAAAGCATTCTGGATACAAGGCGTATCGCAATAGATAGAGCGGGCATCAGGGCCATTCGTCACCCGGTGAAGATAGCGGATAAGAACGATGGCATACAGCATACCATCGCTGTGTTTAATATGTATGTAAATTTGCCCCATAATTTCAAAGGGGTGCATATGTCGCGCTTTGTTGAGATACTCAACAGCCACGAGCGTGAAATTTCCGTAGAATCGTTTGAAAGTATTCTGCGGACCATGGTAAAGAAGCTCGAGGCTGAATCTGGCGGCATCGAAATGACTTTTCCTTATTTCGTCAACAAGATGGCGCCAGTTTCCCGAGTAAAAAGCCTGTTAGATTATGAGGTGACTTTCATTGGTGAAATTAAGAAGGGAAGTTACAAGTTCACCATGAAGGTAGTTGTACCAGTGACCAGTTTGTGTCCGTGCTCTAAGCAAATTTCCACTTACGGCGCGCATAATCAGCGATCCCATATGTCCATATCGATTTGCACCAACAGTTTTGTATGGATCCAGGAACTCATAAAAATGGCGGAAGATCAGGCATCATGCGAACTCTATGGACTACTGAAACGTTCGGATGAGAAGTACGTTACCGAGAAAGCATATGACAATCCAAAATTCGTCGAAGACGTGGTGCGCGATGTGGCTGCCGTATTGAACCTGGATGCACGTATAGACGCCTATGTGGTGGAATCAGAAAACTTTGAATCGATCCACAATCATTCAGCTTACGCGATGATTGAGCGAAATAAAATAATGGGCTGAGAATGAATTCAGCGGCTGCTCACGAAATCGGCTTTGCGAGAAATACGCGTTATAGAATTTTGCTTTAAGTTGAATTTTGGTCATAATGATTTTTCTAGAAGAGGTCGTAAATTGACCTTTTATCGGTGGAGAGGTATAGTATTACTCTTTTCCGGGGTGTAGCGTAGCCTGGTAGCGCGCCTGGTTTGGGACCAGGATGTCGGGAGTTCAAATCTCTCCACCCCGACCAATTCGTATTAATTTGGGGCAAAATCCGATTTGAGTGGTGCCCGTAGCTCAACCGGATAGAGCACCAGCCTTCTAAGCTGGGGGTTACAGGTTCGATTCCTGTCGGGCACGCCAATAAGCGTTCTCTTTAGAGAACGGTGCCTGAATTTCCAAGCTATGCGGTATCATTTTCGGATGGTGGCTGTAGCTCAGTGGTAGAGTCCCGGATTGTGATTCCGGTTGTCGTGGGTTCGATCCCCATCAGCCACCCCA
>JBDTKY010000171.1:0-9909 GCA_039935055.1 Nitrosospira sp.
GGATACTACCGCTGACGGTCCTTACCTGCTGGTAAATCTCCCGGCCGGAAAATACTCCCTTGATGCCACCTACAACTCGATCACCCTTCATCGCAACATCAGCCTTCAGAAGGGGTCGGGTAAAAAAGTTACTTTAGTCTGGCCTGCTGCCAAAGATGATTGATGCCTGTTCCTTTCGCTACCCGACGCCTATGTAGCGACAGCTTTAGGCAGACCTTCCGCCATTCGTGCTTCATGTACTTTTGGGCGTGATTCAATGCCTGGCATGTACTCGCCCAGCACCGGCCAGGCGGAGATATCTATCTTCGTGAAACCTGTCCAGGTGAGCAAAGTATAGAGATAAGCATCCGCAATGGTAAATTGCTCGCCAGTCAGGTATGGCTTCCCCTTCAGCTTGTCTGCAATATAGCCAAAATGGCGCTCCAGCTTCTTGTGATATGCCTCTTTTGCCTCGGTGCCCATCTCAACGAAATAGGGATAGAAACTTTTATGCACCTCTACGGCAATAAAATTAAGCCACTCATTGAGACGCACCCGTTCAAACGTCCCGAATTGAGGGGCAAGCCCTGATTCCGGTTTTTGATCCGCAAGGTACTGGATGATCACGCTCACTTCCGAAACCGTTTGGCCATTATCCAGCAGCAGAAGCGGCACAGCGGATTTTTCACTGATCATATTGAAATTTTTTCCGGATTCTGTTTTCTTGGTTTTCAGATCGACCTTCTCCAGATCGAATGCATAACCTGCCTCACACAGCACGATATGTGCAGCAAGCGAGCAGGCGCCAGGAGTGTAGTAAAGTTTTATGAAAATTCTCTTTAATTGTTTATGATGACTGCAACGTGCCGAAAACAAAAAATTATTTTGATAACTTTTTTCTGTGAGACAAAGTGTTACTGCACGCGGACTCGTCCAGACCCCGCGCTTCCCACCCCTCATTAATTGATAAATCATATCGATCAGAACATCAAGATATTTTAATTGTCTTTATGGATACTTCCGGATGGACGCCCAGAATGTCAATCTGGTCTTGTTCCCGGCTTATTCTCATGGAATGACCACATGGCGCAACCGTCAAGGACGCAATGCCTCCTATCATTGATATCGGACAATCGACGGTTACCTCGAAAGCGGGACGAGAACGTCATATTCAAATTTTCCACCATTTCATCTTCCATGGCTATAATACCCAAATAGGGTATTGACATATACCCCATATAGGTACATGTTAATTCCCATCGACATCCGTCGCGCGCTTTGTAATTTGTCAGCAACGTGTTCCACGGAGGATTTATCCGAGATGATCTAATGAGAAAACTTGTTCTGATTGCTTTCCTGTTTTTCGTCCGATCCGCTATTTCGGCAGATATTCCTCCGGTGGACGCTCCCGATACGATGGCGGAACGGGTAAAACCCTGTGTTGCCTGTCATGGTCCGGAAGATAAAGAGGGAAGAGATGCCTATTACCCGCGTATCGCGGGCAAGCCGGAAGGCTATCTTTTCAACCAGTTGCGGAATTTCCGGGATGGCCGCCGCCACTATCGGCCCATGGCCTCATTGTTGGAAGGGCTGCCTGATCAAAACCTGCGGGATATGGCGGGATATTTCGCTTCACTGAAACAGGCTTTTCCCCCGCCCGAGGCAATGCGCTCTTCACCTGGTGAAGTCAAACTGGTTCGCAGACTGCTTACCCACGGAGACCCCGCGCGAAAAATTCCTGCCTGCATTGAATGTCATGGCAAGGATTTGATGGGAACAGCGCCTTTTATACCCGGACTCCTGGGTCTGCCGCGGGTTTATATCATCGCCCAGTTCGGTAACTGGCAGAACGGCGGGGTAATGCGGGGACAGAATCCCGACTGCATGTCGGAAATTGCAAAACAGCTCACTACCGACGAGGCAGGTGCCATCGCAATGTGGCTAGCCGCGCAACCGGTTCCGGAAACCGTTTTAAAGAACAGGAACCTTGCAGCGGCCCTCCCCGCCGATCTGGCCAGACGCTGCGGCAGCATCGTCCTGGAATCGGGAGGCCTTCAATGAAACCGGTTGCCATCGCTGCTGTGCTTGCCGGTCTCATAGGTCTCGGCATATTCCTCTTACCAATGGGCTCTCCCTCTGTTCGCATGGGCGGAGAATCACCGGCAGGAAAGACAAGCGGCATTGCGACACAGCAAATACAGCAGATTCGAGGGGCCCGGCGAGCAAGGGGCGCCTATCTCGCGCAAGTCGGCAATTGCATGGGATGTCACACGGCCCAAGGCGGCCAGCCATACGCGGGAGGGCATATTCTTGCCACGTCTATCGGGACATTTATTACGCCCAATATCACGCCCGACGAGGAAACCGGTATCGGACGCTGGAGTGAACAGGATTTCTGGCTAGCGCTGCATGATGGCAAAGCACGCGATGGCAGACCTTTGTATCCCGCGTTTCCGTACACGGATTATACGAAAGTCACGCGCGAGGACGCCAACGCCATTTTCGCCTATCTACAATCGCTTCCGCGCGTTGAGCAATCCAATCCGCCAAGCCGGATCAGCTTTCCTTTCAACCTCCGCCCGCTCCTCTATGTCTGGCGGGCCCTTTACTTCAGGCAAGGCGTTTATAAGAATGAGACTGCAAAGAGCGATGAATGGAACCGCGGCGCTTACTTGGTGCAAGGGCTTGGACATTGCAACGCCTGCCATACCACCCGGAATCCGCTTGGCGCCAGCCAGGGCAATATGCTGGGAGGCGGACAGATCATGGGCTCGAACTGGTATTCGCCTTCCCTGACCTCCCTTCAGGAGGCCAGCACCTCCGACTGGCCACTCGAGGATATTGTTCAACTGCTCACGACAGGTTTGTCATCCCGGGCTGTCGCAACAGGTCCAATGGCTGATGTCGTCAGTCAAAGCCTCCAGCATCTGACGGAGGATGACGCGCGCGCCATGGCTACGTACCTGAAATCATTGCCCGGAAGCGCCCCACATTCAAGGGGAATAGCCCCTGAGCTTACCGAGGAAGTGGACAAGCAGCTCCAGCAAGGCGGCAAGATTTACGAGATATATTGCAAGGATTGCCATGGAAGTTTTGGACAAGGCGCGCCCGGCGCTTATCCCGCGCTGGCAGGCAACCGGGGCGTCACCCTCGCCTCCCCGATTAATGCGATTCGCAGCATCCTCAATGGCGGCTACGCGCCGGTCACCGCAAGCAATCCGCGTCCTTACGGCATGCCGCCATTTGCGCAAGCCTTGCACGATGAAGAGATCGCGCTGGTTTTGTCGCATATCCGTAACGCATGGGGTAATCGTGGCAGCCTGGTTACCGCAGTTCAGGTTGACCGGAGCCGGAAAGGTGTGCAATGAAACCTCGATTAAGGGGTGAGCACCAGCGGCCTCTGGGCGAAGGGATCGGCCATTCGCGTCTTGTTTCCCTTGCCCTCGCGGGGAGCATCCCGCTCCCGGCCAAGCCGTTGCGCTGCTACCGGCAAGCCCGGGAACTTATTTCTGCCGCGGATTCACCCATTCCTTAATTAAGGAGTCAATGCGGCACAATGTTGCATGCGGCATATTGCCGCATCCTGGAATTGATGAGCACCCATCCTGTCTAATCCTCAACCCGGATAATCCATCAGGACACGAGATGATGGTGAATCTTTTGCAATGGGCCGCTTATATCAGTTTGCCACGGACACGAACCACCTGGTCATATGACAGTGTGTTATGCCTTATATTTATAGTCTCCAGCATTCTTTTATTGCACGCGTTCTGATACCGATATTGGGTATTAACTTATACCCCATATAGGTATGTTGTAAAGTTGCATCGATTGCAGAATTATCTGATTGGGTGCTTTCATTCCTGCAGGCATTTCCATGAAACTGAACCGAATTTACGCACATTTCCAGGAGAGTTTAAAATGAATACATCACGAATTGCCGCCTTTCTCATCGGCGTTACATTAGCCGGGGTGTCCGTACTTGCAGGAGCCCATACCGAAGAATATTTCGATGCCAAGGAATCGGCGCACGGCGGGCAAACGCGCATGGCCGGGCCTTACCATCTGGAGCTTGTCGCCAGGAATAAGGAAATCGTGCTCTATGTAATGGATCATGCCGATCGCAATCTCAGTACCGAGGGCGGTGGAGGCAAGGCGACCGTTCAAATCGGCAAGGCCAAGGATAAAACTTCGGTCAAGCTGGAACCGGCAGGTGACAATATGCTCAAGGGGGTTGGAGACTTCGCTGTTACGCCCGAAACGGTGGTGACCATATTCGTTGAACTACCCGGTCAGGAAGTCACCGCCGCCCGCTTCGTCCCGCTCAAGCCCACGGCCAAAACTGCCGGAAAAGCAAAGGCTGCCAAACCAAATAGTCATGACGAACATCAGCACCATCAAATGTAGTATTTATCCTGACCAGTAGCTTGTCGGACTGGAAGAATCGAAGCGAAAATGTGATCGGGTGAAAAAGTGCAGGGCAGCAAGCTCCCGATTTTTATTGCGACCCGCGCGGAACGTCCGCGTGGGAAAAATTCAGAATTGCCCGGTTAGGGCATCCTGCCGCGTTCGGTACACGATGACATGGGAACCGGCAAGGTAAAGCCGGTGCGTATCCGGTAACTCCCTGCTCTGGTGCCCAAGCTGCGGATTCCGGTCAAGCAGTATGATGGCATCGTTCAGTTTGTCGCGGTAGGCGAGCAGTTGCTCATGTCCCCACCGCTCGCCGGTGTAACGTAGGATGCTGGTGAAATCTTTCTGTGCTTCCGGGGAAAGCTTAAGCTGGGGTTTAAGGGAGGACATCAGGATCAATCGGCTGGCCGTCGTGCATCGTGGCGATAGCTGATTGCGTCATGCGCTCCATGAGTTCCGGCGTGTAGGGCACGCCTTCGCCCCGATCAAGTTGCGCATCGCTCTTGGCGATGGCTGCCTGCCATGCTGCTACGCGGCTTTCCTCGGTTTGCATCCGGCGGATTGCATCGCGGATCACTTCCGTGGCGTTGCCATAGAAGCCGCCAGCAACCTTGCCCTTGATGTAACCCTCCATTTCGGGGGACAAATTGACGTGCATGGTCATGATGGAACATCCTAACGTAAATATACATAATATATCCATTATATGGATATGAATCAATGGTTGGTGAAACACACGCGGTTCCACATTCACTTCACTCCCACCTCCGCATCCTGGCTGAATATGGTTGAATTTGAACGTTCTTCCGCGACTTGACCAGCAAATCGCATTACAGATTGAACCGCAATATCACCATTATCAATACTTTACGGGAGCACTCCCGCGTCGTTATTGACTTTACGTACTGGCACTTACTGCACTGAAAACGAGGGGACCCCGGTTATGGTTATACCGGCTCTCCTTTCACTAGCGAAAGCTGGGTATCAGCCTGCAAGTTGCAAAGGAAGTGCTGGAAGGGAGCATCTCCACGAAGCACGGCACGGGCATCAATCACAAGACGCAAACGTCCGCTTTTCAGTCTCAAAAGCTTCAGATAACTGGGAAACAAATGATGCGCGGGTACAGCGATGCCCGATCCCGGGATTTCATCGGGGTAACCCACCCATTCGGGCACCCATCCGGACTGGCGTATGGCGGATTCCGATGCTTCGAACACATATGCGGTAACACCGATAGCAGCACTCTTCCAGTGACTGACCGGCATGAGAAGCGGCGCCGCTTGAGGGATGGACTTTGGAACTTGCGCGGACGCACGCTTGGGTTCGGCTTTCATGACAGGCTCCTTTGTAAGCGGTTCAAGACCCGCCCCCAGCAATCCCGGTCGCCGGAAATTCTAACGGCTGAGAGCGCTTGATCCAGGCCCAAGGACATACAGGATGGATCAACTCGGGAAACGTACCGTTTATCTTACGGTTTTTGAGGACTTTGCAAATTGGACTTAAGTACATATTGGTGGAAGAGGGGATTCATTTCTCATCTTCAGGTTCCATGGACTCAATTTGAAAAAAGAGGGACTTCAACCGTGATAAGATTTAATCTGAATCTCAACCTTGATCAAGAAAGGAATTCCGGTGGCCCTCAATTTGGATTCAGAGCCTGTCATGATCACGTGTCCTCATTGCAACCATAAATTCGAGGAGACTATTTCACGGCTGAAATACCACCCGAAGCATTCCTGCCCTTCATGCGATAAGTACGTAAGCATAAACTTGCTGGCACTGCATACCGCGCTCGAATCCTCACGAAAATCCATGGGAGATCTTCTCGAAAGATTACTCAATTCCCACAAGTGATCGCCCCCCGCCAAGCCATGAAAACTGGACATGTCAGCCGTTAATATTAATATCAACTTCCGTTCCAGCGTTCACCAGTCCGAACAATTCAATCAAATCAGTGTTCCGCATACGTATGCAGCCGATGGAACCGGGCTTGCCCATTTCCACGCTATCCGGGCTGCCGTGGATATAAATATAACGGCGCATGGTATCCACCACACCCAGCCGGTTGAAGCCGGCCTCGCAGCCGGACAGCCATAAAATACGCGTCAGAATCCAGTCGCGCCCTGGAAAGGCAGCACCCAGTTCCGGCGTGTAAATTTCGCCGGTGGGACGGCGTCTCACGAATACGGTATTGACCGGTTGATCCGCGCCGATTTTGGCGCGAATAATGTGCTTCCCAAGCGGAGTACAGAAGCTGCCATTCACCTGCCCCACCCCGTTCCTGGCCGAAGAAATGCGGTATCTTCTGATAACACCGTTATTGTTATCATACAAACCAAGTTCCTGAGATGGAATATTAATTACTATTCTCACCATCACCCCGTTCCGAAATCAGCCTACGGCGTTCCGCAAAAAACTGTTTCAATTTGCTGCCTCCCTCTTCTGCTAAAACGCTGCCGGTCACCCGCATATGATGATTAAGCCGTATTTCCGCCGGCAGATCGATCACGCTTCCACATGCACCGGTTTTAGGATCCGTCGCGCCGTAAACCAGCCGCGCGATTCGCGCGTGAAAAATCGCCCCTACGCACATGACACACGGCTCCAGCGTTACATAAAGCGTGCAGTCCGACAGCCGGTAATTACCCAGATGCCGTGCTGCATCGCGCAGCGCCATCACCTCCGCATGGGCAGTAGGATCTGCTGCCGAGATTGGACGATTGTAACCACGCCCGATTATTGCTCCATCCCTGACCACCACCGCACCCACCGGCACCTCGCCTGCCTCTTGTGCCAGTCCTGCGAGTTCCAGCGCTGAACGCATGAAGTCAATGTCTGCGTTCATTTTTACGCTTGTTTCAAGGTCATGATAAAAAATTCATGCGAGCCATGCGCATCCTTCGATCTTCGATATTCGCGTTCATGCATAAATGCTGGAACCATTAGAACAAAACTATAACACCGGGAGCGGACCCGGGCACGTCAACGGTTCGTGGGATCATCGAACAGCTGGTTTTCGCTCATCGCAAAAAGCTCAGCGAGCGATTTATTATGGTTCTTCCTGGGAACTTGATCAACATGCGATACGGCGCAATACGCCGCGCTTGTTGGCGCCCTACGCCTTACTGCGCCGATACGCTATAATGCCGGTCTTTTCGGCCTCGACAAATGCCCATGCTGCAAGGAAGCAATCTGGAATGTGTGCGCGGCGACCGCAGACTGTTCCGTGACGTCAATTTTTCTCTCGAAGCCGGCGGACTGATGCAGGTTCAGGGTCCCAATGGCAGCGGTAAAACCAGTCTTCTGCGCATGCTGTGCGGACTGGCGATACCCGCCCACGGAAAAATTCTCTGGGACGGCGCGGAAATTCGTTCGCTGGGGGGGGACTATTACGGCGTAATGACTTATCTCGGCCATTTAGGCGGCGTAAAAGACGATTTGACCGCCATTGAGAACCTGCGCATCTCCAGTGCGCTGGGGGGCGCCGAGATCGATGAACATAAGGCGCACGAGGCTTTGCAGCATATGGGGCTGGGAGGCCGCGAGTTATTGCCGGCCAAGGTATTGTCGCAGGGACAGCGGCGCAGGGTAACGCTGGCGCGCTTATTGGTATGCGGCACCGTATTGTGGATACTGGATGAGCCATTGACTGCTCTGGACACGACCGCTGTAAAGCTGGTGCAGGGCTTGATGGAACGGCATCTGGAACACGGCGGCATGATCGTGATGACGACCCACCAGGAGATCGAGATAACCGCAGCCGCAATCCAGCGGCTGCAGCTCGCCTGACATGTTTCTCTGGATAATCCAGCGCGACCTCCTGCTCGCGATGCGGCGGCGGTCAGATGTCCTGACGACACTATTTTTCTTCATCATTGTAGTGAGCCTCTTCCCCCTTGGCGTAGGACCGGAGATGAGCATGCTCCGGACCATGGCGCCCGGGGTGGTATGGGTGGCAGCGCTGCTGGCCTCGATGTTGTCGCTGGGACGGATGTTTGCCAGCGACCATCTGGACGGCACGCTCGAACAGATGCTGCTCTCGCCCCAATCACTTCCCCTGCTGGTCTTGGGCAAGGCGCTGGCTCACTGGCTGGTAACGGGCGTGCCGCTGGTACTGATGGCGCCCGTGCTGGGCATCCAGTATGACCTGCCAGGCGATGCGCTGGGGGTGCTGACCGCTTCATTGTTGCTGGGAACGCCGGTTTTAAGCCTCATCGGCGCCATCGGCGCAGCGCTGACTTTGGGATTGCGCGGCGGCGGCGTACTGGTTTCGCTGCTGGTATTGCCCTTGTATATCCCGGTATTAATATTTGGCGCGGGTGCGGTGGAAGCAAGCGCGGCGGGCTTGGGGGCCGGTGCGCATATGTCGCTGCTGGGCGCTTTCCTGCTGGCATCCCTGGCATTGGCACCCTGGACAGCGGCGGTATCATTGCGAATTTCCATGGAATGATTTCGATGGAATGAAGAAACCAATTCTGAATTTAAGGTTTTTAGTTTAAAATCGTGAGTTACTCACCGAAGCATAAAATCTGAAATACAGGGTTCAGTATTTTTTAACATGGCGATTAACTGGTTCAAATACTCTTCCCCGGCGAGTTTCTATTTTCTTGCCGGCAAAATGATCCCGCTGTTTACCATCGCCGCAGTGGTATTGGGTGTGGTCGGCCTTTATATCGGTTTCTTCGTAGCCCCCACTGATTTTCAGCAGGGCGAAGCCTATCGCATTATTTTCATTCATGTCCCGGCTGCCTGGATGTCCATGTTCCTTTACGTGGTGATGGCGGTATGGTCCGGCATCGGGCTCGCATTCAATACGCGGCTTTCATCCATGATCGCGACCGCTATCGCGCCCACAGGGGCAATGTTCACCTTTCTTGCCTTGTGGACCGGCGCGCTGTGGGGCAAGCCCATGTGGGGAACATGGTGGGTATGGGATGCGCGGCTCACGTCGGAATTGATCCTGCTGTTTCTCTATATCGGCTTCATGTCCCTGCAGGCGGCAATAGATGACCCGCGCCGCGCCGACAAAGCCGGCGCGATGATCGCCCTGGTGGGCGTGGTCAACATACCGATCATCTACTTCTCGGTAAAATGGTGGAATACCCTTCATCAGGGCGCCACTGTCAGCGTGACCCAGTCCCCCAAAATGGCCAGCACCATGCTGACCGGCATGCTGATCATGTCCATTGCATGCTGGATGTATGCTATCGCCGTGGTATTGATACGCACGCGGACCATTATTCTTGAGCGCGAGCGCCACACGGTATGGGTAGGCGAGTTGCAAGGAGCGGCGCGATGATCTGGGCCAGCGTGTCGGATTTCCTGAATATGGGAGGATATGGATTTTACGTCTGGGGGTCCTATCTGGTGGCGTTCATCTGCATCGCAGGGGAGATTATCCTCGTTTTTAACCGTAAACGAACTTTGCTGAGACATTTAAGTCTGATTCATCAGTCAACTAAACAAGAGAAGGGAAATGAAACCACGTCATAAAAAACTGGCGATCATCGCTTCGGG
>JBDTKY010000172.1:0-6071 GCA_039935055.1 Nitrosospira sp.
AGCATTGGTTTGCTGAATATTGGCGAGGAAGAGATAAAAGGCAACGAGGTAGTGAAACAGGCGGCGGAACTGTTGCGTGACAGTGGACTTAATTTTTACGGGAATATAGAAGGTAATGACATTTACAGAGGGACGACTGATGTGGTTGTGTGTGACGGCTTCGTCGGCAATGTAGCCTTGAAAACATCGGAGGGAGTGGCGCAAATGCTTTCCACTTATCTACGTGAGGAGTTCAGGCGCAATCTGCTCACGAAGATTGCGGGACTCGTCGCCTTGCCGGTCATCAGTGCGTTCAAGCGCCGGGTAGATCACCGCCAATATAATGGCGCGAGTCTACTGGGATTGCGTGGTATCGTCATCAAGAGCCACGGTTCCGCGGACAGCTATGCATTCGGTTTCGCTATCGCGCGCGCGGTGGATGAGGTTCGAGGCGGGATGTTGCGCCACATCAGTGAAAGCGTGGCAGAGTTGTCGCATCACGCCAAGAGCCCGTCTTCATATCCTCGGCCATTGCCGGAAGAACGTCCGGCATGATGTACTCCAAGATCGTTGGAACAGGCAGCTATTTACCCGAAAAGATTCTCACGAACCAGGATCTTGAGCGCATGGTGGATACTAGTGACGAGTGGATACGCACTCGCACGGGAATTACGCAACGGCACATCGCGGCAGACAATGAAATGGCAAGCGATTTGGCACTCAACGCCAGCCGCCAGGCAATGGCGGCGGCAGGTGTCACAGCTGGAGATATCGATCTGATCATTGTCGCCACTACTACACCCGACGTGATTTTCCCCAGCACCGCCTGTATTTTGCAGGATAAGCTTGGTGTCAGCGATTGTCCGGCATTTGATGTGCAGGCGGTATGCAGTGGTTTTATCTATGCGCTTGCCACTGCAGATATGTTTATTCGCGCCGGTAAATGCCATGCGGCGCTGGTGGTTGGCACCGAAATTTATTCGCGCATACTCGACTGGACCGACCGCAGCACGTGTGTGCTGTTCGGCGATGGCGCGGGCGCAGTGGTACTGACTCAAAGTAGCCAGCCTGGAATACTTTCAAGCCATCTGCATGCGGATGGCAGCTATAGTAAAATCCTTGCGGTGCCCGGCAGTATCTGTGGCGGCAAGGTGCAAGGCAAGCCGTTCGTCATGATGGAAGGCAATGTTGTTTTCAAGTTTGCGATAAAAGTGCTGGAAGACGTCGTGCGCGAGGCTCTGGCTGAAAATAACCTGGAAGTATCCGATATCGACTGGTTGATTCCGCATCAGGCCAATATCCGCATTATTCTTTCTACGGCGAACAAATTAGGATTGCCCATGGAAAAAGTGGTTGCCACGCTGAACAGGCATGGCAATACCTCCGCTGCTTCCATTCCACTGGCACTTGATATTGCCGTCCGCGACGGACGCATTAAACCGGGGCAGCTCGTGTTGCTGGAAGGCGTAGGGGGAGGGTTTACCTGGGGAGCGGTGCTGGTTCGCTGGTAGGCACGGGCCTCTCTGTCAATTAATAGGGTAGGTATCCGTTTCTCGATCCTGGCTGATAAATGATGATTGAATATATATTTCTGCCCGCTATCAATCATTAACAATTTTTGGTTCTACTCGATTAAATATGGAACGGCAATGAAGGTTCCCTTAATATTCGCATGCGTATTTCCTGGTCAAGGCTCACAGTCAGTGGGTATGATGGAAGGATATGCTGATTTTTCCGTAGTGCGCGAAACCTTTGCTGAGGCGTCCGATATTCTCGGACAGGATTTCTGGGCAATGGTCGAGGAGGGTCCGCTTGAGAAGCTTAGTCTGACGGTCAACACTCAGCCGCTGATATTAACGGCAGGGATTGCGGTGTATCGCGCATGGGAAAGCCTCGGGGATGTGAAACCGGTTTTCGTGGCGGGACATAGTCTGGGTGAATATACTGCATTGGTAGCCTCGGAAGCGCTGGCTTTTGCCGATGCGCTGTCGCTGGTACGTTTCCGGGCAGAGTTGATGCAACAGGCGGTACCGGAAGGTGCTGGCGGCATGGCTGCAATCCTCGGACTTGACGATGAGGTGGTGCAGGGGGTGTGCGATGAAGTCACAAGTTCTTCCAAGGGAGAATTACTGGAGCCGGCAAATTTCAACTCACCGGGCCAGGTCGTCGTTGCAGGGCATAAAAATGCAGTGTTACGCGGTATGGAACTGGCCAGATCCAGGGGCGCAAAACGAGTAGTAATGTTGCCTGTGAGTGTACCCTCGCATTGCTCCCTGATGAGTCAGGCGGCCCGCAAGATGCAGCAGCGGTTGGAAGGGGTGACGTTTGGATCTCCGAAAATTCCGTTGTTACATAATGCCGATGTGCGACAGCACGATGATCCCTCTGTAATAAAAGAAATTCTGGTTCAGCAATTATGCAGACCAGTACGGTGGACAGAAACCATTCGCTCTTTTGCCGGCGCAGGCGTCGCCCATATAGTGGAATGCGGGCCAGGCAAAGTGCTGTCGGGACTTAACAAACGTATAGACAATAATTTGCACAACTTTGCGTTGACGGATGGTGTAGCGCTTCGGCATGCTGCAAGTATGCTTATGTAGGGGGAGAAGTCTGCCGGCGTTTGTCGCGCAGGTATATCCGTGTTGATTTGTACTTTGAACGTACTGGGGAATAATGCTGCAAAATCAAATAGCACTCGTAACCGGTGCCAGTCGCGGTATCGGACAGGCCATTGCGCTTAAGCTCGGCAGGCAGGGTGCCACTGTGGTTGGTACCGCCACGACTGAGGATGGCGCTCAATTGATCAGCCGTTCTCTGGAAGAGGCAGGCATCGAAGGTGCTGGCATGAAATTGGATGTAAATGATGCCGCTCAGATTGAACATGTTCTTAAAACAATACGTGAGAAATTTGGCGATATTGCGATACTGGTGAATAATGCCGGCATTACCCGCGACAATTTGGTTATTCGGATGAGAGACGAGGAATGGGATGAGATCATGGAAACCGATCTCAAATCTGTTTTTCGTTTGAGCCGCGCGGTGCTGCGGGCCATGGTTAAAGCCCGGTATGGGCGCATCATCAATATATCGTCGGTGGTGGGTGCCACCGGTAATGTAGGGCAGGCCAACTATGCTGCCGCCAAAGCTGGAATGTCTGGATTCAGCAAGTCTCTGGCCCGCGAAGTGGGCAGCCGCAATATCACCGTGAATTGCATTGCGCCGGGTTTTGTACAGACCGACATGACCCGTGCACTCTCTGATAAACAGCAGCATGAGCTGATTCAGCACGTGCCGCTGGGCAGATTAGGGCAGCCCGAGGAGATAGCCTCAGCAGCCGCGTTTATCGCTTCGCCAGACGCGGGCTATATTACTGGCGCGACACTCCACGTGAATGGTGGGATGTATATGGATTGATCAAGGATAATTTCATTAAACGCAGTATTAATTCATAAGTATGTTTCATTGAGATCTGTTAAATTTTAGATTGGCATGAATGGTGCCTCATGTATCGTAATTGTTTATTTCATCTTTGATAGTGTTCTATTCTAATTTTATTAATACTGAAAACTTGCTAGAATGGCGGCGTTTTTCTTACCGGAGAAGAGGTATCTAGATGGAAAATGTAGAACAGCGTATAAAAAAAATCGTGGCTGAGCAGTTAGGAGTTAATGAGGGGGATGTCAAGAACGAATCTTCTTTTGTGGATGATCTGGGTGCTGATTCGCTCGATACCGTCGAGCTGGTCATGGCTCTGGAAGAAGAATTTAAATGCGAAATCCCCGATGAACAGGCAGAGAAAATAAATACCGTTCAACAGGCCATTGATTACATTAATTCTCACTCCAACTAGTGCTTTAAGCAGTTCCTTGCTTTAAGCATATCTCCACTCGGAGTTACTTTGTCCAAGCGTAGGGTAGTCATAACCGGTCTGGGTATTATTTCGCCTGTCGGTAACACTGTTCCGGATGCATGGAGCAATGTTGTCGCAGGAAAATCGGGTATTACCCGTATTACCCGTTTCGATGCTTCCGCATTTGCGTCTCAGATAGCCGGTGAAGTCAAAGATTTCAATGTCACGCACTATCTTTCTCCCAAAGACGCGCGCCGGATGGATATTTTTATCCATTATGGCATGGCTGCAGCGATTGAGGCTGTCAAGGACGCGGGTATTGAGGATATAGCCGATACCCGTCTTGATGCCGAGCGTATCGGCGTCAACATCGGTTCCGGCATCGGTGGTTTGTCGATGATCGAGGATACCCACAACACCTATCTTGCCGGCGGTCCGCGCAAAATCTCGCCGTTCTTCATTCCCAGCACCATCATTAACATGATCGCAGGTAATCTGTCCATCATGTTTGGTTTCAAGGGGCCGAATCTCGCGATTGTCACTGCCTGCACCACCGCTACCCATTGCATTGGCGATTCAGCTCGTCTGATCGAATATGGTGATGTGGATGTAATGGTCGCGGGTGGTGCGGAGTCGTGCGTAACGCCGCTCGCCATTGGCGGTTTTGCCTCGGCACGGGCGCTGTCGGCACGGAATGACGATCCCGTTACTGCCAGCCGGCCGTGGGACAAAGGCCGCGACGGCTTTGTTCTGGGTGAAGGGGCAGGGATTCTGGTGCTGGAAGAAATGGAGCACGCCAAGCGCCGGGGGGCAAAAATTTATGCTGAATTGGTTGGCTTTGGCATGAGCGCCGATGCCTATCATATGACTGCACCCTGTGAGGATGGGGAGGGTGCTGCGCGGTGCATGGCCAATGCGCTTAGAAATGCAGGCATGGATGCCGCTGAGGTGGATTATATCAACGCTCACGGCACGTCTACCCCGCTGGGGGACATCGCGGAAACCATTGCGGTCAAACGCTGCTTTGGTGAGCATGCGAAAGAACTCGTGGTTAATTCCACGAAATCCATGACGGGACATTTGCTTGGCGCGGCGGGTGGGGTGGAAGCAATATTCTCTGCCTTGGCGGTACATAATCAGATTGCACCTCCCACGATCAACATTTTTGATCAGGATCCGGCGTGCGATCTGGATTACGTTCCCAATACCGCCCGTCAAATGAAAATTGACGTAGCGATGTCAAATTCATTTGGCTTCGGTGGCACAAACGGTACACTGATTTTCCGCAAGATTTGATTCCGCCGTTATAGCGCATGCGCACGCTAAAACGCCTTATTCTCTTTATATTGGTTGGCGTAACCCTTTTCGCTGGATGGTTTGCCTATCAGGTCAATAAACCCGTCCGGCTCCCTGCTGTCCCGTACGAATTTTCCATTGAGCCCGGCAGCAGTTTGAAAAGCGTTGCAAAGCAATTAGCCGACGCTGGTGTTTTGCATGACGTCTGGTCGTTTGTCCTGCTATCACGGGCAATGGGGCTTGCATCATCGCTTAAAGCCGGAGACTACGAGATTGCCGAGAGTACTTCACCCCTGCAGTTGCTGGAACGCATCACCAAGGGCGACATCAACCAAAGTGAGATCAGATTCATAGAGGGCTGGACTTTCGCACAGCTTAGACAAACCCTGGATGCGCACCCAGCCGTCCGGCACGACACTACCAATCTGAGCGGCAAGGACATTCTGCGATTGATCGGAGCAAGCGAAACAGCAGGGGAAGGATTGTTTTTTCCCGATACCTATTTTTTCGCGAGGGGCAGCAGCGACACCGCAATATTGAGACGCGCTTACCACGCGATGCAAAATCATCTCAATATCGCATGGACTGAGCGCGTTGCAAGTCTCCCGTTGGCGGGTCCCTATCAAGCATTGATCCTCGCTTCGATTGTCGAAAAAGAAACCGGCAAGGAAAGCGACCGCACCATGGTGGCCGGCGTATTTGTTAACCGGCTGCGATTAGGTATGCTGTTGCAAACCGATCCCACCGTTATCTATGGCCTGGGAGACAGATTTGACGGCAACCTGCGCAAGAGAGATCTCCTGACTGATCAGGAATATAATACTTACACGCGCCGTGGCCTGCCGCCCACCCCCATTGCCATGCCAGGATTGGCCTCGATCCAGGCAGCCCTGAATCCCGCTAAAACCGATGCGCTATACTTTGTGGCAAAAGGGAATGGGGAATC
>JBDTKY010000173.1:0-5486 GCA_039935055.1 Nitrosospira sp.
TTTCCCTGGTGCTTTATCCGCTATCCGCATTTCGGGCGATGAATGCCGCCGCACTCAAAGTGTATAGGGCAATACGTAAAGAGGGCTCGCAGAAAAATGTTATTGATACCATGCAGACCCGTGCCGAGCTATACGAATTTCTCGATTACCATGCTTACGAAGAGAAGCTGAATATCCTATTTTCCGAATCCTCCAAAAAACCTGAAAATGACTGAAGTTGCCCAAAACCCTGGTTCAAAAACCAAGAAGTCCGTCATGCTGTCCGGTGTGGTGGCGGGTAACACCGCCATCTGCAGTGTCGGTAGAACCGGCAATGATCTGCATTATCGCGGTTACGACATTCTGGACGTGGCCAATACCTGTGAATTCGAAGAAATTGCCTATCTGCTGGTTTATGAAAAGCTCCCTACGCCGGCGGAGCTGGTGGCATATAAAGAAAAACTTAGAAGCCTGCGTGATCTTCCCGTCAACCCTAAAACGGTGCTGGAAACGATTCCTGCAACTGCGCACCCGATGGATGTCTTACGCACTGGCGTTTCCGCATTGGGTACCATACTGCCGGAAGCGGAAGATCATTCTGTCGAAGGCGCGCGCAATTTGGCCGACCGTCTGCTGGCCTGCCTTGGACCCATGCTGCTTTACTGGTATCACTATTCTCATAATAATCGCCGGATTAACGTGGCAACCGATGATGATTCAATCGGTGGGAATTTTTTGCATCTGCTGCACGGCGAACCGCCGCCGCTGAGCTGGGTGAAGGCGATGCATACCTCGCTGGTGCTATACGCCGAGCATGAATTCAATGCGTCTACTTTTACCGCGCGCGTGATCGCTGGTACCGGCTCGGATTTTTACTCCGCCATCACCGGCGCCATCGGCGCGCTGCGCGGACCGAAGCATGGCGGCGCCAATGAGGCCGCGTTCGATATCCAGAAGCGCTACGATAATCCGGATGAAGCCGAGACGGACATCCGCCGCCGCGTGGTGGACAGGGAAATCATTATCGGGTTCGGCCATCCGGTTTACACCGTCGCCGATCCACGTAACCGGATTATCCGGGAAGTGGCGAGAAGGCTCTCGGCAGAGGCCGGTGACATGAAGATGTTTGACGTTGCCGCAAGACTGGAAACGGTCATGTGGGATATCAAGAAAATGTTCCCCAACCTCGATTGGTTCTCCGCTGTAAGCTATCACATGATGGGGATACCGACAGCCATGTTCACGCCGCTGTTTGCGATAGCACGGACCAGTGGCTGGGCTGCGCACATTATCGAGCAGCGCATGGATAACAAGATTATCCGGCCTTCGGCGAATTATATCGGGCCTGAGGATCGGGAATTTGTGGCGATTTCGGCGCGTAGATAGCCGGGCAGGTGCCGGAAAAGAAAGTCTCAGAAATTGCTTTTGCTTAAATTTGTAATGTCTTGGGTTTGATTAAAATAATCTGGGAAAATGATTCAAATGTACCCACGCGATTTCTTTGATACTTACTGGAGGACAGATCTTCGTGATGAAGTGTTCGTTGCCATGCCATTTCACGAAGAGTTCACATCGGTTTGGGCGGACGCAGTGTGCCCCGCGATTGAAGTGGATTCTCGGGCTGGCCTACGAGCGCACAGAGTCGATGCCTCTATACTTTCTGGGAGTATCGTCATTGAACCGCCCCAGGTTTTGAGGAGGCTCCAACATCTGAGAGAAATGGTATGGACGCCTCTCATCCGTGAGGAATGGTAGGGAAGGTGGGACTCTCACGGGCCATTGGCGTGGCAAGACCGTACGCACCACGATTCCTGACACATCGGCCCCATGCCCGCTATGATACGTTTTCCTGGCAAGAGGGAGCTCCCCATAAAATTGAAACTCACCGTTGTCCTACGTATCGGTCAACCGGTCAAGATAATTGTCGCCGAACACTCCACCGCATCGTGCGGAGGACAGGGCAAACGTTATGGCCGTGCGAGCATCCGCGGCAACCATATGAATCTTGGTGGTCCATCCGCCCCGGGATTTGCCGATGGATTGTGGGCCGTTTTTTTTAAAGCCCCGGTGCCATCCGGATGAACCTTGACCAGAGTGCTGTCCAGCGAGACCGCCTCAATCTTGATGCGAACGATCTGCGCCTGTTGCAGTTGCTCAAACACCCGGTCCAGCACGCCGCTTTTGCTCCAACGATTCATGCGGGTGTATATCGTGTGCCAATTACCAAAGCGCTTCGGCAAGCCGCGCCACTTGCAACCCTGTTCAGCCACATACAAAATGGCATTCAATACGTTAAGATTGCTCAGGCTGACATTGCCACGCTGGAGCGGTAAACAGTGTACGATCTGCTCGTACTGGGCTTGAGTGATTTCCATACCCTGCAGTATACCTGAATACATGCAATATAGTTATTAGAGTTAACACACCCTAAGCTAACCAATCTGAGGTTGGTTTTGAAATATGCTGTGCTGAAAAACATGGGCCTTCGTCTTGATTACATCTACAACTGCATCAAAACGGATGAGTGGACATGGGCAAGCTGGACTTACCGGCGGCACGTGGCTGAATCAAGACCCGAATCAAGCGATCAGTTTCATCGGCCTGTCCGGCTATTACAATTGGTAGCGATGGATGGCGAGATGAGGCATATAGACTTGCGGAGGTGCCAGTAGGTTGCCATGGGACGCTTTGAACGCCGGCAAACCTTGGTAATCGGGGGAAAGCCAGGATGCGATTATGTTATTGCGATTATTTTCCGGCCAGGGCTAGAACCATTTGCCTGCTGATTTTCTCTCCAGTCCAAGCAGTTTGGCAATTTCGGTGACCAGTTTCCGAGATTCAACCGGCTTGGTAAGGTGCGCCTGATAGCCGGCATTCATCGCACTGACCTGGTCTTCCGGACGAGCAAATGCCGTGAGTGCGATGGCAGGGGTTTTGCCGCCACTCTCGGCAGGAAGGTTTCTCACCTCACGAATGAACTGGTACCCATTCTTGTCCGGCATGCCGATATCACTGATGAGCACATCCGGCTTGTCAAGCATCAAGCGTTGTAGCCCTTCCATCGCGCTCGCCGCTATAGTTACACTGGCTTGACAGTGAGTCAGTATTCTTTTGATAACTTCACGTGCGTCCAGTTCGTCGTCAATTACTAATACCTTTATTCCCGAGAGAGAAAGGTTTTCCCCGTCGAACGGATTGTGCTTCAATGACCACGGGTCGTTTATCACCTTATCGCTTGAGGTGGCAAGCGGTAGATTCACAATAAATGATGCCCCTTTACCTGGGCCCGCGCTTTCCGCTCGAACTGTTCCACCATGAAGCTCCACCAGTTGCTTGACAATTGCAAGACCCAAGCCAAGACCGCCATACTGTCGAGTAAGTGAAGCATCGGCTTGACGGAAGCGATCGAAAACATAGGGCATGAAGTCGGGTGATATACCCAGACCCGAGTCATGGATCCCGATTTCGAGATACGAGCCTATCTGCTCAACTACAATTTCTATTCTGCCACCCTTAGGCGTAAATTTTATGGCGTTGGAAAGGAGGTTCCAGAAGATCTGCTGGAGCCGGTTGGAATCTCCCGAGATCGGGTTGACTCGCCGGTCAATTGTTTTTTGTAGGATAATTCCCTTGGCTTGTGCCGTTGGCTTCACCGACTCAATCGCTGCATCCACCAGGTTGGCCAAGTCTAATCGCTGCATATCAAGACGTACTTTCCCCGAGATTATGCTGCTCATTTCAAGAAGATCTTCAATGAGTTTATTTTGGGCGCGAGCGTTACGCTCGATGGTTTCCAGGCCTCGATGAATGTCCTCTTGCTTCATGTTTCCGCTCAGGATGAGCTGCGACCATCCCAGAATCGCGTTCAACGGCGTCCTTAGTTCATGTGAGAGGGTTGCAAGAAACTCGTCCTTAAGCTGACTGGCCCGCTCTGCCTCATTCCTGGCAATACGTTCGTTCTCAAGAAGCTGCCTTTTCTCCGCATCCGCCAGAACTAATGCTTCACCCATTTCCGCTACCTCGTTGGTCGTGGCCTTGCCGTAACGGCTGGGGCGGATGCCGCGGGTGATGCCTGCTACCTGACGGCCCAGTTCCGCCAGTGGCATCAGTATTCCAAGCCGTGTATACAAAATTATAATCACCGTCGCAAACAGCGCGATGAAGATAAGTGCCATCTCAAACATGATCTGACGCTCAAGCCGGGCAAGTCCCACATTCGATTCAGTCTGCATGCGTCCATTGAACAAATCCATGAACTTCTGGATCGGCTCCATGATATCGGCCTTTCTGCCATCATAGCGCTTGCCAAACAACAAGCTTATGGCAAATTCCCGATCGGGCTTGCGGCGTATCGTAAAATTCCCCTTTCCGTCGTCATACAGGCCTTTCAGGGCTGCGAATGCCTGTTTCTCCAATCTGACCAGCTGGTCTGAACTCTCCTTTGCTTCGTGCAACAGGGCGAGTTCTTCATCACTGAAGCCTTCTCTTTCCATCATTTCAAGCAATGAGATTGCCTCGCCTTCCTCCGCAGCAACCGTTTTGCCTGGAGAAAGATACCAATAGGTCGCGGAATAATTCAGCGGACGCGGCTCCTTTCCGTCGCGAATATCGAGTATTTGAGAAAAATACCGTTCGTACACCGGATTTCCCGTGATCACGTAATTGCGCGCCATGTTAGTGAGGTCGTCAGAGCTCTGAAGTAACTCATCGGCAAGGAGAATAGCGCGAAATCTATGACGCTCGTGATTGGTAATATCGTCACGAATGCTCAGGGAATGAAATACCAGCGCTCCGATACTTGTCAGCAGCACGGCGAGGGCAACATTGGAAAATTTGGTAAAACTTTTTATATTCACCGGGATCCTGCTCCATTCGCCATTTTCATCAACGTTGTTGCAACTAAAATTCTATACGTCGCGCGCTTGAATGGACATTAATTTCAGCGCCCTAAAGCTTTCGGCGGTCTCCAGGGTTGGGTTTTGGGCAGGCCGGCCAATATTCATTGTGAACCGTTTATGGTTCGCATGGGTTTCTATCTGACGGCATTCATCGTTTCCGGCAAGGCAAAGCATGAAATTTACTCAATTTCTTCATTTTCATGCAACGCTCCTGAAACAAACAAATGTTAAATTTTCTCCGTGACAGTCACCTTGAAGGAAATGAAAATGCATTCATATCGCTCCCGAATTATTTTTGCGATTCGGGCAGTTTTGCTTAGTTTAGGTGCGGCGGCTGTCACTCTTCACAGTATTTATTACAATAGCAAACCCGATCCCGTCTGGGAAATGCACGAAGATTTCAATAAGGCATTGCTAGACACTGGAAAGCACGATCCGGCTTAGCCATTGCAGTCAAGCAGGCACAAAGCAAATCGGGCGTACCCATACGTGCCATCATAGACGGGCTTGATGTCGTTACACTTACCTTACCCTATGATGCGGACGCACTGAACAAAAATAGCAAATTCACGTTGCCCGATTGGCAGGAACCTTTACCGCGAAACTCGC
>JBDTKY010000174.1:0-9847 GCA_039935055.1 Nitrosospira sp.
GCGCTACCTGCATCGACTGCCATCAGAACCTGGTGCACAAGGAGGTTGCCGAGACTGACCTCAATGCCAGCCGCAAGGAAGGCAAAATGGTCCTCAAGCCCGAAAAGAAAGATAAGGATGAGGAGGATTGATCGAACCTAACTCCCCGGTTTCCGTACTATTTGCTTAGAGTAATTTTTATTACGCCGCTGCTCCCGTTCAATTAGTTAGTTGGGAGCAGGGGTTTTGATCGCTTAAGATAATTGGGATAACAGCAGATGATAGCGTAAAGATCATCTTTTATTTTTCCAGAGAAAAGAAAGAACTCAATCGAGCTCACCAGCTTCATATCATCATACATTTATTAAGTAATTGCGTGAACCTTGATTGTTTGCCCAATTATCAGAACCGGAAGTAATTCAAAACCTTAAATTACATACGATAAGTATCGAATGCTGCGCAATTTTCCCCAAGTTAATGCCGCTTATTCTCATAGAACGCGTGATTATTTCATAGCGGCTTTGACTTTCTTTTGTGTGGCCATCAGTCTGGTTATGGACGCCAGCGGGAGCCAAGATCAACAAAATTTCATGGGAATCATCGCCTGGACATTTTTGACTGGGTTGCTGTTTGGGGAAAATAAAGAAGTACGGATGCAGGTGATTATAGCGGTCGCATTTGCCACGCTTGGCGAGCATTTTGCATCCATCTACATGGGTGGATACACCTATCGATTTGGGAACGTACCCGCCTATGTGCCGCCCGGCCACGGAATGGTTTATTTAACGGCTGTCGCGCTCGCCCGTTCCAGGTTCTTCTTGAAATATGCTCGCAAGATAGCTGCGTTTGTTGTGTTAGCGTGCGGCGCATGGTCGATCTGGGGGATTAGCGGCTTTCCCGCGCAAGGTGACCAGGTTGGTGCGATATTGTTTTGCGTTTTTCTCATCTACCTGTTTAAAGGCCGTTCGCCAATGGTTTATCTCGCTGCCTTTTTTATCACTACATGGCTGGAGCTGATTGGAACAGCGGCGGGAACATGGAAATGGGTAGCGATAGAGCCTGTCCTTGGACTGTCTCAGGGAAATCCGCCAAGCGGTGTCGCAGCGTGGTATTGCCTTGTCGATGCGGTGGCCATCGGCGGAGCGGCGCCGTTGTTAAACAGCATGAAAAAATACAGTGAATGGTTCAAAGCCGGGAAGCCAGCAAAAAATGTCCAACAGGGTAATTTTCCCAAAAATTAACACAAAGTGCTGTTCTGGCGCCAATTCCTAATATATTGTATTATGCTAATCCATGATTGCTTGGCGTAACTGTCCGGTCACGCTGCGATTAGCCGCCTTATTCCTTTGTCGGTACGTAATCCCCTCTATTAATTGTTCTGCCTAGACCGGTCCCAACAGGCGTTGGTAGGCGGTTTAGGAGTTATAACCATGTCATTCGAGCAACTCAACCTATCATCCGAAATTCTGCGCGCCATAGCAGATCAAGGCTATACAGAACCTACCCCCATTCAGGCGCAGGCGATTCCGCCGATACTTGAAGGCAAAGATATAATGGGTGGAGCACAAACCGGCACCGGCAAGACAGCAGGCTTCACCTTGCCCATGCTGCATCGATTGCAACCCCATGCCAATACCAGCGTCTCACCCGCCAGACACCCAATTCGCGCACTGATCCTAGTACCCACACGGGAACTGGCGGCCCAGGTGCACGAAAGTGTCAAAACCTATGGCAAATACTTGTCGTTAAAATGTGCGGTGGTTTACGGAGGTGTCAATATAGATCCTCAGATCAAAGACTTGCGTTCAGGCGTGGAAATCGTGGTTGCCACGCCAGGACGTCTGCTGGATCATGTCGAGCAGAAAACCATGAATCTGTCTAAAGTCGAGATTCTGATACTGGATGAAGCTGACCGCATGCTGGACATGGGTTTCATGCCTGACATAAAGCGCATTCTCGCACTGATTCCGCAACAACGCCAAAGTCTCATGTTCTCCGCCACATTTTCTGACGAAATCAAGAAGCTCGCGGATAACCTCCTCAAACAACCGGTATTGATTGAAGTGGCGCGGCGTAACTCAATTACCGAGCTGGTAACACATGTGGTGCATCCGGTCGAGCGCGATTGTAAGCGCGAATTGCTGGCACATCTGATCAAGTCGCAAGACTTGAAACAGGTGCTGGTATTTGTCCGTACCAAGCATGGCGCTAGCCGGTTGGCTCAGCAATTGGAACGCGATGGCATCACCGCAACAGCCATCCATGGTGATAAGAGTCAACCTCAACGTACTCAGGCTCTGGCGGAATTCAAGCAAGGCGTAGTGCGAGTTTTGGTCGCTACCGACGTGGCCGCGCGCGGACTCGACATCGAAGACCTGCCGCATGTAGTCAATTTTGAGTTGCCCACGTCACCCGAAGATTACATTCATCGGATCGGGCGCACCGGCCGCGCTGGCACCAAAGGGGATGCTATTTCGCTGGTGTGCAAGGATGAGAACGAATTGCTCGAAGGTATCCAGAAGCTTCTGAAATTGACGCTCAGCACAAAGATAGTTGCCGGATTCGAGCCAGGAACGCCGCATCACGCGGTAGAATCCGAAGGTACCCGCGGCAGACGTGATCGCACCGAACGTGCCGCGCCAGAACAGAAAAGAATTTCCGGACCACGCGCCGGTGAGCCCAATGGAGCTCATTCCGCATCCCGTTCCCCGGGTTCCAGGCAACGTGTAGAACACGGGGGGCTACAAGCAAGACGTACCAAAACATCTGAGGATCCGCTGTTCAGCCAGCCCTATACGCCTTCAACGCCGCCTACAGACAGCTCGTCAACTTCTTCCGCCAACACCACAACACCGTCTACGATAGATAAAGGGCTTGGTTATATCCGGCCCGGGAATCAAAATAAACCGCTCGCAGCGTTATTTAGGCCTCGCTCTCCAGGCAAACCCGAGCAGGATGAGTAGCACCATAAATAACCTGAGACGCGGATTATACGCCGCTCATAACCTATCTATCAGCACCCGGCATGGGTAAGCGCCTGACAAAGATCTATACGCGCACCGGCGATGACGGCACCACCGGGCTGGGTGATGGTACACGATCGGCCAAGGAAAGCATGCGTATCGAGGCTATCGGTATGGTGGATGAACTCAACAGTTGTATCGGCGTTCTGCTTACGGAAGGCCTTGAAGAAGGCGTGCGCATCAAACTGGAAAATATCCAGCATGACTTGTTTGACCTGGGCGGCGATCTGAGTATTCCCGGACGCGCCAGTATGAGCGAAGCGCAAGTCAGCCGTTTAGAGAACGAACTTGATGAGTACAACGGCACGCTGGCAGCATTAAAGGAATTCATACTTCCCGGCGGAGCCCGCACGGCGGCTCTCTGCCACGTTGCGCGCACCGTATGCCGCCGCGCGGAACGAAGCGTAGTCCGGATATCCCGAACCAATACGGTAACACCATTTCATATCCAGTACCTCAACCGCCTATCAGATTTTCTATTCGTGCTATGCCGGGTCTTGAACCGGCAGCAAGGTGTGGAAGACGTGCTATGGCAGCCTGGAAAGAACCGCGTTTAAAATTTCGCATGAAAATTATTGATCGTTCTTCCCAGTGCCCGATTTCTTGTGCCGGAAACTATCGAGTATCAGCAACATGGCCCCCAAAAAAATCGCGGAATCCGCGACATTAAACGCGGGCCAGTGGTAGTTGCTGACATGGAAATCCAGAAAATCGACCACATGGCCAAGCGTGATACGATCCCATAAATTTCCCAGCGCGCCGCCCAATATCAGACTCAGCGCGATACAAAACAGTTTATCGGCCGCGTGTTTGCGTAGCAGATAAATTATCAGGCCCGACGCACTCGCTGCAATCGCACTAAAAAACCAGCGTTGCCAACCACTAGCATCACTTAGGAAGCTGAACGCTGCGCCCGCGTTATAGGTCAGCACCAGATTGAAAAACCCCGTCAGCGGAATCTGCTGACCGTGAAGCAATACGGATTCCACCCAACGCTTGGTCGCGATATCGAGCACCAACACCACCAACGCCAGGATCAGGCTGACCTGAAGTTTCATCTTGCCCGGGGCTCCACAGCACGCATTGCGCCCTCAGGCATGTCGCCGAACCTCGCCCGGGCCGAAAAGGTTGGATACGCATCGGCCGCATATCGTGGGATGATCGGCATTGATTCCTACGTCCTGCCGATAATGCCAACAGCGTTCGCACTTTGGGTGAACGCATGGCGTTACTGAGACCTCTCCCCCTTGAGCATCCTCCGATCGAACCAAGCGTGCCTCGGAGGTGACGACGACTAGGCGAAGATCGTCCCCCAACGAATCCAGCAGCAGGAAATCCTCCCCACTGGCCTGAATTTCAACCGCCGCCGCGAGCGATGAACCGATTTTTCCAAGCGCACGCGATTCTTCCAACCGCCTTTGCACCTGTGAGCGCAGTTCGCGAAGCCGGGTCCAGCGCCGAATCAATGCTTCCTCATTCGGCTGCAGTGGAAATTCATGCCAAGTGTGGAGCAAAACGCTGTCATCGGCACTGTCTGCCAGATGTTCCCATACTTCTTCAGCGGTGAAGCTAAGAATGGGCGCAAGCAAGCGTACCAGACTATGAGCGATATGATGCAGCGCACTTTGAGCCGAGCGCCGTGGAATACCCGTGGCTGCCGCAGTATAAAGCCGGTCTTTGAGAACATCCAGATAAAAACCGCCCAGATCTTCGGAACAGAAATTATGCAGTCTATGCACCGCCATGTGAAACTCGTAACGCTGATAATCGTGCGTCAGCTCATCCTGAAGTACCCTCGTGAACGCCAGCATGTAGCGGTCAATCTCCAGCCATTGCTCTACTGCTACGGCATCGGTGGCTGGATCGAAATCAGCTAAATTGGCGAGAAGAAAACGTAACGTATTGCGGATGCGCCGATAACTTTCTACCACCCGCTTCAGGATTTCGTCTGAAATGGAAAGCTCACCGGAATAATCGGTCGAAGCCACCCATAGCCGTAAAATATCCGCCCCCGACGTATCCATCACTTTCTGTGGTGCAATAACATTCCCCTTCGACTTGCTCATCTTGTGACCATGACCGTCCACCACGAAGCCATGAGTAAGCAACGCGTCGTAAGGTGCGCGACCGTCAATTGCACAACCAGTCAGGAGCGATGACTGGAACCACCCGCGATGCTGGTCCGAGCCCTCCAGATAAAGGTCGGCCGGGTATTTGAGATGAGCATCGGGTTTCAAAACGGTGTCATGGGTGGTTCCGGATTCGAACCAAACATCCAGTGTATCTGAAAGCTTCCTGTAATCTTTCGCTTCGTCACCAAGCAAATCTGCCGCATCCAGGCTAAACCAGGCTTCGATTCCCTGCTGCTCTACGCGCTGCGCCACCTTATCCAGCAATGCATCGGTATGCGGATGTAACGCGCCTGTTTCCTTGTGTACGAAAAATGCCATCGGTACTCCCCAGTCCCGTTGGCGCGACACGCACCAATCGGGCCGGTTTCCGATCATCGCTTCCAGGCGAGCTTTACCCCATACGGGGTAAAATTGAGTGGCCTCTACAGCATTCACGGCCAGTTCACGCAATGTTTTTCCCTGTTGAGAATTGTTTGTGTGGCTATCTTTGTTCATACCGATAAACCACTGCGGCGTGGACCGAAAAATAATCGGGGTCCTGTGACGCCAGCAGTGTGGGTAGCTATGCTGAATCTTTTCCATATGCAGCAAGTGCCCGCTAGCCCGAAGTGTATCGATCACCACATCGTTGGCTTTCCAAACAAATAGGCCGGCAACAACCGGGGTGCCAGTGATGAATTTGCCATTGTCATCCACGGGGCTATCATCGGAAAGGCCATATTTCTGACCGATAAAATAGTCGTCCAGTCCGTGCGCCGGCGCGGTGTGCACCAGACCCGTCCCGGCTTCCAGGGTTACATGCTCGCCACAAATAATTGGCACCCCTTGGCCGTTAAAGGGATGATTTAATGGGATACTCTCCAGCGCCGCGCCTTTGCATACGGCAAGCGTTTTTCCATGCAGCCCATAACGCTCAAGACACGTCTGTGCCAGATCGGCAGCCAGTATAAGTAACCCGCGAGGGGTTTCCACCAGCGCATAATCAAAATCGGGATGCACGGATACTGCCTGATTGGCAGGTAGCGTCCATGGCGTGGTAGTCCATATCACCGCATAAACTGTGGTGTTCTTTGGCATGGTTATTCCAAAAGCTGCCACCAGCGGGTGCCTGGGAGGATTACTGCCAGTTTGTGAATTGGAATTGACTACCTCGAAGCCGACATCAACGGCTGATGAAGTTTTATCTTCATATTCGACCTCTGCTTCCGCCAGCGCGGAGCCGCAATCGATGCACCAGTTGACCGGTTTCCGTCCCTGGTAGAGATAGCCGCTTCTGCGGATCTTACCGAGCGCGCGGATGATACCCGCCTCCATGTGGTAATCCATGGTGAGATAAGGATTATCCCAATCACCCAGCACACCAAGCCGAACGAAATCAGCCTTCTGTCGGGCAACCTGCTCCTGTGCAAAAGCACGGCACAGCTCGCGTACTTTATCCCCAGGCAAATTTTTGCCATGCTTTTTCTCAATCTGATGTTCGATCGGCAATCCATGACAATCCCAGCCTGGCACAAACGGGGCATCAAACCCTGCCAACGTTTTTGCCTTGACGACAATATCCTTAAGGATCTTATTGACCGCATGGCCGATATGTATATCGCCATTGGCGTATGGGGGGCCGTCATGCAGCACAAATTTGGGACGGCCTTTACTGACCTCGCGGATCTTCTGGTAGAGATTTTTTTCCTGCCAGGCTTTGAGCATGACAGGCTCACGCTTGGCGAGATCGCCACGCATGGGAAAAGGCGTGTCAGGCAGGTTAAGCGTTTTCTTATAATCAGTCATGAAATATAGCGAACATCAGTTTGCTCTACTCTATGTAGAGGGGGGCTTTAAAATAACGCTTTGCGTGGTCTACGTCTCTTCCAATCTGGCTGGTAAGTGTTTCCAGGTCAGGGTATTTTTCTTCATTCCGGAGCTTGTGCAGAAAATGCACGCGCATGTGACAGCCGTAGATTTCCTGATCGAAATCGAACAGATGCACCTCCAGCACCGGATTACCATTCTCACGCACAGTGGGTCGCACTCCCAAGCTGGCTACGCCCCGCATCGCCTGCATCCACCGGGGCGAGGACATCCTCACCGCGTCATGGACTTCCATCTCAGCTTCTACCGCAAAGATTCCAGACAATGGAGGCCGGTTGTGCTTCAACTGAATATTGGCCGTGGGGAAGCCGATCTTCCTGCCTAGCTTGTCGCCACTCACCACACGTCCACTAATGCTATAGGGCCGTCCCAGCAGCCGTCTGACAAGCTTCAGGTCGCCCATTGTCAAGGCCTCCCGAACGGCCGTGCTCGAAACCCGTAAACCATTCACAGAGTAAGCCGGCATTTCCTCCGCTTCAAAACCGCATTTGGCAGAGAATGCTTTGAGCATAGCGAAGTCCCCGGCGCGGCGTGCGCCAAAGCGGAAATCGTCTCCTACCAAAACCCAGCGGACGGCAAGCCCTCGCTGAAGGATACGGACAATAAAATCTTCTGCACTGATTCTGGCGAAATCAAAATCAAAACGGCATACTTGCACTCTTTCCACGCCCGCGGCCGCCAGTAGCTCCAACTTCTCCCGCAGGCTGGTGAGCCGCGTGGGGGCCTGGTCCGGCGCGAAAAACTCGCGCGGGTGGGGCTCGAAAGTCATGACACAAGCAATAAGATCAAGCCGGTTAGCAGCTTCCTTCAGCCGGGCGAGCATGGCCTGATGACCCAGATGCACCCCATCAAAATTCCCTATGGTAAGCGCAACGGGGGCTTCTGCCTGAACGGGAAGATTACGAGAAACATGCATGACATCATGCTACTAAAAGCCAGAATTGTAGCCTGTTTCGGGCAGAAGGGTCTAGCAGCCTGTCGGACTTAAAGGAAATCGGCTGCAAAAACGTCTGGCTGGTCTATATTTCGCCGCTTTTTCGTCCAATAAGAACAATTATTGGTCTTCAAAATCGTCAAAATCTACCCTCACCCAGCCACATTTTCGCTTCGATCCTTCAAGTCCGACAAGCTGCTAGACGGCGATACCTAAATTAATGGCCCGATTTTCTGATAATTGGATATGAAAGACGTGTTCTGTCAGACATAAAAATCGCTTCAGCTTCCTTACAGAACCATCCGGATCTCGTCCGAGTTATTCAAGTAGCTAAAGTGGATGAGTATCCTAGGCAGGGGCCCGGGGCAAGGGCTTGCGTATTTACGCCGCCGTGCTCTTCTTTGATCGACGTTTTGCGGCAAATTGCTCTTGTGTTCCAATGAGTTTTGCGCTGTGCTAGAATTGCGCACTTCAAAAAAGCATGTATCCTATCAGTTGGCGGTATAGGTAACCCTTGCTGTGTATGCTGGGATGCGACTGTTTCAAAAGGCCAAGTAGCTCAGTCGGTAGAGCAGAGGACTGAAAATCCTTGTGTCGGTGGTTCGATTCCGCCCTTGGCCACCATTTAAACGTTCCATACAGTCCCAAGAAGTCCCAAAAGCCCGCGCACAGCGGGCTTTTTCATTGGTTAACCGTCCTGCCGCATCCCATCAAATCCTATTGCATCCGACGTTCCATGGGGGGATAAATAGGGGGTACGTCGTGTACTCCCAACACTGGCTGAACTAAAGACATAAAACAGGTAGACCCATCAAAACCCTCAGCCTAATAAGCTGAGGGTTTTTGTTGTTTGGGAAAATGTGCAGACGTCTGCAACGTTCACACACGTAATAAGCTTCCCGTTTTTCGCGTACTCATAGATATTTTAATCCCTGTGTTGTATCTTCAGTGACTTGTATATTGAACTGAGATCCAACTTTATGAGCGCGGACGTGGTGTTGCAATGGAACTTCTCGCCTTCTACCTACTTCGGAGAAAGAGTTGATATCTTATGTCATGACCATATGATAAAGATAGCCGACGGTAAGGTCGAAACAAAAGTTGATTCGGCGACTTACGAGGCAAACCCCTCTCTCCGAGAAAAATTGCATAAGCACCTGAATATTCGGTTTTTGACCCAACAACTTTTCACTCATAAGCCCTATAAACTATCCCAACCAATCAAAATAGTAGTGCATCAAGATGGGCGAAAGGATTATTTTGTGGAGTTAGAACCAGCAAAAATGGTTGTAACTGGCGGGTCGGTTGAATTCCGAATTATAGATAAGAACGGAAACACCATTGCGGATTCACGACAGGTAAAGATTGAAACGATGAAGCGTTTAAGCGAACTATTTATCGCTCATGCTTCTGATGACCTATTATTCATATTGTTGCAAAGCTACGATGCAGCGGTAAAAGATCCCAGTGATGAACTGGTTCATCTGTATGAGATTCGTGACGCACTTTCTAATAAGTTTGGTAGTGAAGCGAACGCGCGAGCGACTCTTGCAATCACCTATTCCACCTGGTCACGTTTAGGACAACTCTGCAACAATGAACCTCTAAATCAAGGGCGTCATCGTGGGAAAAAAGCCAGTGAGGTACTCAGAGACGCGAAGGAGAATGAGTTAGCTGAGGCACGGGATATAGTTCGAACGATGATTGATGCTTATATTCGATCAGTAGTGTCCGGTTAAAAGTCAAACAAGATCAATTGTTTATCTATAAGTGGTGGAATAGTTCCGTTGGTATCGGGCTGCAAGGCGCATAAAATCTGGGTTTTCTCAAAAATCGAGACCGACAAAATCTGTAGCAAAGTGTAGAGCGAAGCATTGAGATGAAGCTCCTTCTTGACGATGGCGATGAGCAGA
>JBDTKY010000175.1:0-5641 GCA_039935055.1 Nitrosospira sp.
CGTTTCCAAGCACGCGTTGGAGGTTCATTTCCAGTTGCAGCAGCATAAATCGGTGCCATGGAAGAAATACCGGGCCGCGGTGGGCGGCATTCCGGTCGCCCTGCGTGGGAGGAGTAAATGTTGTCATTGCAACGTGATGCCAAACCACAAACAGGTCATAGGTGCTGACTGGCTGGGAGGGCCCATCAATGCCCAGATCTGAAGTCGTTGGTCCAGGGAATTCATTTTTCAATAATTTTACGCCATGAATGTACTTGGTGCGCGCAGTCGCGCTGGTCAGAATATATTTTCGTATGGCCATGGCATTCTCCTTTATCTCTTTATTTACTTGTGATCGGCGTGCGTTTTCTTTCCGGTTTTACTGACGCGGGCTGCAGGTGCCGATTTGGTGCGAGGCTTGGGGTTGGCAGTATGGCCACCATGCGCAGCGGGCCTCTCCCCGGTATCGGTGAAGTCATCGGGAAAGACATCGATCAATCGCTTGACCATATCGAGTGCGGAAGCGAAGCTCATATTCGGTATCGGGTGATAATGAACGCTTCCATTATCGGTGACCCCCATATGTCCGGTGATTGGCGTACCATCGACTTCTATCTGGTAGGTTGTACGAACGGTGATATGGTGGCCTTCGTAATCCGCTTCGCGGACGGTTTCCGACATTGCATGCTGATGTCCCTGTGTTTCCTCTACCTTGGGGGCATGCTTCTTGACATATGACCCTATCGACTTTACAGTCGGCCGGGTAACGGGATTCTTGCTTGGCATAAATCACCTCCTCATGGAATTTTTAACCGCTCGTATTAAGGCCCAATAAACTAAGGCTATTCCCCCAATTGGCGTTCGCCTGGATGTTATTAATGATATATCCAGTCTGCATCAGTTTGTCATGACTGCGAACTACCAATTACCGTCTAATCAATATAGATCAAGACGTTGAAAAAGCAAGAAATAGCAACCAGAGATTACGTAAGCTCCGCGATTTATTCAACGGGAATGTAATGCCGGAAAGCAATATTCCCGGTCGCTGCATTTACATTGTTTCATGCTTCCGGTATTACACCTTGGCTAATGAGAAGCTTGAAACAGGAGTGAGATATTACATCCGCTGTTCGCGCGCTGGACTTGGGTGCTGCTCGGGGGTACCGGCAGCAGGGTAGGGTGATGTAATCGGCGAGGTAACCCTCAGGCTTGCTGAGGGGAGCTCCGCAAGATTTACCTTTGCGTAGGCCGGAGATGATTTTGAAGTGGTGTATGGAACTGGAGAAGCAAATGATCAAGGAAAGATCAATCCTGGACTGCTTCGCCGCGAAGTGGCTCACGGTTTTGAGATCCCTTGAGGGTTTCACCTATTGGTGTGCAGCGTAGCTTATGCTGGTTTTGAAAGACGAAAAAATCCGTGAAACTATGGGTACATCATATTCCGTTTGTCCCACAAACCGGAATTGCTCCCAGCTTCCACATTCAACGAATAAAAAGATAGGAGAGTTTGGTATTAACCTGTACCTTTATCCTTGGTTTGCGCGAGGAGTGACTGAGACCAGGCGGTAGTTTCCTTGGAAATTGTGGATTCGATTGTCACTACCAGCAGATGAAATGCATTGTCGCCATCGTACGGTGCGCTTCGGGTGAGATACAGGTATTTTTCATGTTTCAATGTTTCAGCCGTTGTCCGGTATTCGATCCAGTTTTCCTGAAACCTGTACAAGGTGACCAAGCCGGTGATCAACGCGACGGCAACGCCCATTGCACCCGCGACGTAATTGAATGGCCCGCTCTTTTCAGTAATCTGGCTGATGAGAAATGGAATGGCGACGGCGAAAAGAATCTCGACAGTTCGGAGCACCTTGAACCACTTCTGGTTCCATGAGCTTTTTTTGTCATACCAGTCGATCTGATCATCCAGTCTTTCCTGGAGGTATTCTTCGGGTGACATATTCCATGTCCTTCATACTTGGTCGAACGTAACTTCAACCGAAGTATAGAGGATAAAGGAAGATTTTGCGTCGACTCGCCGTGGTCGCCGTGTTGCAGAATTGCGTCAAGTAGACTCGGATTTTTACGAAGAACTTCAGTAAGCGGCACGATCCCTGAAGACCACCATAGCAATTCGTCCAGCGAATTCTTGCGCAGGAAGGCACCGGTGCGTGTAATGCGGGCATCGCCCTTGCGCCCCTGCCGGATCGTCTCGCCATCTTCGCACACCCGCATCGAGGGGAATTTATACACCAGAACTTCTTCCCCATCGAGTCCTTAGCGGCGCTGCTTGAAAATGATGGGGCCGGGAGAATCCAGTTTGATGGGGAGGGCGATGAGCAGCAGCGGTGAGATCAGTGCCAGGCAGGCTGCTAGGCAGGTTCATGCTCGTTATCCATAATTAAACATTGACATGGTATTGTTACAAGTATGTAACAATAATTTCAGAAAATTCTTGCTTTTTTTTAATCAATGATTATAATCGGAATCATTATCATTATTAATTACAAAATAATGTGATGTATCGTGGTGGTATGGCAAGTAAAACCTGTATATTGTCAGCCTGGTGTAGATTTCATGGAGATCAAAACCATTCACTGATTGGACGCCTTCTATCTGATGTAGTGCCATAAGAGGCTACTGAGATTCAAAGCTAAATGTGCAAGTTTATCCGTTGCCGCTGGGTTTCTCCTACGCCAGTGGCCTTTCAGCCCGCCAGCCTATTCAGGGCAAGCCAGCCAATTTTTTTTCTTCTTTTTCTACGTCTGGCCATCTGGCATTCAAGCAATTTATGTTTGCTTCAATTCCAGCTCCCAGGGCGGATTCCCCTCAAATATCGCAACCAGGTGATCAATGACGGCACGGACCTTTTTGGGAAGATGCTGGTTTTGCGGATAGACCGCGTAGATCATATCTGCAACCGGGCATGCGTTCGGCAGAGCATTAATAAGCTGACCGCTTGCCAGCGCCTTGGCGACGATGAAAACCGGAAGGATGGAAATACCAAGTCCCGCGATAGCCGCGTCCCGCATCGATTCACCGTTATTAGTGACGATTCGGCTACGTACAATCAGTGAGCAGGGTGCCCCACCGGGTTCCACCGGCTCGAACTGCCAGATTTGACTGGGTGACACATTGGCATAGCCGATGCATGCATGGCCGGCCAGTTCTTCGATCGTTGCTGGCAGACCCGCACGTTGGGCATACTCAGGACTGCAACAGATCACGCGACGGCTTACCGCCAGTTTGCGGGCCACGAGAGATGAGTCACGCAGCCGCCCGATACGAATTCCCAAATTATAGCCTTCCCCGAGCAGATCGGTAATCCGGTCGTCAAGATCCAGCGCAAGTCTCAACTGCGGGTAGCGGTTGATGAAAGAGAATAGAATCGGTCCAAGGTACATGGTCCCGAAGGTCATCGGGGCAGCGATTCGCAATGATCCGCACAATTCGCCGTCCTGCTCGATGAGTTCCGCCGCTGCCTGGTCAAGCTGCTGCATAACTGATCGAGCACGTTGATAGAACGTGATCCCCTTGTCCGTCGGGATCACCCCGCGTGTCGAGCGATGCAGCAACTCGACCTTCAATACCCCCTCCAGGTCGGTGATACGTTTGCTGACGACCGACTTCGACAAGCCCATGCGCTGGGCCGCAGTGCTGATGCTTCCAGCCTCTATCACCTGTATAAAGGCCAAAATATCATTAAGTCGATATTGCATTGTTCTGTTTTCCCGAACGCTTATTTCGAAGAAAGACGGGTTACGCATCAATCTGGCGAGGAGTACATTCATAAACCATATTGAAGCTGGAGTATACGACGATCACACAAATTACCGGGTCAAAACCGCGTCGCCTGGATGGAACAGCCTGCCGGCGCGGCTTACGGCGGCGAGCGTACCACATGGTGGATTTCGGCTTCGATAATGAAACATCAATTCTGCTCGACACGTGTAAAAAACCAGAGAGGAGGTAGCTAATGCCAGCAATAACACCTGATACATCGGTCAAGAAGCTTCAGCGTATCCAACGCAGCACAGATCGTCACTGGGTTGGTGATGGTTTTCCCGTGCGGACACTCTTTGGCTATTCGAATCTGGGGCCGGCGATCAGCCCTTTTTTACTTTTCGATTATGCGGGCCCCATGGAATTTTCACCGACGGAGCAACGCCGTGGTGTGGGTGCACATCCGCATCGCGGTTTTGAGACGGTGACCATTGTCTATAGTGGCGAGGTGGAGCATCGCGACAGTTCCGGCGGCGGCGGCAGTATTGGTCCGGGTGATGTGCAATGGATGACTGCCGCATCCGGTCTGGTTCACGAAGAATTCCATGGACGGGATTTTGCGCGACGCGGCGGCATGCTTGAAATGGTGCAGTTGTGGGTCAACCTGCCTGCCAAGGTCAAAATGTCGCCACCACGTTATCAAAATATCTTGAATAGCCAGATTCCCACTGCGAATCTGGCTAATGGCCAAGGGAGCGTACGCGTCATCGCAGGCGAGTTTGGAGGGCTTGCAGGGCCAGCCCGGACGTTCACGCCAATTCACGTATGGGATCTGCGTCTAGCGAGCGAGCAACCGCTTGACCTTCCTGTGCCCGAGGGCTACACCACATTGCTAGCGGTACTCAAAGGTTCAGTGCGCATCAATAGTTCTGAAACTATTGATGCGGCGGAAGTGGGTCTGTTTGATCGGGCAGGAGACCACATCCGCATCGAGAGCGCACAAAACGCAACGGTATTACTGCTCTGCGGCGAACCGATTGACGAACCGATCATCGGTAGCGGCCCTTTCGTTATGAACAATACCGAAGAGATTCGCCAAGCAATTGCCGATTATCAAAGCGGCAAGATGGGGCATATGCAATGAATGCCGCATTTGCATGGGGCGTTTCGAGGACCCATCGAGGTACCGCGTCCGCACAACGTGGAATTTGCTGCGGCTGGACTGTATCCCTGCAATCGATATTTAAAAAATTGATAGCCATAACGGAGGAATACTATGATTGAATTACGTCGCGCCGAAGATCGAGGCCATGCCGAACATGGCTGGCTGGATTCCTGGCACAGCTTTTCTTTCGCGGATTACCATGACCCCAAGCACATGCAATTTCGCGCACTGCGAGTTATCAATGAAGACCGGGTGGCGCCCGGTCAGGGTTTCGGTGCGCACAGCCATAGGGATATGGAGATCATCAGCTACGTACTCGAAGGCGCACTCGCGCATAAAGACAGCATGGGCAATGGCTCTGTCATACGTCCCGGGAGCGTGCAGCGCATGAGTGCGGGTACGGGTGTGCAGCATAGCGAGTTCAACGCGTCTTCGACGGAGCAAGTCCACTTTCTGCAAATCTGGTTTATCCCAAATGTGACGGCTATCCCACCCGGTTATGAGGAAAAGTATTTCGATGATGTGGAAAAGCGTGGCAAGTTATGCCTAATCGCCTCACCGGATGGTGCTGAGGGGTCCGTGAGAATTCATGCGGACGCGAAACTATTCGCTGCACTGGTGGATACGGGTGAAAGAATCGAAAGAGTGATTGAAAAAGATTGCTTCGTTTATGTGCATGTTGCACGTGGCAGCGTATCGCTCAACGGCATTCGACTGCAGGCAGGCGATGCCGCAAGCCTTACTGGAGAAAGTCACGTTATTCTCGATCAGGGGGAGAAA
>JBDTKY010000176.1:0-4260 GCA_039935055.1 Nitrosospira sp.
GCGTGAAGCGGGGCCGATGAAACATGGCGCCACCGTGATTGCATTTGTGGAAGACCCGGATGGTTACAAGATCGAGTTCATACAGAAAAAGACCCAGTAAATATTCATGATGGGGAGCGTGAACCAGGGCACCGCACCTTTCCGCGTAATATTGCTTTGACGGCGCCATCGGGCCATACCAGTCAGATAACCGCTTCCCGCGACTAACTTTCCAATTTGCTTGGCCGCACTAGTCGGACTTCCCGCTGCGGAAAGGGAATCTCGATGCCATTTTTCTGAAATTCCGACAATATCTCCAGGTTGAGGCCGGAGCGTAGCTGACGGATTCCCCCCTCGGGATTTTCTACCCATACAATCAGTTCCAGATTGATCCCGCTATCGGCAAATTCCTTGAGGTGCACGACGGGCTCTGGGTCGGGCAATATCTGTGGCCGTTTCTTAGCAGCGTTCAGCATGATATTCATCGCAACTTCAACAGGACTTGTATAGCCGATCTGAATTGGGAAAAACAAGCGTAGCCGGTGGTTCGAGTAAGTCTGGCTGACAACTGTCGAAGTGATAAAAGTATCGTTAGGAATAAGCGCTTCGGTGCCATCATCGCTCTTGAGTACCACGTATCGCGTAGTAAGTAAGGTGACCTCGCCTTTGCGGTTATCTACCGTCACGATGTCGCCGATATGCAAAGAGCGATCCAGAAGAATAATAAAGCCGCTTATGTAGTTACTGGCAATTTTCTGCAGACCTAATCCCAATCCAACGCCGAGTGCGCCACCGAATACCGAGAGAACGGTAATGTCTACCCCAACCACGGACAACGCGATCAGCACACCCGTCAGAATCAGTATGGTGCTGCTAATTTTTGACAGTATTACCCGCTGGTTCATATCCAGCGAGCCGGTATTCATGATACGAGCCTCAAGCGAACGGGCGAGCCAGAGCGCCACCAGGATGCTGATCGTGAATGCAAGAATTCCCTGGGCGATCAGTAATACCGAGAAGCGCTGCTTGCCAACATGGAAGGAAATGTCATCAAGGAGGGTTAGAATTTCCGGCATCAGACCTGTTATATAGAGTACCAGTCCGATCCACACAGCCCAACCAATAAATCGCTCCCACGGACGCAGCCATTCCTGACTGGAAAAAACCCGGCGCAGCATATAGACGGCCGCACGAACCAGCGCTAGCGCAAATAACAACGGGATGACAATGTTGAGAATGTGCGTCGAGTACCAGTGATGCAGCGCCCATCTGCCCGTTATAACGAGGGTGAGCGCAAAGAGCGGAAACATGAGCTGGCTCATGCTGTTCATGCTGATATTCAGCGTGCGGCCGGTACTGGTTTGCGACGGAATATGCTGCCTGAATCGCCGCAGCAAAAACCATGAGAGCCCAAGACTTGCAAACAATACGGCAAGCTGCCACAGAACACTGATTTCCTGCACATCAGTGAATAGATCGCGTACCAGATTCTCGAATTCTTTATCGGATTGCATGAGCAGGTTGGAACTGAATGTGCACCAAAATAAATTCTAGCAGCCTGCCGGACTTAAAGGAAATCGGCTACAAAAGCGTCTGGCTGGCCTATATTTCGCCGCTTTTTCAACCAATAGAACAACTATTGGCCGTCAAAATCGTCAAAATCTATCCTCACTCAGCCGCTTTTTCGCTTCGATTCTTCAAGTCCGGCAGGCTGCTAGCACGAGCGGGACGAGGGTCCCGTTTTACCCTATCAAAACCCATCTGTTCCACCTGTTGCGTGCTTACCGATAAGGTTGTGAGCGTTCGTAGTGATGGCGCCAGTTTTTCAGGTAAAGATCGGTTGGCGCCGTGTTGCCCCGTATCACCAGCACATTCTCGACATTCTTATGCTGTGCCGCCTGCGCGAAGTTGAAGCTACGGATTGCTAATGTCATGCTTTCTTCTTTGCCAGCTCCAACGCGGCGGCGAAAAAACCATCCGTGCCGTGCAAACCGGGCAATAATTGTAAATATACGCCGGTGTCGAGCGGAATTTTCTGCTGCATCAGAACTTCGGCACAATTCAGCAGCATGAACTGGGGATGACTGGCGAGAAAGCGCTCAACAATTTCCCTGTTCTCCTCCGGCAAAAAACTGCAGGTGGCATAGATGAGTCTGCCGCCGGGTTTTAGCAGGTTTGCCCCAGAGGACAGAATCGCTGCTTGCTTGCGCTTGAGTTCTTCTATGCTCTGCGGTGACTGCCGCCATTTTAAATCCGGATTACGGCGCAGCGTTCCCAGTCCACTGCATGGCGCGTCCACCAATACCCGATCGATCTTCCCCGCCAGACGTTTCACCTTGATGTCATTTTCGTTGGCAATACGCTGCGGATACAGGTTGGATAAGCCCGAGCGCTTGAGACGCGGCTTAAGATTGTTCAGCCGCTTTTCAGAAATATCGAAAGCATAAATGCGTCCTTGTGAGCGCATCAGCGCACCCAGCATCAGCGTCTTGCCGCCCGCCCCTGCACAGAAATCAACGACCATGTCGCCGCGCTTTGGTGCAAGCAGATAGCCCAGCAGTTGGCTCCCTTCGTCCTGTACTTCCACTTTGCCGGAGAGGAACAGTTCGTGGCGATTGATTGCCGGCTTGCCGGCAAGGCGGATGCCAATAGGCGAGTACGGGGTGATATTGCCTTCAATCCCGCCTTCGTCTAGCAACGCGAGTATTTCGTCGCGGCTTGCAAGCAGTGTATTGACGCGTAAATCAAGTGAAGCAGGCTGTTGCAGCGAACGGCCCAGACTGAGGATCTCGATATCCGTCAGGAACCCGCGAAGCTTTTCCATTAGCCATTGTGGGAATTCAGCCTGGATGTCCAGCGGTTGAGATTCGGCCGTCACTGCCTTGATTCCCGCCAGCCATTTGGCTTCAGCTTCGCTTACAAGCGTTATCAACTCGCGCAAATTCATGCCCTGAAATTTGACCAGATATACAAGCAGCAGGGAACGGGGTGTGGAAGTGCCCGCCACGCACTCAAGGAAAAATCGATGACGTAAAATACCGAATATGGCTTCGGCAACAAACGCCCGGTCGCTTGCGCCTAGCTTCGGATTCTCACGAAAAAAGTGCCGCAATATCGAATCTGCGGGATGCTCCAGCGGCAGCACGGCACGAAGTGCAGCGATAGCCATGTCAAGATGAGCAGGGGTGAGACGCATCTATTGTAGTAACTGCAGAAGTAGAAACGAAGGAGGCGCGGGGCACACACGTGCTATGTGCATCCCAAACCGTGGAGGGGTAAATTTTATTATTCTTGGACTTAGCTTATTGAAGGCGTCCCTGCTTTAAACTGCTCAACGATTCTCCGTAGCTTATTTTCGTGACCATCTGGTCTGTTACAATTCCCATTTTCTCGGCAGCAACGATGCGCACCGGCAACATGTGATGGTCGACGGCAAGCCAGATTTTCTTGTCGCGCTCGCCATCGTTTTCCTTCTGCTTTGTCAGCACGATGGTTTCGAGCTTGCCCATCGGCGTATCCAGCGTTTCCCTACCAATAGCGTATCGTACCGGCTCGAGTTTTTTGCCGTCGGTTTCGTGCAGATTTATCACTTTGCCAGAGACAGGCGAGAACATGAAACTGTATGGCAGACTCAGCTTATCCTGAGCGTCAGCAGGCAAAGCTCTTTGCTCTTCCTTGCCTTTGTTCTGAAGAGTCAGTAATTTTTTGCCCCAATCAAAAATGGCTATTTTGGGTAATTTCTTGCCGTGCTGATCGGAAAAGCGGGTGGGGCGCATTGATCCGTGTGCTGTGATGGTTCCCTCGCTATCACGTATGACAGGGTCCGGCTGAGTCAGCGCCAGCAAACCTTTGGCACGAGATTCGCTGCTAATCGCATAGCTGCGCGAACCACTTTCCCGTTTGATTTCCAGCGTATCATTCACTTCGCCTTCCAGGCTGCCGGATGTTATCGAATAGCTGATATCGACGCGAGGGGGAATATCAGCGGCCAGAGCGGAGGAGGTGGAGATGGCGGAAAAGCTTACTCCCCACAACAAAATAACAGATAAGAATTTCATTTGTATAATCCCGGTGAATATAAAACTGAATCATTGATTATGGCATCGTTTACTTCAACATGAGTATTGGAAACTTTCAGCCGGTCTTCCATAAACCAGCGTACGGCTTCGGGGTAAATGCGATGTTCCTGTTGCAACACGCGTGTCGCGAGTGTTTCTTCGGTATCGTCCGGCGTTATCTGGATCGCTGCCTGAATTATGATCGGGCCGTGATCCACCTGCG
>JBDTKY010000177.1:0-11292 GCA_039935055.1 Nitrosospira sp.
CCGCACTACCTGCTTGCGCCGTTCGTGCAGTTGCTCCATCGTCTGATATCTTGCATCTTCTTTGTCCATGCAACTCTGACAATATCCGGCACAAATAGTTCAATCTTATTTGTGCCGAATCAATAGCTCGGGGCAGAAGCCGGCAAATCGTATCTCTTTTGCGTATCCCATTTGCAAAATTGGAAGCTTGTTCATGCGCCCCAGGTGTTCCTGAGCTTCTTCATTCCGCATGCGTAAAATATGCCGCATGCTTTAGAATGCCGTATCTCACGGCTGGTTTTCCCGCTTCGTTTCCATACAAATATCCCGAGAGTCAGTAAGACTTCATCTTATTATTTTTCTGATTATGTGTGCCAGCGCACTGATCAGTTGTCGGAGAAAAGAGATGATTGCAACCATTGAGCAGAGCTGCCCCGAGTTGGGGGGCTTCAGCAGTTTTCAATTCGATTTAATTCAATTCAACTCTGGAGAAAAAACATGGATATCCGAAATAAATTATTTGTTCTGACTATCACGCTCATCGGTGCCTTATCTATTGCGGGTTGCGGAAAAAGCGGAGAAAAAACAGCCACTCCCGCACCAGCACCCGTCGCACCTGCGGCCAAGACTACGGTTGGAACAGATATAGACGATGGCACCGTTACCACAAAAGTTAAATCTGCTTTGTTGGCCGATGCGGACGTCAAGAGTTTTGATATCAAGGTTGAGACACGCAAGGGCGAAGTTCAACTGAGCGGTTTTGTGGACAATCAGGTGCAGATGGATCGCGCGATAGCGGTGGCCAAAGGCGTGGAGGGGGTGAAAAGCGTAGACAATAAAATGAGCCTGAAGACCGACACCACGGTGGGCGAGAAGATAGATGATGGCGTCATTACTACCAAAGTAAAAGCTGCATTGCTTGGTGATTCCGGCGTAAAAAGTTCCGATATCAGTGTTGTGACCAGCGATGGATCTGTCCAACTCAGCGGGTTTGTGAACGATCAAACCCAGATTGACCGGGCAACGGAGGTCGCACGGGGAGTCGAGGGCGTAAAGAATATCGTCAATGAAATGAGCATCAAGAAATAAAAAGCAATTGCGGGTATTGAGTGAACCATAAACGTCATTAAAACTTAAAAGGAGCTTAAAAATGAACTGGGATCAAGTGGAAGGCAACTGGAAACAATTCAAGGGTAAAGTGAAGGAACATTGGGGCAAACTGACTGACGATCATCTTGACATCATTGCAGGCAAGCGCGATCAGCTTGCAGGAAAGATTCAGGAGTCGTATGGAATCAGTAAAGAAGAGGCGGAGGATCAAATTTCCGATTGGGAAAAAAAACAGAAGGATATATATCCTCCCAAGTAATGTTAGGGCGGCATGTCGCGGATGCGGTACGCCGCCTGAAAAACGGTTAACTGAACAAGTAAAAGAGCAAACCAGGAGAAATCATGAATAAATTCGGTGCGATGGCGATGATGGCCGGCTTCGCGTTAAGTTCGGGCACGATGGCAGAGCAGACCATGACGAAGGACGTATACAAAGCCGAAAAAGAGCGCATCAAGGATGATTACAAGGCAGACAAGGCGCGTTGCGGCTCGTATGCCGGAAATGCCAAGGACATCTGTCTGGCTGAAGCGGAAGGCAAGGAAGACACCGCGGAAGCCGATCTTGAAGCCAGGTATAAACCTTCCAAGGAAAGCCGCTACAAAGCAGCCATCGCCAAGGCGGAAGCTGATTACGGGGTGGCGAAGGAAAAATGTGACGATCAGGCTGGCAATGCGAAAGATATTTGCCTGAAAGATGCGAAGGCCACGGAAGCGGCTGCTAAATCCAATGCCAGCAAGGGTGAGTAAGTAGCGGTGTCAGGGCCGGGATATTCGTCGATAAATAATTTTCCATAAAGAGAGAAATATCATGCTTTATACAATCGCTGTTGTTTTGATCATTTTGTGGCTACTGGGATTGGTGAGTTCCTACACCATGGGCGGTTTTATACACGTTCTTCTGGTAATAGCGATCGTAGTCGTCCTGCTTAGAGTCATTAGCGGAAACAGGCCTTTATGACTACCTTGGTTCAAGCACTTTTGGTGGAAATTGTCTCCCATTCGATTGTAAACAGGAGAAAAAATAACCGTATATCAATTAATCGACCCGTCTGTAGTTTCGAGCTGTCCGGTTTTCGGCGAAACGTCAGAGCGCTGGGGAATCAAGTCCATAACCATCCACGAAAATGGGTCAACTCCACCGTTCGCGTGCCGGGATTTTCTGGAGTGGCAGCAGATCCATGACATCACAGAACAGCGCCCGGCTCTTCCAGTCGCTTCTATCGCCAATCACATAGAAACGCCGCTTGGCCCGCGTCGCAGCCACGTTCAGGAGATTAGGCTCCGAAACAGCCCAATTACGGGCTCCTGAACCAGTCGTGTTGCCACCCAGCATCATGATGACGACTGGTGCTTCCTTGCCCTGCATGGTATGGATCGTGCCGAACACCATTTTGGCGCCAACTATTCGTTTGAGATTGTTCCGAACGTCTGTGAAGGGCGTGATGACCGAAACGTCTTTGGCCGCCACGCCATCCACGTCCAGCAGCGCGAGCAGTTCCTGCAGGACCTCACCTTCAGCAGGCACCCAATTCCCTTGAGATGCACCACTGGCGTGTATCCACCCCGTCGGCAGTCTGGCGCGTGTTTCTTTGTCAGGGCGCGGCGCAAGCGTTCCATACACCATGGCGCCGTCATAGGCGATGCGGTTGGCAAGCTCGTGCATTGGCTTGTCGCAGCGGCGATGTACGACCAGCGGCAGTCCCACCCAAGTCTTGTTACCGGCCGGCCCAGCCATATGTCCCCACGAGGTAGCTTCGTCAGCTAGAGTCTGCGCGGATTGTCGGTTGGGGAGCCAATGCGCATCGACACAGTAGCGCTTTCGCATGTGTTCCAGCACCGCATCGGACACAGTGACGATGGGCTTGAGTTGCAAGGGATCGCCCACCAGCAACGCACGCCGGGACCGCCACAGCGCTCCCACCCCAGCTTGCGGGGGAGTCTGGCCGGCTTCGTCTACCAACAGCCAGCCAATCTCACCGGCCCCCAAAGTGCCGAACGAGCGGGCAAACGACGCGAAGGTACTGCTCAATACTGGAACCACCATGAACAGCGAAGCCCAGGCCGAACGAATGGCATCGCGTGAAAAACCTTGGAAGCGCGAGCCAGTCAATAGACCGTTGATCAGAAACAGGTTGGAACGTATCCGGGACGCCTCTAACTCGAAGAATGTCTGATGGAGTTTGAGCGCTTGGATGAAGACACGCGCGCGGGCTTGTCTCCAGCCTTCAATACGCCAAGGCTCGGCCAGTTCAATGGCATCGCCGCGACCGATGGCATCGCCTTGCAGCCACGCGAGCAAATGATCGGCTTGGCAGAGGCTTGCCAAGCCCGTGGCTTCTAGCGTCAAGACTTGACTTTGATCCTGCAATCGCTGCAGTACCTGACGCGCGTCGGCAATCTGTTTTTCCAGACTCTCCCTTGATGCGTCGAGTTGCTTGGTAAGGCGTGATATCCGAGCGAACTCGGCTGAGGCTAGATCACGTTGGCCTTCCAGAAGTTTGCGCAACATGTTCCAGTCGTAATGAGCCCTCCACAAACTGAACAACTTCGCCCAGAAACCCGGCTTGCGGGCTTGGTGCTGCGTAAGTGCGTCCAGGCACTGCTTGAGCGCTGCGTTGGCGAGGCGGCTTTCCTCGGCATCCAAGCGCGAGAGCTGTGTTACCGCGTTGGCCAGCTTCTGTTCGAGTGTGCGCAGTGCTTCGGACTTGTCGGCGATCGTCTTCCTGGTGTAGCAGATCGCCTGGATCAACTCCCGTATGCGGCTGGCGTGAGCGCACGCTTTGCGCGCCTCTGCCTTGACTGCTTCGTAACGGGAGACAGCACACTGCCACAAGGTCTGGCGTTGCTCCGGGGTAAAGGTTTTGTTGCGTTCGGCGTGCATATTGAGCTTCCCCAGGATGCCCTGCGGGTTTTTCCCTTTCTCGGGTGGTGCATCGTCGTGATCGTCCCTGCCGCCATCGCTCTCTGTTCCCTCGTCAGACTCGACATCAACATCGTCTTCAGCTTCTGAGTCCACCTTATCCTCGCTGTCGGAATGACCTTGACCATAGAAGTAGCGATCCACGAATTTGGTCCGTCGAGCCTTGCTACCCAATGCAGCGGAAATCAGTCCCCAAGCTGGTTTGCCCGTGATCAGTTCCCCCAGTTCGGCGAAATACTCTGCCTCGGGCAGCCAACTCTCTTCGATCTTGTCACGCTGGGGCAATTCGAGCGTGACGTTCTCCACGGCGCCGTTATTGGACGAAGCGACCACGATTTCGAAACCATACAGCGCCGGGTTGAGCTTAAAGATAACCTGTGGCTTGCCGCCGTCGTTGGCCTCTTCGCGTCCGTTGCTCGCGAAACCGTCGGATGCACGGCGCAGCTTGGCAAGCGCATCGGCCCGGCTGGCAATAATGGCCGCGATCAAGTCACGCAGTAGCGTCGTCTTACCCGTACCTGGCGGGCCATTGATGCCCAGCAGCCCCTGGCCGTTGGCGAGGGTAGACAGGATCGTATTGACGGCCAGTTGCTGGGAATGCACAAGTCCCAGATGCTGCTCGGAGGGCCAGCAGCTATTGGCGTAGACATCGGGTATCAGTCTGTCAATCAGCGGCAGGGACGCGCGGTCGTCGTCAACGTGCAGCCGCAGTTGGGGATCGTGCTGGCGGAGGTATTGATCCAGTGGTTCGCTTTTCACGCCCTTACTGATGCTGTCGGCGACATCGGCTAGATCGTCGAGCAGAAAGCTGTTGAGCGGATCGACTTCCGATTCGGGCTTGTTGGGCTTGATGGGTTGGGAGCGGAAACGAAACAGATGGCGATCCACATGACCAAAGAAGTCCACCACTCCGAGGAACTGTAGAACCCATTGGGTCAGTTCACGCAGGGCATCGCCAGATACCTGGCCTTCGAGCAGCGTTTGTGCATGATCACCGGCGGCTCTTTGATCGTCCTCGAATCCTCTTGTCCAATCCTTTCCCGTCAACACCCGCCCCAGGAACCACGCCTCACTGGAGAGTACGAAACTCTTATCGACCATTTGACCGGCCATGGTGAACTTCGCAGCGAACAGCGCCGATTCCCGGTGCTGCGGCTCGCGATAACCTTGTTCGGCCCCATAGACTTTCTTAAGCTTCTCTGCAACGACCCGGCTGTCATACAAGTGGGCATAGAGCGTGTGGCTCCAAACGCGCTTCCTAGGCAATACCAGTTTGCTAACGACACTTTCGGGTGTCCAGGGAGGAGCGGGATGCTGGATTGGCGTGTCGTGAATGAACGCACCATATGAATTGCTGCGTTTCTTTAGCTTGGGCGCCGACTGGGGCTGAAGCAACTCGACTGCGTGCCAATACCGGACGATGTTCTCTTGCCCCATCAAGATTTCTTTCCCCTTCATAGTCAATTTTTTTCTCCGTCTTGGAAAGCCCAACATTCAGTTCGCTCGTTTGAGCTGGCTTATCGATAGACACCGATGGACCAAGAAGGCACAGGAATCATTCCCATTCGATCGTCGCGGGGGGCTTGCCCGAGATATCGTAAACTACGCGGTTGATGCCGCGTACTTCATTCACGATGCGATTGGAAACCTTGGCGAGCAAGGTATAGGGAAGCTCGACCCAGTGGGCCGTCATAAAATCCTCGGTTTTAACCGCTCTCAACGCCACCACGTATTCGTAGGTTCGCCCGTCGCCCATTACTCCCACCGATTTCACCGGGAGGAATACGGCAAATGCTTGCGAAGTTTTTTCATACCAGCCGGCGGTGCGTAACTCCTCAATAAAAATTGCGTCGGCACGACGCAGCAATTCAGCGTATTCGTGTTTCACTTCCCCGAGAATACGGACTCCGAGGCCGGGGCCCGGGAAAGGATGGCGGAACACCATTTCGTGCGGCAGGCCCAGCGCCACGCCAAGTTCACGTACTTCATCCTTGAACAATTCACGCAGGGGTTCCAGCAATTTCAGATGAAGCGTATCAGGCAATCCTCCGACATTGTGGTGGGATTTGATGGTATGGGCTTTTTTTGTTTTACCGCCCGCCGATTCAATTACATCCGGGTAAATCGTTCCCTGGGCGAGCCAACGGGCATTAGCAATTTTGGCCGCTTCGCGCTGAAATACTTCTATAAATTCCCGGCCGATAATACGACGCTTTTTTTCGGGGTCGATGACGCCTTGCAAGTGTTTGAGAAAGTCTCCGCCGGCATCGACGTGGATGACTTTGAGACCCAGATTTCTGCTAAAGGTATCCATTACCTGCTTTGCCTCATTGAGTCGCAGCAGGCCATTGTCCACGAACACACACGTAAGCTGTTTTCCGATAGCACGATGAATAAGGGCTGCTGCTACCGATGAGTCAACGCCCCCGGATAGACCCAGAATCACTTCGTCCGTGCCGACTTCAGAACGAATTCTGCCGACTGCTTCCTCCATGAAGCCAGGCATATTCCAGTCCCGGCCGGCTCCGCAAATGTCATGTACGAAGCGCCCGATAATAGCTTTCCCTTGCAGGGTGTGGGTAACCTCGGGATGGAATTGCATGCCGTAGAATTTGCGCACTTCATCCGCTATGGCCGCATTGGGTGTTGCTGCATTGCTGGCCATCACTTTGAAACCAGCGGGCGGGACCGTTACCTTGTCGCCATGGCTCATCCATACATCCAGAACCCGCCTTCCGCTCGTATCGATACGATCATGAATATCTCGCAGCAGCGTAGTCTGGTCATCGGCCCGCACTTCAGCGTAGCCAAATTCCCGGACTCTGGATGTTTCTACTGTGCCGCCCAGCTGTGCTGCCATGGTTTGCATACCATAGCAAATACCCAGTACCGGGATGCCCAGTTCAAATACGATTTGCGGTGCACGCGGCGTTTCATCTTCCGCAACAGAATCCGGACCCCCGGAAAGGATGATGCCTATGGGCGCGAAATCCGTGATAAATGGTGAACTGACATCGCTTGGATGAACCTCGCAATAAACACTGGTTTCCCGGATACGGCGGGCGATCAACTGGGTATATTGGGAACCGAAATCGAGGATGAGTATTTTCTGATGCATGGTATGGAGCGTCAGGCTTTATTACCCGACAGTTTTAAGGTGGGAAAGAAGAGCAGGGTGCTGCATGGATGGACTGGCGCCGGCAAGGCGTAAAAAAAGCCCTATGGAATTACCCATGCAACGATGCGCAACACGGGCCTGGCAGTAAATTAGCGCTTATTCCACATGATAATTAGGTGCTTCTTTGGTAATTTGCACGTCATGCACGTGGGACTCACGTATACCCGCTGAGGTAATTTCGATAAACTCGGCCTTGGTATGCATTTCATCAATCGTTCCGCAGCCAAGATAACCCATACCTGAGCGTATGCCACCCATGAGTTGATGAATTACAGCGATAACGCTACCCTTGAAAGGAACACGGCCTTCCACGCCTTCGGGCACCAGTTTCTCGGTGTCCTGCTCGGCCTGCTGGAAATAGCGATCACTCGACCCCTGCTGCATTGCGGAAAGAGAGCCCATGCCACGATAGGTCTTGTAGGACCTCCCCTGGAAAAGCTCGATTTCCCCGGGCGATTCCTCGGTGCCCGCGAACAGCCCGCCCAGCATCACGGAGCTGGCTCCGGCGGCGATTGCCTTGGCAATATCCCCGGAATAGCGGATACCGCCATCGGCAATCAGGGGTACACCGGTTTTTTCCAATGCGCTGGATACATTTTTGATGGCGGTGATTTGCGGCACGCCCACACCTGCGACAATGCGCGTGGTGCAAATCGAGCCGGGGCCAATTCCGACTTTTACGCCATCGGCGCCATGGTCTACAAGTGCCCTGGCAGCGTCAGCGGTGGCAATATTGCCGCCGATAACCTGAATGCCGGGAAAACGCTTCTTTACCCACTGAATTCTATCAAGCACGCTCTGGGAATGACCGTGGGCTGTATCCACCACGATGACATCCACACCTGCTTCGGCTAGCGTCTCTGCGCGTTCGTCGCTGCCTTCGCCGACGCCGATGGCGGCTCCCACGCGTAAGCGCCCCAGATCATCCTTGCATGCATTGGGGTGTTCCGATGTCTTGATAATATCTTTCACGGTAATCAACCCGCATAATTCGAAATCGCTGTTTACGACCAGCACCCTCTCAAGGCGGTATTTGTGCAGCAACGCCATCGCTTCTTCGCGAGTGGTCCCCTCGCGCACTGTCACGAGCCGCTCTTTTAGCGTCATGATATTCTTGATGGGTTGATCCAGATTCGTTTCGAAACGCAAGTCCCGATTGGTGACAATGCCCACGACTTTCGAGCCTTCCACCACCGGCAGACCGGATATCTTGTATTTGTAGATGAGATTAAGTACTTCACGCACGGTCATATCCGGGGGAATGGTGATCGGTTCTTTCACCACGCCGCTTTCAAATCGCTTGACCTTGGCTACATGAGCCGCCTGGGATTCCGCCGGCATATTCTTGTGGATGATGCCGATTCCTCCCTCCTGGGCAAGGGCAATGGCGAGCCGCGCCTCGGTAACCGTATCCATGGCGGCGGAAACCAGCGGGATGTTAAGAGAGATGGCGCGGGTTAGCCGGGTAGTTAAACTGACGTTGCGTGGCAAAACTACGGAGTGGGCAGGAAGCAGCAAAACATCGTCAAAGGTCAGAGCTTTTTCAACTAGTCGCATGATATTGATCCTTCACAAAGCGGCATTATAACGAAACTCGGGGAGCGGGGACACCGGTCCCGTAGTTCGTTACAGAAAGTCATGAGGCGGGATTACGAGCTGGGACCGGCCAGTTCGCATTTTAGCAGCAAGCAATTTGACCTATGTGGGACAGGCTGAAGGCGTAATACTTGAGCTTGTATCTCCATCCTTTTTCAGCGCCGCGAATTCTTTTGCGCGCTTCCTGCGACGCTCCTTGGGGTCCACGATTAAAGGCCGGTAGATCTCTACACGATCGAGATGACGCAAAATGGTGTCCGATTGGACTAATTTACCGAATATGCCCAGCTTGTTTTGTGAAAGATTAATTTCCGGAAATAGGCTGATGATTCCGGAAAGCTCCACAGCCTGCCGAGGGGTTGTTCCGGCAGGCAGGCTTAACTGCAGCATAACCTGGTTATCCGGCAATGCGTAGACGACTTCAACTTTAATCGTCCGTTCATGTATGTCCATACACTTCTTCCGCACGTTCGATGAATGCTTCCACGAAACTGTTGGCGATAATGAAAAATACCGGCCCTACCAGCTTCTCCAGAAATATATGCGCGAATGTGTAATGCAAACGGAATTCTATTTTACAGGCGTCTTCCGACAGGGGAGTAAAGCGCCAGTATCCATCCAGGTTTTTGAATGGGCCGTCCAGCAGTGTCATCTTGATTAATTCCGGTGGATGCCGGGTATTCTCGGTAGTGAAGCTGTGCCTTATGTGATGATAATCAATCTGGATTGTCGCATGCGTAACGGACCCGCCCTGCATGCTGACGGATGACCCGCCACACCACGGGAGAAATTTTGGATAATCTTCAACCGCATCTACCAGCGCGAACATCTGGCTTGCGGAATAACCGACCAGAACCGACTTTTCTATATCAGCCATGAGATAAACTGCCCAACCTACGAACACTATTGAAAGCTGTTAAAATACACGAAACCCGCATGGAACTCACCCTTTTTCTTGGCCTACATGAGTATCGTTCAGAATAAAAAAGCATTTCACGATTATTTTATCGAGGAGAAGTACGAAACAGGCGTGGTTTTCGAAGGTTGGGAAGTTAAAGCGATTCGAGCAGGGCGGGTGCAGGTAAAAGAAGCTTATGTCATTATCCGCAACAGCGAATTATTTCTCATCGGCTGCCATATCAGCCCCTTGCCAACGGCATCCACGCATATCAATCCGGATCCGGTGCGCACTCGCAAGTTATTGTTGCATGCCGAGGAAATCAAGCGGCTCATCGGTAAGGTAGAACGCGCCGGCTACACCCTGGTGCCGCTGGATATGCACTACAAGGCTGGGAAGATCAAGCTCGAAATCGGTTTGGCCAAAGGCAAGAAGCAGCATGACAAGCGCGAATCCGAGAAACAGAAAGAATGGGTGCGTGACAAGCAGCGTTTGATGCGCGCGAAATAGTCCATACGGTTTGCAGGTTGAGCGCTCCCGGGTTATCCATAAATTATTAACTTCCGCTTATAGCAGTTTCCTATTTTTATCATGCAAAAACCCATTGCCGTCTGGTTGCTCGCTTGCTGTGCCCTGGTATTTGCCATGGTAGTTGTCGGCGGCGTTACGCGGCTTACCCATTCAGGACTTTCCATTGTCGAATGGCAACCCATCATCGGCACTATTCCACCGCTTAGCCAGAGCGATTGGGAAGTGCTTTTTGAAAAATACCACCAGACACCTCAGTACAAAAAGGTCAATCTCGGCATGAGCCTGGAGGAATTCAAGGGTATTTTCTGGTGGGAATATTTTCACCGGTTGCTGGGCCGTGTTATCGGACTGGCATTTTTTATCCCGTTTTTATATTTTCTCGCCAGGAAGGCGATAGATGGGCCATTAGGCTTGAAGCTGGCTGGCATTTTTTTGCTGGGCGGCCTTCAGGGCGCGATGGGCTGGTACATGGTAAAAAGCGGGTTGGTAGATAATCCCCATGTTAGTCAATACCGGTTGACAGCCCATCTGGGACTTGCTTTCATTATTTATGGCGCGATGCTCCGGGTGGCCTTGGGGTTGCTTTTTCCTACCGGCATATCCTATTATGGAAATGACAGATTACGAAGTCTGCGCCGCTTTTCCATCAGCATTACTACTTTGATATTTATAATGATTTTATCGGGAGGGTTCGTGGCGGGCATTCGGGCGGGACTGGCCTACAATACCTTCCCGCTGATGAACGGTCACTTGATCCCGCCCGAGTTATTCATGCTGGAGCCCTGGTATCGGAATTTTTTCGACAATATGGCAACGGTGCAATTCAACCATCGCATGATCGCCTGGACGCTGGCGATCATGATTCCTGTTTTCTGGTTTAAATCCAGGAATTTGCCGCTGCCGGGTTCGGCTCATCTTGCCTGCAACGTGCTATTGCTCATGCTGGCGGTCCAGATAAGCCTGGGTATTGCCACATTGCTGCTGGTAGTACCGCTGCCGCTGGCGGCAGCGCATCAGGCCGGCGCGATGTTGCTGTTTACCGCCGCCCTCTGGGTCAATCACCAACTCCGCCAATAAAAA
>JBDTKY010000178.1:0-5176 GCA_039935055.1 Nitrosospira sp.
TTTGGGAACGCTGGGAAAGTTCGCGTATGCCGACGCCGCCAGCAATACCCCGCACGTCAGCGTAACTAGCCTCAGCCCAAGCTTGACAACCATTTCTCTTCTCCTTTTTTTCCGTAATAATTGTTGTTTGCCGCCTGTCCGTCCATTCCGTCCAGCCTGTCCTATCAGGTAAAACAGGCTGCCCTAACGGCCTCGGGCAACCCCCTAGGTGCCACCCTCAAACTACCATGACGAACACCGCTTAGCCTAACCCGATCAATACATCGTGTCAAGAAAATTGAGTATTATGTCCGCATAATTGAAACCTGGTTACAAAATTATATCCTATTTTTAGCCGGGCTGATCGCGACCGAAAGATAAAGATTATTGCGAGATTGAATTTTGCTTATTTCCACATTAGAGTACCGCGTGAAGCCAAGTTTGTTACTTACCTATCGCTAGCCACAGTACCAGATAAGCCAGCACGCTAACCAATGAAATACATCCAATAAGCAGAATCTTTACCCGAAGTCTGAAAACTTCGATGGCTTCGACGATAAGTGCATTCTGTTCAGCTAACGACTTGATCAACTCGGTGGAAGATTCTTGTTCATTGCTCAATTCGACAATTCTTGCCTCCAGCAGCCGGGTCCGTTTATCCAGATTAGCGAGACTATCGCCGACTGGCGAACTGGGGGCCTTTGAAAAACTATCTGCATCCGCCTTTGTAGTTGAAAAAAGATGTTTCGCTGCTTTGACGATATGTGGTGCCGATTCCAGCACATCTCCCCATGGAATGATCTTTAATGCTGTCATCCAGATTGCCATGTCCTAACCTCCGTTCTCAAGCACATCTGATAAACGAGCTGCATAAAATCTTACATCCTGGCCAATACCTCTGCCACGGTGTCACCCATCGCAGAAGGAGTTGGACAAATTGTGACGCCGAGCTCCCTCAGCGCGGCCACTTTCTCCGCGGCGCTTTCACCAACTGACGAAATAATCGCGCCGGCGTGCCCCATGCGCCGACCTTCAGGTGCGGTTAAACCGGCGATGTACGCAATTAGCGGTTTGCTCATATACTTCTTGGCAAAAATGCCGGCCTCAACTTCCTGCGGTCCGCCAATTTCGCCAATCATGATCACTACTTTGGTTTCCACATCCTCTTCGAACCTTTGCAGAATATCACGATGCGAGCTCCCGATAATTGGGTCACCGCCAATACCCACAGACGTTGATATGCCTATACCTAATGTTCTCATCTGATCAGCAGCTTCGTAGCCCAGGGTTCCAGAGCGACCGACAATCCCGACATTTCCCTGAATATAGATATGTCCGGGCATAATTCCCAGCATCGCCCGTCCCGGGCTGATGGTACCGGCACAATTTGGGCCGGTCAGCACCATTCTTTCCTGGATGGGAAAACGACGCAAAAAGCTCTTTACAGTCATCATATCCTGAGTTGGAATCCCATCAGTAATCGCTACACAGTATTTAATACCGGCATCAGCGGCTTCCATGATCGAATCCGCTGCGAATGCTGGTGGCACAAACACGATGCTGGCTTCAGCTCCGGCTTGCTTTACAGCTTCTTTTACCGTGTTAAAAACAGGCAGGCCCAAATGTTGCTGACCACCTTTGCCAGGGGTTACTCCTCCTACGACATTAGACCCATAGTTGATCATGTCCTGTGCATGGAACGTACCCGTTTTACCGGTAAAACCCTGGACAATAATACGCGTACTCTCGCTTATTAAAATTGCCATTTATTTTCCTTCCGCAATAACTTTATTACGAGCCTGGACAACTTTATCAGCCGCTTCCGCCAACGTTTTTGCCGTGATGATTGGCAAGCCGCTTTCAGCAATGATACGCTGGCCTTCCTCTACATTTGTCCCTGACAAACGCACTACCAGGGGGACCTTCATGTCGATATTTTTTACCGCATGCACGACACCTTCGGCGATCCAGTCGCACCGGTTAATCCCTGCAAATATGTTAACCAGCATCGCCTTAACGCCTTTGTCGGCCAGTACCAGACGAAACGCTTTTTCCGTACGCTCAGCGGATGCGCCACCCCCGACATCAAGGAAGTTCGCGGGTTCGCCACCCGCTAGCTTAATCATATCCATAGTGGCCATAGCCAGACCCGCACCGTTAATCATGCAGCCAATATCACCTTCCAGACCGACGTAACTCAAGCCGTAATCCGCAGCTGCCACTTCCCGAGGATCTCCCTGAGTTTTATCACGCAACTCGGCAATCTCGTGGCGGCGAAATAATGCATTGTCATCAAAGCTCATTTTTGCATCCAGTATGATCAATTCGCCGCCACCGGTGACAATCAGCGGGTTGATTTCCAGCATATTCGCATCAAAGTCGCGCAAGGCGCGATAGCAACCTTTTATAGTTTTGACCGCATGGCTCAATTGCGTAGCTTCCAGCCCTAATGTAAAAGCCATGTCGCGTGCCTGAAAGTCCTGTAGACCTACAGCGGGCTCAATGTAAATCTTTTTGATTGCGTCAGGACTTGTTTCGGCTAATTCCTCAATTTCCATTCCACCCTGAGCGGAACCTATCATGACGATCCGCTCGGAGCTCCGGTCAATCAGAAAGCAGAGATACAGTTCTTTAGCAATATCCGTCCCTGCTTCGATATACACTCTTGAACAAATCTTACCGGCGGGCCCCGTTTGATGAGTAATCAAATTTTTTCCCAATAATTCTTCTGCAGCCTCTTTAACCTCGCTATGGGTTTTGCAAATCCTGATGCCGCCGGCTTTACCGCGTGCTCCTGAATGAATCTGCGCTTTCACCACCCAAATATTACCGTCGATCTCTCTGGTGCGTTGTACACTTTCTTCGGGGCTGTAAGCTAAGCCACCTTCTGCGATCTTAACGCCGTATTTAGCTAGAATTTCTTTCGCCTGATACTCGTGAATGTCCAATACATCACCTATCTGTTTAAGAATAAAAATAGTTTATCCGAATTTCCAACCGAGCGACTCAACCGAAAACAGTTCAAATCCATCTCGGTGGAATAACTTGAAATAGCCGCTACCGGATCACTTGTGTCATTGTTTATTTTAATCATGGAGTTATGCCTCGGCACCTCGGCCATACGCGATATCGTATTCCGCACCTCTAATCCGATCCGATAGGCTAGCAGCCTGTCGGACTTGGAAATCGGCTGCAAAAGCGTCTGACCGGTCCATATTTCGCCGATTTTTCGGTCAATAAAATAACTATTGGCCTTCAAAATCGTCAAAATCTGCCCTCGCCCAGTCACTTTTTTGCTGCGATTCTTCAAGTCCGACAGGCTGCTAGAAACCGAAAGAAAAGGCCGCTAAAAGCGGCCCCGTAGAATTCACTATTAGCTTTTTGCAGCTATTGCTTCCGCCATTTTCACTACGTTAGTGGCCATTCTTGCTGAAGCAGCGTCGATTAATCGACCGTCCAGTGCGGCCGCTCCTTTGCCTTGAGCAGCAGCTTCGCTTAAAGCAGTCAGAATACGTAGCGCTTTTTCAATTTCCGCGGCGGGTGGTGTAAACACATCATTAGCTAGTGCAATTTGTGACGGATGTATTGCCCACTTACCTTCGCAGCCCAAAGCAGCGGCTCTTTTAGCTGCCAGTTGATAACCATCAGGATCTTTAATATCGCCAAAAGGGCCGTCAATGGGACGTAGACCGTAGGCACGACAGGCGACCGTCATACGACTGATTGCGGCATGCCACTGATCACCCGGGTAGTCCGGATTGAGTCCACCGATATTTGTTGTTCTGGCGCGGTTGCTGGCAGCGTAATCGGCTACGCCGAAATGTAGCGCTTCAAGACGGCCCGATGCACCGTTGCGGGCGATATCCTCAACATTTGCCATACCCAAAGCCGTTTCGATCAACGCCTCAAGGCCAATTCTGTTCTTTAGTCCTTGCTGCATTTCCAATTGGTTCACCATGGCTTCAACCATATAAACATCGGAATAGACCCCTACTTTTGGAATCAAAATGGTATCCAGCCGGTGGCCAGCCTGCTCGACCAGATCAACCACGTCGCGTACCATGAACTGCGTATCCAGACCGTTTATGCGCACCGAGATTGTTACACCATAATCTTTCCAATCCAAATCATTGAGTGCCTCGATAACATTTTTACGCGCCTTTAATTTATCATCCGGAGCAACCGCATCTTCAAGGTCAAGAAAAATGAAATCCGCGCCACTTTTCATCGCTTTCTCAAACATACCCGGATTCGATCCCGGAACAGCTAATTCGCAGCGCTGCACACGTAGAACAGCAGCTTCATATAATGTGTGACTCATTTGCTCGTTCCTAATTTATATAATTTATTTACTGGGATTATCGCGGAATCCCGATATTTCTGGCTTGATTCAAGCAAAAAAATAACCCGGCATTTTTTTAACAAGCCGCCATTCTACTTTTGAAGACGGCAATGTCAATTTTTTACGTTTATTAAAAGCCAACAAATCGCATATTAAATCGTTGCTCAGGATTCACATCCACCCAGTCTTCATGCGGACACCGAGAAGTTAATTTATCCAGTACCCTGCAAAATCGACCCAATCCAGATATCGCTTTTTTCCTCATCCATTGATAGATGGCAAAGACGCCCCAAATTTTCTGGAAAACTCGACGCACAACCGACGGGATAGATATCATGATTTTATCTCGTATTTTGCTCCATTACGCGCTTGATATACTGGTGCCAGCTGAATGCCATTTTTTGATCGCAAGATACGGCCCCGTCTAATCTAGCCGAAGCTTAGGGCATTAAGTCGTCCGGGCATGGACCCTATGGGTGCAACTTCGTAGCCGGATGCTATTCTAAAAGAAATTGATCTCGTTACCTCACTGACATGAGGGGTTTACCTACCGTCACGACGGCCTCGTGAAAAGCAGTCAGGAATAGATTTATTCATTGATGTAGTACATAGAATATATTTAATCATTTTATTGATAATCAGTGATCCTTATTATTTCTCTGATCCATTGCTGCAACAAGAAGGATTAGGAGCAAGAAATGTTGAACAAATCATCTCACGACCGGCATAAGGGCCGCATCGGCGAATCGCTTCGGCCCTTATTAATCCATGGCCTGAAAGGCATCGAAAAGGAAGGTCTGCGCATGACCCGGGAAGGCGCCATATCCCTGTCGCCCCATCCGGTTACGCTCGGGT
>JBDTKY010000179.1:0-3709 GCA_039935055.1 Nitrosospira sp.
GTGTGACCCCGCAGCGGGATGGGTTTAAGGGCCGTAAGGCCGCCTTGCCTTAATAAAGCTCAATGCGCTTCTGCCGTCCGCCCGGGATTTTTTTGCGGTTTAGAAATCTCGAACGTTTTCATTTGGATATTACCATTTCAACACGGTATCCCGCGCCTCCGGTAACAGCTCCGGGTAATCCCGGCTGTAGTGCAGGCCGCGGCTTTCATGGCGGAGCATGGCGCTTTGCACGATCAGGTCGGCGGTATCCACAAGATTACGTAACTCCAGTAGATCGCTGGTTACGCGGAAGTTGGCATAATATTCGTTGATTTCTTCATGCAGCAACTGGATGCGGTGCTGGGCGCGCTGCAAACGCTTGGTAGTGCGGACAATACCGACATAACTCCACATAAAACGCCGTAGTTCGTCCCAGTTGTGCGAAATGACGACTTCTTCATCGGCATTGGTAACGCGGCTTTCGTCCCATTGCGGCAATTCGATGGGTGGTGTGGAGGGTTGACTGACGATGTCTTCAGCCGCCGCTTGACCAAATACCAGGCACTCCAGCAGCGAATTGCTCGCCAGCCGGTTGGCGCCATGCAGGCCGGTATGGGCGGTTTCTCCGATCGCATATAAATTTTCCAGATCGGTCTTGCCATTCCAGTCGGTAACGATGCCGCCACACGTATAGTGCGCGGCAGGCACGACGGGAATTGGCTGCCGGGTGATATCTATGCCGAATTCCAGGCAGCGGCTATAAATGTTGGGAAAGTGCTCCTTCAGGAAATCGGCTGGTTTGTGAGAGATATCGAGATAAACGCAGTCAAGTCCGCGTTTCTTCATTTCAAAGTCGATCGCACGGGCGACGATATCCCGCGGCGCAAGCTCCGCACGCTGATCGTGCCAAAGCATGAAGCGGGAACCATCGGGAAGTTTCAACAGACCGCCCTCGCCGCGCACCGCTTCGCTGATCAGGAACGATTTGGCGTGAGGATGATAAAGACAGGTAGGATGAAACTGGATAAATTCCATATTAGCCACGCGGCAACCTGCGCGCCAACCCATGGCGATGCCATCGCCGGTGGCCGTATCGGGATTGGTGGTATAGAGATAAACTTTGCCGGCACCACCCGTCGCCAGCACTGTGCTATGCGCGGCGATAGTGTTGACCTTGCCTGCTGCCTTATCCAGCACGTAAGCGCCATAGCAGCGATTGCCGTTTTTGGCGGGATGAACCAATTTGGCGGCAGTAATGAGATCAACGGCGACATGGTGTTCAAGTACGGTAATATTCGGATGAGTGCGTGCCTTTTCGCTCAGGGTCTGTTGCACAGCCTGACCTGTCATATCTGCCGCGTGAATCACGCGCCGCACGCTATGACCGCCTTCTCGCGTCAAATGGTAACCCGTTTCGCTCTCATGGTCGCGGGTGAACGGTACGCCTTGGGTAATAAGCCACTGAATGGCCCGGGGGCCATTTTCCACTACGTAGCGTGTAACCGCTTCATTGCAGAGATCGGCGCCCGCGATAAGCGTGTCCCGGATATGGGCCTCGGGTGAGTCTTCTTCCGATAGTACGGCAGCAATTCCCCCTTGAGCCCACCCGCTGGCGCCGTCCAGCAGCGCCTGTTTTGTGATAACGCCCACTTTTTTGTTCTGTGCCAGATTAAGCGCAAGGGTGAGACCGGCCAACCCACTGCCGATAATCAGGGTATCGAAATGGAATTGAGGTGCCTGAGTTTGCATTGATTTCGTTTCCTCCTGCGAGCAGGAAATCATAACAGACTCACATCAGACCTGGGCCTTCATCCAGTCTTTATATAATAACCACGTTTTCAAGTGAACTAATTTATACTGCCCGCTGTCTCTTGCTACAGACCAGGCACCGTACGCCTTGCGCATTCCCCGATGACCCATTCGAACGGGTATACTTGGGTAGCTATGTCATAACGTAGCAATCCAAGTATAAATCATAATATTCAGGGGTCAGGCGGGGATGAGTGACCGGGAAATCGATCAGCAACTGGTAGAACGCGCGCAACGTGGCGACAAACATGCGTTCGATCTGCTGGTAGTCAAGTATCAACGCAAGCTGGCGCGATTGCTGTCGCAATTTATCCGCGATACAGCCGAGGTAGAAGATGTGACCCAGGAAGCCTTTATCAAGGCTTATCGTGCGTTACCATCGTTTCGGGGCGACAGCGCGTTTTATACTTGGCTGTACAGGATTGGGATTAATACAGCAAAAAATTTTCTGGTGGCTCAAGGACGGCGAGCGCCGACTACAAGTAACGGATTCGATAATGAAGATGCCGAAGGCTTCGAGGAAGGTAGCCAACTACGGGAAATGAACACCCCGGAAAGCGAACTAACAAGTAAACAGATCGCTCAAACGGTAAATCAGACCCTGGAGGAATTACCGGAGGAATTGCGTACGGCAATTACGTTGAGAGAAATTGAGGGGCTCAGTTATGAAGAAATTGCAGTTATCATGAACTGCCCCATCGGTACGGTGCGATCACGGATATTTCGTGCTCGCGAAGCGATAGCGGAAAAATTACGGCCCCTGCTGGGGACCGGTAAAGACAAGAGGTGGTAGCATGAAAAATGAGATATCAGCATTGATGGATGGCGAACTGGATGCGGAAGAGGGGGACGGTATACTAGCCCAACTCAACAAAAAAGACGAGCTAAGCGACACATGGGCCGTCTATCACCTAATCAGCGACACCTTGGGGCAGCCGGAGGCAAAACCCATCGATATCTCGCGGCGTGTCAGCGCGAGATTGGCGACGGAACCGACTGTGCTTGCACCTCGTCCGTTGATAAGACGCAAGAGCAGAGTATTTGCAGTTGCGGCCTCGATAACGGCCGCAGCTGTGATCGGGTGGATGAACGTGCAGACCACGGACCAACCATCGGTAAATCTGGCCGCTAACAAGACAACCCCTCAGCCAACCCCTGCAATCGCCTTACAAACCCTCCCCGTCATTTCTGTTTCCACACCGGCCGCTGCTCAGATGAACGATTACCTGTTGGCGCACCGTCAATTTTCACCTAGTACTGCAATGCATGGCGTAGCGCCCTATATAACGCGTGCTGTTGCTGAATCGCGCGAAAATCCCGCCCCGCGATGACACGGGTAGCACTCGCTGCCCTGTTGGTGATTTCCGGCATCATTCAGCCTGTCTTCGCGCAACATCCGTTTCGTTCCTCCCCAGAGGCGCTAAACTGGCTGCAAAAGATCGCTGCCGCGCCTCGTCAGCATAACTATATCGGCATTTTCGTATATTCATCCGGTAACCATATCGAAACATCCCGCATCATCCACCTTGTGGATGATGAAGGGGAACATGAAAAAAGCGAGGTGCTGGACGGCGCACCGCGCGAGATTATTCGCAATAATGATGAGATGAGATGTTATTTGCCGGAAAGAAAGACCGTCGTAACCGAGAAACGCTGGCTGCAGAAGGTTTTCCCCGCGCTACTGCCCCAGCCGTCAAGCAATCTGGATGACAGCTATATTGTTAAAAAAGGGGGGCAGGAGCGTGTCAGCGATTACATGTGTCAGGTAATTGAGCTGGAACCCAGGGACGACAAGCGCTATGGTCACAAATGGTGGGTGGATCCTCATACCGGCCTGCTGTTGAAGGCCGCCGTGATGGATAAGAACCGGGTGGTGGAGCAATTCGTTTTTACTCAGTTGAAAATCGGCGGTGAAATAGAC
>JBDTKY010000180.1:0-2699 GCA_039935055.1 Nitrosospira sp.
GTCCATGAATTTTGCGTATGGTGGCAATGCGCGCCGCATGATTACTGGTTCCCGATACAAAACCGAAGTCTTTCACTTTTTCCCACAAAGGCGTGCCGGCAAGATCGAAAGCGCCGCCCCCACCTTCTTCCACTGCCCGCCACAGCTCTTTCACCTTGGCCGCATCTCGTCCGGTCAGATCGAAAATGAAACGCTCAAAGTTGGACGCCTTGGAAATGTCCATCGAGGGGCTGCTGGTATGCACCGTTTCCGCGGTGGCGCGTGGCCGGTAGCATCCGGTTCTGAAGAACTCATCCAGTACCTCGTTTTCATTGGTGGCAAGTATCAGCCTTCTGATCGGCAACCCCATCATGCGCGCCACATGACCCGCGCAAATATTACCAAAATTACCCGACGGCACGGCAAACGACACCTGCTCGGTATTTGAACGGGTGGCGGCAAAATAGCCCTTGAAATAATAAACGATCTGCGCCGCGATGCGCGCCCAGTTTATCGAGTTGACCGTGCCGATGCGATATCTTTGCTTGAAGGCATAATCATTGCTGACCGCCTTGACGATATCCTGACAGTCGTCGAATACGCCACGAATAGCGATATTGAAAATATTCGGATCTTGCAGGGAAAACATTTGTGCAGTCTGGAAATGACTCATCTTTCCTTGCGGCGAAAGCATGAATACACGGATTCCGCGCTTGCCGCGCATGGCGTATTCCGCACTAGGGCCGGTATCCCCGGAAGTCGCACCAAGAATATTAAGTTCTTCGCCTGTTTTTGCCAGGGTATATTCGAACAGGCTCCCAAGCAATTGCATGGCGATATCCTTGAACGCCAGAGTTGGCCCATTCGACAAGCCCAGAATGTGCAGCCCCGGTTCCAGGGTTTTAAGCGGTGTAATCTCCTCACCGTGAAATAACTCGGGTGTATAAGTACGTTCTACAATATTGCGCAGATCAGCCACAGGAATATCAGTGGCAAAACGGGAAATAATCTCGAACGCAAGTTCCGGATAACTCAGCCCACGCAATTTCTCCAGCTGCGCGGAACCGATTTCCGGATAGGTTTCGGGCATCGCCAAGCCCCCATCAGGAGCCAGACCGCCGAGGAGAATTTTAGAAAATTTTTTTGGCGGCATACCGCCGCGAGTAGAAATATAACGCATTTTTTCACCACAAAAGAACGCAGAATGTTCTCTTACACAAACCTATACGGCGCCGACATTCCTTGATTGCGCCTCGCAAACTGAATTGACCGCATTGTTGGCAGATGGGCTTGCCTGCAATCGTGAATTTTCTGAAGCCTCTCAGCTATTTGCTATTCAATTCTTCGAGCCGGATGCGCGTAACCTTACTCGTCACCAGGGGCAGTTTTTTGATTTTGGCGATAGCGGCATTAATATTCTTCTCTACCGCCAAATGGGTAAGCATGATGATATCTACCTGATCTTCTCCCTCGCTGGGCTCTTTCTGTACCATTGCATCAATGGAAATACCAAGATCGGCAAGCACGCGAGTGATATCCGCCAGTGCTCCCGGCTTATCCATCACCTGCAACCGGAGATAATAGGAAGTCTCCACCTCGTCCATCGCCAGGATGGGGGTATTCGATAGCAGGTCAGGCTGGAAAGCCAGATGAGGAACACGGTGCTTTGGATCAGCAGTATGCATGCGGGTGACATCCACCAGGTCTGCCACTACGGAACTGGCGGTTGGTTCGGCACCGGCTCCCGCACCATAATACAGCGTAGCACCCACCGCATCGCCTTTCACCACTATGGCGTTCATCACGCCCTCCACATTGGCAATCAAGCGTCGTGCGGGTATCAGCGTAGGGTGAACACGGAGCTCGATACCCGTGGGAGTGCGCCGGGTAATGCCCAGCAGCTTGATGCGATAGCCCAGCTCCTCCGCATAACGGATATCTTCACGGGTTAATTTTGTGATGCCTTCGGTATAAACCTTGTCGAACTGCATGGGAATTCCGAACGCGATAGACGCCATGATGGTGAGTTTGTGCGCGGCATCGATCCCCTCGATGTCGAAAGTGGGATCGGCCTCGGCATAACCCAGCTTTTGCGCTTGCTTCAGTACGGTATCGAACGTCAGCCCTTTGTCCCGCATTTCAGAAAGAATGAAATTACTCGTACCGTTGATAATTCCGGCAATCCATTCGATACGGTTCGCGGTCAGCCCCTCGCGCAATGCCTTGATAATGGGTATTCCGCCAGCCACGGCCGCTTCGAATGCAACCATGACGCCTTTTCTCTGTGCAGCGGCGAAAATTTCCGTGCCGTGCGAAGCCAGTAGCGCCTTATTTGCGGTAACTACATGTTTGCCATTTTCGATGGCCTTGAGCGTCAATTCCTTCGCAATGGTGTAGCCGCCTATCAGCTCGACGACGATGTCGATGTCAGGATTTGTTACGACTTCATTTGCATCGGCCGTCACCACGACCCCATCTCCCGCAATCTTGCGTGCCTTGTCCACCTCGCGATCGGCAATCATCTGGATAACGATGCCGCGCCCGGCGCGACGGGTGATTTCTTCCTGATTGCGCTTGAGCACCGCGAAAGTGCCCCCGCCGACAGTGCCAATACCTAACAGACCTACATTGATGGGTTTCATATATAGCGCAAAAAAGAATAAATTAACGGATGGGTTGATAAATTTGGGATGCGGCAGGATACTCCGGCCCTCCCGCTG
>JBDTKY010000181.1:0-6656 GCA_039935055.1 Nitrosospira sp.
GCCCGTCGCCGCAGGACTCGGTAATCCAAATATGTAAATCTTGCAGCGTAGCAAGCCTCATTAAGAATCACTTGAATTTTTCGGGAAGCGCTGATAAATATATTCTATAGACTTAGATCACTTCAAGGCCGCCGCCAGGCGGGTTTTTTATTGGGGCCTGCAGGCTTATAAGTATTGTGCCGAGTGTGAGCCAAATTGCTTGGTATGCTCGAAGCGCACTTGGAAAATTCGATACGCCCGATCCCGTAACAGGTGCAAGTGAAACACAAGAAGACTTCTGAAATATTTAGCGGCGGTCAATGGCGTACAGGACGCCGATATCGGCTGATTCTCCCTTGTCTCTTTACCTAAAAGATAGCCAGCAATAGTACCAAGCAATCCCATTATGGGCGTTATTTGTGTGTCGGTATAACCCGCTACGACTAGAAAGACAGACACCATAACGATGTATCGTCCCAGACCAGGGGGTTCAGGGAGATCAATCAACGGCTCTTTAGACTGATAAGAACCCAAGAGATCATCGGGACCAATGGCAATCCTGTTCCCCAATCGCTCACAATAGCGGAAGTAGAGGACAAATCTGGATATTTGCGGATTCTCGCAATAACGAAGTAAAGCCTCAATTGTGCAGCGGGTAGGAGTTATGCTTGAAAGTCGCGTATGACATAATTCAATCTTGCGTTCTTAAGTCCATACATAGGTTACGAATAACTCCTGTGTCCTTGCACAGGTGGAAAACTCATGATACGTCAAGCGCAGCGTATTAATGCGGCTGGGTTTGCGCTATCTTGAACGTGAACGCGCTTCAGGTCAGCAAGCATGTTTGACAAGGCAGCGATGGAACAGAATACTATGTGTTAATACGGCCGGATTCAGCAGCAGGAGTTTGTCTCCGTTGCCTGCATGGTTCTATTCCCTCCCACCTTTTCATATGGAGCTACCCTTAATGATGTCGCACGCCGCAACGACGCTTACCATGGCATCGATTATCGAAGATCAGGCACGCAAGCACTCTCATCGCACTGCGATCATCTATAACGATCTTCGTTTTTCCTATGGGCAGCTTAATGCAATGGCCAACATGATTGCTAATGGTCTTGTGGATCTAGGGATTAAACCGGGAGATCACGTTGCCATGTCGTGTCCGAATTTGCCGTATTTTCCGATGGTCTATTATGGAATTCTCAAGGTAGGTGCGGTGGTGATTACACTGAACGTCCTGCTCAAGCCGCGTGAAATTGCCTATCACCTGCAAGACAGCGATGCGAAGGCATTTATTTGTTTTGAGGGCACAGCCGAGCTGCCGATGGGCCAGATGGGCAAGGCAGGGTTTGATGCAGCGCCTAAATGCGACTGCCTGATCCTGATCACAGCCAATCCCGCAACCCCTTCACCCATCGAAGGAATCAAAACATTGGGCCAGTTGATGCACAACCAGCCACCAACGTTTGCAACCCATAAACCGCGAGCGGATGATACTGCGGTGATGTTTTACACTTCTGGTACCACTGGTCAACCCAAAGGGGCAGAGCTAAGCCAGGTCAATCTGCTGATGAATGCAATAATTGTGCGTGATCTTGCTGCGGCTGCAATGGAGCCAGGTGCTGATGCCCAGAATGTTGTCCTCATCACTTTACCGCTTTTTCATGCCACCGCCCAGCAAGCTCAGATGAATGCCAATTTGCTCGCTGGCGCAACCTTGTCCCTGATGCCCCGTTTCGAGCCGGGACCCGTGCTGGAAGTGATGAAACGGGACAAGATTAACTTGTGGACGGGCGTACCCACGATGTTCCATGCTTTATTGGATTACGCGGCTGCAAATGATATCGATACCACACCTATCGCAGCCAATCTGCGGTTGACCTCTTCAGGTGGCGCGGCAATGCCCATGGAACTGATGAGGCGGTTTGAGGATACATTCGGCGTTCGGATTCTGGAAGGGTATGGATTATCGGAAGCATCACCTGTCGTCTCCTTCAACCATATGGACAGGCCCTCCAGGCCGGGAACGGTGGGCCAGGCGCTATGGGGCGTGGATATCATGTGTGTGGATGACCAGGACCAGCCTGTTCCAACGGGCGAAAAGGGTGAAGTGGTCATACGCGGCCATAATATTATGAAGGGTTACTACAAGCGTCCGGAAGCTACGGCGGAAGCCATGCGCAATGGCTGGTTTCATACCGGCGATATTGGCATTCTGGATGAAGAGGGCTATCTGTCACTCGTGGATCGAAAGAAAGATATGATCATACGCGGCGGCTACAATGTATATCCGCGTGAGCTGGAAGACGTGATGGTAACGCATCCCGCGGTATCAGTTGTGGCGGTTATCGGCGTCTTCCACGATAAATTGGGTGAAGAGGTAAAAGCCTTTGTCGTGAAAAAAGCGGGCGCGGAAATTACCGAGGATGAGCTGATAGCCTGGTGCAAGGAGGAATTCGCCGCCTACAAATATCCACGGCACATCGAGTTTCGCGATCAGCTCCCGACTGGCGCAACCGGCAAGATTCTGAAGCGCGAATTAAGGCAGTAATTGCGGCTTTATGATCCGGTGCTTCAAACGGGGAGGCGCGCACGAGCTCATAAGTCTACGAAGCAGTTCCCTGATGAACCACAGAACGGTCTGTCAGAGAAAGAAGTGAATAATAAGAGCCCTGATTACTGACCAGGCTACTAAAAGCGCAAGAATGCTCCATGCGATGAAGACGAGAACCTGATTGTGCATCAAGGTGTAGTTCTCCTCAAATGCAGTTTGCGGTGGGTGGGCGAAAAGCATCGTGTCGGTATAGTAAAAACGTCATGTATGTCAAATGAGCGTCAAATGCCGTTTAGCAGCCGCCGGACTTGAAGGAAATCTGCCGCAAAAGCGCACCGCCAGTTCATATTCGCCCTTTTTTTTTACCAATAAAACAGCAATTGGCCTTCAAATCCCTAATCGTTTTTCTCCATATCGCTTCTTCACTTTGATTCTTCGTATCGGATACGCCGGTAAATCGCAATATCCCCTTGACTCACCCGAAAAAAATTGTGCGGTAACTCCGCCGTTAAAGCTGCTTTCGACATATTTTTATATATTATGTGCGTCGTCGTACAGAGCGGGGCGACAGGGCTCGTTAAGATTTCGTCACTCTCAGTCCTTTAATGGCAGAGACAAGACTCTTGGCGGCGCTGCACTGCATTCAAATAGGTTGTCGGCAGGAGAATTTTCGGATTTGCTTTCAGGAGACAGAATATGGCTACGAACCAGGGAAAAAGCAGTGGCAGTCAAGTCAGTAAGCGCGGGTTTGCTTCCATGGATGAAAGCAAGCAACGTGAAATCGCCAGCAAGGGTGGAAAGGCGGCTCATGAAAAAGGAACCGCACATGAGTTTAGCTCCGAGGAGGCCCGCAAGGCTGGTCAGAAAGGTGGAGCGTCACATGGAAAAGGCGCATCAGGTCGCGATTCTTCGTCTTCAACCCGGCGCGGTAGTTCCAAGTAGTCCGTCAAGGCTGGCAGCCAAAGTCATCAAAAATACCTGGCACCTTGAGGTAAGAATAGAGGAGGGTGAAGCCTACTTCCCGTTTTTTTTTGTAAAAAATCCTGATTTTTCTTATCGTACGGAGTGTTCAATTTTTCGATAGATGACTCCAATGGAGAAAAATAACGGAGGGTGAAAAACATCATCCTTCATGCAGGTTTTGTCGCTAATTTATTTCAGAGATTGAAATGCATTGGTTTGAGCGGTAGCGCATAAATGGTCTTATCACATTGATAGCCATAAAAAACTGCAATATGTGTATCGTCAGGCGGGGAAATTTGATTGATGCATCGTTGCGTCGGGTTGGCGAGGTGAAAAGAATTCAACGCTGCGTTTTACTGACCTTATCGCACTGGCTGTGAGAGGAAGGTTCACGTTCGTTGTCAATGCGCTCGATTGCCCGCGTTAATGCGTCGCGGAGTTCACGAGCCTGCTCGATTTCCATGGCATATGAATTGCCTACATCGGCTTCGTCAAGGCGTTGCAGGATATCAGACAGGAAGGTAAAACGAACAAAGATGAGTTCATCGGTTGACACCGATTCCACTTCCCATCCCGTAATGGGGAGTACGGAGAGATCGGGCTTCATTAATGCCCTTTCTATATGTTTTAGAGAACCTTTATATTAGCATATAATTTTTATTTATCTGTTATATACACCTTTCGTAGTGGAGGTTATGGTATTTAGATCGTTCCGCTAATCTAGATTTACATAGAAACGATCATTATTAATATAGCCGGAGCAAATTTCGAGCGGCTTCCCGATTCTCATCAACAATTCGCATTATGTTTCTGGAAAGAAAGACAAAGACGGAGCAAGCCCTCGCATCGGTAAAGTTGCCTTGTGAAATATTGATTGGTCAACTGGGCAGCAATCTGGCCGGTAAAGGATTTTTCCCAGGCGTAGATCGAGAAAAATTATCGTGCGCGCATCCCACCGTCCGAGCTGACCGACCCGTCGCTGCTCCGGGCGCCGATCTTCGGGCGGACAAAAGAAATCCCGTGCCTCGAAAACCGGGGATCAAGGCACGGTTGGACCACGGCAACAGATCAGTAGCGGAATGATCCGTTTGCCCATCGAGGTTTCACATTATGCTGGACAGATTGCTATTAGCGCATCACGTACATTCCGTTGCAGTTAACGCTGTCCCTGACCGGATCGCAACTGTCGGACGAGTCATCGATGCATATCAGCGGACAGACGATTCAGCTCGGTCCGGCGCAGTATTGCTTTTGCTTACAGGCGCGCCCGCCACACAGATGCCTGCGCAGTTGACCTGGTCTTTTGTCGGATCGCACTTGTCTGATGGATCATCGACGCATTTCATACCACCGGGGCACTTTATCAAGGGGTGGGCACAGGGTTGTTTTGGTATCTTGGAAGATCTGGATTCCGAAGATGACATACCGCCCTGAGCCCCCTGCGCACCTTGAGCATGCGCGCCGCCCGCTAAGCTCATGGATAAGGCAATTATTGTTACAAGCTGGGCAGCAATACTTAAAAGCGAATGGGGTTTCATAAGATCACTCCCGTGGAGAAAACACGATGGAGGGTCAGAGAAACCTCATCACTTTTGCACGAATGCCCTCGTTTTTCGTGCGCAGTTTTACCTCGAATTATTGGAGTAATATTGCAGTAATAAAAAGCACGATGTCTGTGCGGTGGCGAACATTTCTATTGACTTGACGGATAAAAAGTGTCTGGGAAGAATTCCATGAACGGACGTATCGCAGTGGGATTTTGTGCAACGGAAAAACTTGACACGGCGTTCTACTTGTCTTGTTGCGTTGGCTGCGGAAGGGAGGGTCGCGGTCGATATTATCGATACGCTCGATTGCCCGCACTAACGTATCGCTCAGCTCGCGAGCCTGCTCGATTTCCATGGCATACGAGTTGCCTGCGTCCGCTTCGTCAAGGCGCTACCGGGTATCGGATAGGTAGATAAAACGAATAAAGATGAGTTCATCGGTCGATACCGTTTCCATTTCCCATCCCGCAATGGGAAGCACGGATAGATCGGGCTCCATTAATGCTCTTTCTATTAATTTCGTAGAAAATATATTTTAGCATAGGATTCCTGTTTGTCTATTGTGTGGCAACAGTTATGGTATGGGAGTTCGTTTCATCAATGTGAAAATGTTGTTCGTGTATTTACATAAAAATGATCACTATTAATACTGCCGGCGCAATGGAAGTGATTCCGGGAATAATTTGCCGCATGTTTCGCAAAGACGACGGTGGCGTAGGGGCCGGTCTTCGGAACGTTTCTTGCAGGGCGCTCTCAATTCACTCACAGGAATATAGTTTGATGACATACCTGCAATGAAGGACGACTGGAACAATGAGGCCCTGCATGCCGCCGTTGAGGCTTACGTCGAGATGCAGCGCAACGAACGTGCAGGCCGGATTTCACGAAGAAGCAGTATTACCGGAAGCTGGCGGCGACGCTTGGGCGGAGTGAGAAAGAATGCGAGTACCGCATGCAGGATATTTCGTATGTGCTTTTGCTCATGGGGCGCCGTTGGCTGACGGGACTAAAACCGGCAACGAACGTGGATGCCAGGGTGGCGGCGAAGATCGAGAAATTACTGGGAGAGATCGAGGGACAAAAGACGGCACCCATCGCGGCTTTCGAAATCGCGGTGCGAGAGGAAGGCCGCCACGCGGATCTTCCGCGACCGGATGGCAACCCCTATCCAAAATCCAGGCGTATAACGGTTACGCGATTCCGGCGCGATGCCGGGGTCAAGGCGTGGGTCTTGCAGCAAGCCGACGGAATTTGCGAGGCCTGCGAGAAGGCCGCCCCGTTCAAGGGCTTTGATGGCCTGCCTTATCTTGAATTGCATTACGTTCGGCAGTTGGCCGAAGGCGGGCCGGACACGGTAGCCAATGCGGTTGCGCTGTGTCCCGATTGTCACCGTGAAATTCACTACGGAGCCAACGCCCAAGTGCTGGAAGCGTGGCTATATGATAATGTCACCAGGCTGATCCGGGTGTAGGTCCGCTATTCCATAACTCATAGAGGTAAGCCCCCGGCTCTGCCGGGGGACTCACCGGGGTTTGACCTTTACGACGGTCGGTGTGAATTTCTGATCTCTACCAAGAGACAGGAGATTCACGATGAAAGAATATCAGAGC
>JBDTKY010000182.1:0-16904 GCA_039935055.1 Nitrosospira sp.
TTGCCTGGCGTCAATGCCGTATAGGTGTGGCCATGCACATTGTTTTTGACAGGCCGAAATAGGGGCGCATCCGGGTCCCGTCCATGACCTGCCGCTTGCAGATACTCTTCTATTAAGCTCAGCGTGCCTGGATGAGTAGGAACGAAGCGCATTTTTCCACCTTTACCCTGTACGCGCAAATGTGCTACTCCACGCCGTGTTTGGCAGTAGTCTTTCACCTTAAGTTTAGTGAGTTCTTCACGGCGCAGGCCATGGTAGAGCAAGGTAGAGAGAATGGCTCGATCACGCTTGCCTTTAAGCTTACTCGCATCGGGAGTACTCAACAGTGCGCGCGCTTGCGCATCCCCCAGCGCGGGCGTTTTTCCCTGCTGTGATTCCACTACCGGGCGCTTCACCCCTTTGACCGGATTGTGAGTGACCGAGTTGGATTCGCACAAGTGTTCGAACAAGGAGGCAAGTGCTGCGAGCTTCCTGCGGATGGTGGCGCCAGCCAGCAATTTTTCTTCCAGTGTTTTGCGCCAGGCCAAAACATGGCCACGGGTAACAGTGCGAAAATCTTCCGGGCGATCGATCCCCACGAACTTCATGAAGCTGCGCAGATCATTTTCATAGGCGCGTCGCGTTTGCGGATTACTAATATTAGCGAACCATTCGATCGCCGGTGGAACGTCGCTCAGTTGGTGATACTGAGCAGATGTCAAAACCGAAACTTCCAGGTCGTCAGAAATTTTGGAAAGATACGAGTTTTGGGATTTTTGGATGAGGGAATTCATGAATCCATTTTACAGTTGATAAAATAGGTTATCAACTGTAAATTGGCTTATTTAAGAAAGGGTCATTGCAACTCTTCAAGTACCGACATATCACAGAAAATTGATATGGGAAGTCATTCGTTCAACCTACGAGGCCCCCTACAAAAGAGAATTTTTTTCAACGCGAGCATTGTGAACCGCTTCATGGGATGAGAGACATGAAACGGTAGTTTGCAAATTGATATTTGGTTTTAAAAATTCGACTGATGGGACACCATCAAACGAACTGTGACTGACAGCGGTGAGATACTTCGAAACATCGTTTAAGATACCTGATATGTAGTCTTCATTGCACTTATCTCTTACTGAAACGGCAGGTTCACACAAATATTACATCACCCCTTTTGCTCATTCCGCCAGTTTTTTCTTCAATATTTCATTCACCTGCACCGGGTTGGCCTTGCCTTTGGCAATCTTCATCATCTGCCCTACTAGGGCATTGAAGGCTTTCTCCTTGCCAGCTTTGAATTCTTCGACGGATTTCGAGTTGGCGGCGATAACTTCGCCGACCAATTTTTCCAGTTCGCCTGAATCGGAGATCTGCTTCAAGCCCTGCGATTCGATAATCTGGTCAACAAGATTTTCATCGAACTGCGAATCCCGGTTTTTCCATGTCATGGCATACGTACTGACTTTCACCCGCATTTGCTTGAATACTTCCTTGGCTATCTTGCCGGAAATCGTTCCATCTTTGATGCGTATCAGAAGTTGCGCAAGTTGAGTGGGGGATAACGGACAGCCATCAAAAAATTTTCCCTCGTCATTCAGATAACCGGAAATATCGCCCATTACCCAGTTTGCGCAAAGTTTAGGGTCGGAAGGAAGTTTATCGACAACCGCTTCGTAGTATTCCGCAATTTCTCGATCGCCTGTCAGAGTGGCCGCGTCATAGGTGGACAGCCCATAGTCGCGCTCAAGGCGGGTTCGCATTTGCTGCGGCAATTCAGGTAACCCACACCGTAGCTCGGCAATCCAGTTTTCCCCGATTTCCAGCGGCAACAAATCCGGATCGGGGAAGTAACGGTAATCCTGCGCATCTTCCTTGCTGCGCATGGCGCGGGTTTCATCCTTTTCCGAATCGTAGAGCCGGGTTTGCTGTTGTATGGTTCCGCCGTCTTCAAGGATTTCTATCTGCCGCCTAGCCTCGTAATCAATCGCTTTCTCAAGAAAGCGGAACGAGTTGAGGTTTTTTATCTCGCAGCGGGTGCCAAGCTTGTCCGATCCCTGGGGCCGGACAGATACATTTGCGTCGCAACGGAACGAGCCTTCCTGCATGTTGCCATCGCAGATACCAATCCAGCGCACCAGCGCGTGTAGTATCTTGGCATAGGCAACCGCCTCTGTGCTGCTGCGCATATCCGGCTCGGAAACTATCTCCAGCAGGGGTGTGCCGGCACGATTCAGATCGATCCCGGTCATGCCATGAAAATCCTCATGGAGTGACTTGCCCGCATCCTCTTCCAGGTGCGCACGGGTGAGGCGTATGGTTCTTTCAGTCTCGCCAGATTGAATCCTGACGTTGCCGCCTTCAACTACCGGCAGTTCGTACTGGCTGATCTGGTAACCCTTGGGCGAATCGGGATAGAAATAATTTTTCCGCGCAAAAACCGAGGGTGAGTTGATTTTTCCGCCCACTGCCAGACCTAGCTTGATTGCCCGTTCCACTGCGCCGCGATTCAATACTGGCAACACACCCGGCAACGCGAGATCGACCGCGCAAGCCTCGGTATTGGGCGCCAAGCCAAACGCGGTCGAGGCGCCAGAGAATATTTTTGATTGGGTCGAGAGCTGGGTATGCACCTCAAGACCGACAACAATTTCCCATTGCATTGCGAGTATCCTTTTCTTATTCAAAGATTCTTACCCGGCGCACGGAGAAAATTGAAACAATCATCGGATTATCCGCGTAGGTCCATGTTTAGTGTTCAAGTCTGTAGTGGAATGGGCATCCGGACATGCCAATCGGTTACCCGTTGGTATTGGTGAGCCACATTCAGCATTTGTGCTTCTGTGAAGTAATTGCCGACAATATGCAATCCTACCGGTCTGTTTTTGTCGCCAAAACCGGCAGGAATAGACATGCCGGGTAACCCTGCGAGATTAACCGCGATGGTGTAGGCATCAGATAAATACATCTGCACCGGATCGCTGCTTTTCTCACCAAGATTGAATGCAACCGTGGGTGAAGTCGGTCCCATGATGATGTCGCACTGTTTGAATACCTCGGCAAAATCCTGCGCGATCAGACGACGCAGTTTCTGCGCCTGAATGTAATACGCGTCGTAATATCCGTGCGATAGCACGTAAGTGCCAATCAGAATACGGCGCTTCACCTCTGCGCCGAAACCTTGGGCGCGGCTCTTCCGGTACATGTCGTTGAGATCGATATATTCCGGTGCACGGTAGCCATAGCGCACGCCGTCGAAACGAGAGAGGTTACTCGATGCTTCCGCTGGCGCCAGCACGTAATAAACGGGTACTGAAAGTTTCGTGGTAGGCAGCGACACCTCAACCGTTTTTGCACCAAGCTTGCGATATTCCGCGATGGCCGCTTCCGCGGCACGCGCCACATCACTGTTTATTTCCTTGACAAAATATTCTTTCGGCAGACCGATACGCAGGCCGTTCAGCGGCTTTTCCAAATCGCACGTGTAATCTTCCGGTTCACGCTGCAAACTGGTCGAATCACGCCCATCGAATCCCGCCATGACGTTCAGCATCAATGCCAGATCTTCCGCCGATTTCGCCATGGGCCCACCCTGGTCGAGGCTGGAAGCAAATGCGATCATGCCATAGCGCGATACCAGTCCGTAAGTGGGCTTGAGGCCTGAAATGCCGCATAGCGCCGCCGGCTGACGGATTGAGCCGCCAGTATCGGTGCCGGTTGCGGCAGGGGCCATGCGTGCGGCGACCGCACAAGCGGAGCCGCCCGAGCTGCCGCCCGGTACAGCCGTGATATCCCACGGATTCTTTACTGGTCCGTAAAAGGAGGTTTCATTGCTCGACCCCATGGCGAATTCATCCATGTTGGTTTTGCCGATATTCACCGTCCCAGCCGCGTTAAAACGCTCGATCACATGGGCATCGTAAGGCGAAATGAAATTCGACAGCATCTTCGACCCACAGGTGGTAAGCCACCCCTTGGTACAGAAAATATCCTTCTGGGCGACAGGAATACCAGTCAGCGGATGCGCTTGTCCCGCCGCGATCATCACATCGGCAGCTCGCGCCTGGGCAAGGCTCGTCTCTTCGTTGATCGTAATGAAAGCGTTGTAATCGGGGTTTAGCGCCCTTGAGCGCTTAAGAAACTCGCCAGTCAGTTCGGTGCTGGAGATTTTTTTCGCCGCGAGCAGTGCGGAAAGTTGCTTGAGACTGAAGTTAAACATAGGGTTTACGGAGTGGAGTGTGGAATGGTGACGGAAGAGTTCCAAGGTGCGCCAAAGGAACTTCCGAATAAGTCCTCTGCGGAGCGCGTTGCTGGGAAAATCGGCGGCTTATTCAGAGATTCGCCAGGCTTCACTCAATAACTTTTGGCACCAGGTAAAGCCCCGCCTCTACCTTGGGCGCTATCGACTGAAATAATTCGCGCTGATCGATTTCGGTTACGAGGTCCGCGCGCAGCCGCTGCATAACATCCTGAGCGTGGGACATTGGTTTTATCGTCGAAGTATTTACTGCCTGCATCTGCTGAATCAGGCCGAAGATATCCAATAATTGGGCCAGTGCGGTACGTGCTTCATCCTCGCCAACTTCAAGCTGGGCAAGATTTGCAACACGCTTTACATCATCCAGAGACAGTGCCATTACCGCCAAAACCCTTATATTCAAATAGCTAATAGAGTATCATAGCCCGCCTGACTGACGCATTCTTTTCGCGCGCTTTTTATTACTGTCATCTCCAACGGATTCTGCCACATGCTTAATTTCATAAACAATAACATATTGAGGGGTTATTTTTCGACCGATATGGCGATTGATCTGGGCACCGCCAATACCCTGATTTACGTCCGTGGTCAGGGCATCGTCCTGAATGAACCCTCGGTAGTGGCGATACGCCAGGATGGCGGCCCGAACGGCAAAAAAGTAATTCAGCAAGTAGGGTTGGCGGCCAAACAGATGCTGGGGCGCACTCCCGGCAATATCACCGCGATCCGGCCCATGAAGGATGGTGTAATTGCCGACTTCACCGTTACCGAACAGATGCTGAAGCACTTCATCAAGAAGGTGAATCCGCCACGGTTGTTTTCTGCCAATCCCCGCATTGTCATTTGCGTCCCATTCGGTTCCACTCAAGTGGAGCGCCGTGCCATCCGCGAAGCTGCTTATGGTGCCGGTGCGCGAAAGGTGGAATTGATCGAAGAGCCGATGGCAGCGGCTATCGGCGCCAATTTGCCGGTCGAAGAGGCCACCGGCTCGATGGTGGTCGATATCGGCGGCGGCACTACGGAAGTTGGTGTGATCTCGCTGGGCGGTATCGTTTATTCGAACTCGGTACGCGTTGGCGGGGATAAGTTCGACGAGGCTATCATCAATTACATTCGCCGCAACTACGGCATGCTGATCGGCGAAGTCACCGCCGAATTAATCAAGAAGGAAATCGGCTCCGCCTTTCCGGGATCTGAGGTCCGTGAAATGGAAGTCAAGGGACGCAACCTCGCGGAAGGAATTCCACGCAGTTTTGCCATTTCCAGTAATGAAATCCTCGAGGCTCTGACCGATCCCCTGAATAGTATCGTCAGTGCGGTCAAATCGGCGCTGGAACATACGTTGCCTGAACTGGGGGCGGACATCGCGGAAAAAGGCATGGTACTGACCGGTGGAGGCGCGCTGCTGCGCGATATTGACCGCTTGCTAATGGAAGAAACCGGGTTGTCGGTAATCATTGCAGAAGACCCGCTTACCTGTGTCGTGCGCGGGTCAGGAGTTGCGCTGGAAAATATGGATCAACTGGTCGGCATATTTGCCAGCGATTAAGTGGATTCGACATTCCCTATTGGCCCAAGCGGAGCGCACTCTGAACTGGGAACTCCTGAAACCTGAGACGTAATGGAAATGGCTCCGCAGTTTTTCAGACACGGCCCTAGTTTGCTGGCACGGCTGGTTTTTTTTGTAATGTTGTCATTACTGCTGATGGCAGCTGATACCCGGTTTAAATATCTCTCCGAAATTCGCCAGGCTTTTGCGATAGTAATTTACCCGTTACAAAAACTCGCCAATACGCCCTCAGCAATCTATGATGCAATAAGCGAATTTTTCGCCAGTCAGCATTTGACAGTCGAAAACGAGGATCTCAAACAGCAGCACCTGATCGACCACGGACAGCTCCAACGGCTACAAGCGCTCGAGGCTGAAAACGCGCAGCTCCGTAAACTGCTGGAAACCGCGCAACGATTGAAAAGCAAGGCTGTTATGGCTGAAATCCTGCACGTTCCGCGCGACCCGTTCAACCGCAAGGTCATACTCGATAAAGGAAGCCAAAGCGGTATTCAGCCAGGCCAGGTAGTGGTCGACGATGTTGGCGTGGTGGGGCAGGTAACCCGCAACTCCCCATGGCTATCCGAAGTCACTCTAATAACTGACAAAGATCATTCAGTACCGGTGCAAGTGGTACGCAATGGCCTGCGCTCGGTCGTGTCCGGCACAGGCAAGGTTGGGACGCTGGAGTTGCGTTATGTTGCAGTCAACACCGATATTGAGGAAGGTGACATACTGGTGACTTCCGGAATAGATGGAGTTTATCCACCTGGTCTTCCCGTGGCAGTGGTGTCAAAAATCGAACGTAATCCTACGTATGTCTTTGCCCAGGTTACCTGTATGCCTGCTGCTGGGGTGGGTCATTACCGGCAGTTATTGATATTATCTCTCCCAACTCCTGGTACGGAAACCAAAGATCCGGCAGAAGCGATAGAAATCAAGCCCGAGGGCAAGAAGCGAGACAAAGTTGGCATTCGCTAATTATCCCAAGCAGGAAATTCTGCGGCCTGTCAAAGGATCGTTTATCTTTCTCAGTCTGATGGTAGCGCTGTTGCTGAATCTATTACCGCTAAAAGGTATTGTACTGACATTATGCCCGGACTTCATCGCGTTGACGATACTTTACTGGTGTATCAATCAACCACAGCGAGTCGGTATGAGTACCGCGTTTGGCATGGGCCTGTTAATGGATATCGGCAATGCCAGCACGTTTGGCCAGCATGCCCTGTCATATAGCATCGTGGCTTTTGTTGCGCTGTTATTCCACCGGCGCCTGCATAATTTTGGCTCGCTGAAACAGGCACCCCAAATAGGATTGATATTGCTCACTGGGCAATCTGTCATGCTTCTGACCTGGCTGCTGGATGGGTCCGATTTTCCTGGTTGGGATTTTTTTATTGCCAGCGCCACAGGTACCGTGTTGTGGCCGCTCTTCTCCTCATTGCTGAGAATACCTCAGAGGCCCAGGTCTGATTCCAATACATTATGAAGCGAACGGTAGAGCTTCGTAATCATCCGCGCGATCTGCATTATTTCCAGTTACGGCTTGCTATTGGCGCCGTGTTCGTGCTGCTGCTGTTCCTTTTATTATTTGCCCGCTTCTTTCACCTGCAGGTATCGCAACGGGACCACTATCACACCTTGGCGGAAGCCAACCGAATATCCATTTCTCCTATTGTGCCTAATCGCGGTCTGATTTTCGACCGTAACGGCGAGGTATTGGCGCATAACTACTCGGCCTATACGCTCGAAATTGTACCGAGTAAGGTTACCAACCTGGAAGTGCTTATCAATGATTTGTCCACCGTAATCGAGATAGCAGCAAGAGATCGCAAGCGTTTCAAGAAACTTATGGATGAGAGCAAGCGATTTGAAAGCCTGCCCATTCGTACCCGTTTATCAGATGTGGAAGTGGCGCGCTTTGCCGCCAACCGCTATCGTTTCCCAGGAGTGGAAATCAAAGCGCGTCTGTTCCGCCAATATCCAAAAGGGGAGATTGCGTCGCATGTGGTGGGGTATATTGGCCGCATTAACGACAAGGATCTGGAGAAACTGGAAGCCGACGAGAATCTGGCTAATTATCGTGGCTCGCTGTATATGGGCAAGATCGGTATCGAACAAAGCTACGAAAAAGAGCTGCACGGTATTACCGGTTTCGAAGAAATGGAAACCGATGCAGCTGGCCGGGTAATAAGGGTAATATCCCGAACCCCGCCGATCTCGGGCAATAATCTGACGCTATCGCTCGATATCAAGTTGCAGGAAGTTGCGGAAAAAGCATTTGGAGACCGGCGCGGCGCACTGGTAGCGATTGATCCCACTACCGGCGGCGTGCTGGCATTCGTCAGCAAGCCAGGCTTCGATCCCAATTTGTTTGTCGATGGTATCGACTCCGAGAACTGGGATTTGCTGAATAATTCCATCGACAGGCCGCTAAACAATCGGGCTTTGCGCGGATTATATCCGCCAGGCTCCACGTTCAAACCCTTTATGGCGCTGGCCGGCCTGGAGCTGAAAAAACGTACGCCCCAACAAGGCATCAGTGACCCCGGATACTTCAGTCTGCCTGGTAGCACACACCGCTTCCGTGACTGGAAGGCGGGTGGCCACGGTTATGTGGATCTGCACAAATCTCTGGTCGTGTCGTGCGATACCTATTATTACGGACTTGCCAATGACCTCGGTATAGACAACATTTTCAATTTTACCGGTCAGTTCGGGTTGGGGAAGAAAACCGGAATCGACATCGAAGGTGAAGTCGCTGGGCTGTTGCCTTCGCAAGAATGGAAAATGAAACGGTACAAGCAGAAATGGTATGCGGGCGATACCATATCCGTTGGTATTGGTCAAGGCTACAATCTGACTACGCCCCTGCAACTGGCTTTCGCTACTGCGATCCTCGCCAACAAGGGTACTGCCTTCCGCCCCCACCTGGTGAAGGAGATTCACAATAACAGGAATGGAGAAGTACGCGAAATCGTCACACAACCTCTATATACGCTCAATCTCAACCCAGATAATCTGACGCACGTTCAAAACGCGCTGATAGCCGTAACCCGGCCTGGCGGCACTGCAGCGCTCGCTGGGATGGGTGCCGCCTATACCTTCGCAGGGAAGACGGGTACGTCGCAAGTGGTCGGCATGAAGCAAGGAGAAAAATATGTGGAAAGCAAGGTTCAGGAACGTCATCGCGACCACGCACTATTTGTTACCTATGCGCCGGTGGAAAGTCCCAGAATTGCGCTAGCGGTACTGGTGGAAAACGGCGGACACGGTGGCGCTACTGCTGCACCGATCGCCAGACTGGTGATGGACTATTACCTGCTCGGCAAGTTGCCTGAAGAAGCCATGGCAAAGGCCGTCAACGAAGACGAAGAAGGCGCGCATGATTAAGCCGCTGAGCCTATGGCACTATCTCACGCGTTATGTGGACGGTTTTTTGCTGTGCGGAATATTGCTGCTGATGCTGACCGGTCTGATCACACTATACAGCGCTACCAACGCAAACCTCAACCGTGTCACCAATCAGGCAGTGAACATGCTGGTGGCGCTTGGCATCATGTGGCTGGTTGCCAACATTTCGTTGCAACACATCATGCGCATTGCCTTGCCAATATATGTAACCGGCCTTTTTCTTTTGCTTGGCGTGATGCTATTCGGTGAAATTAACAATGGAGCACGGCGCTGGCTGAATATCGGTGTAACGCGCATCCAGCCTTCCGAGCTGATGAAGATAGCCGTACCACTGATGATGGCATGGTATTTTGACAAACATGAAACAACCCTGCGGCTGAGAGATTATGCAGTCGCAACGCTGCTGCTGCTGCTGCCGGTGGCACTGATCTTGCGTCAGCCGGATTTAGGGACTGCATTGCTGATCGCGGCCAGCGGTTTCTATGTTTTGTTTCTCACGGGGTTGTCCTGGCGCATTATGGCCGTACTGTTTATCGCCGGAGTCGGCAGTCTGCCGATCCTATGGTCAATGATGCACGATTATCAACGTCGGCGTGTCATGACGCTGCTTGATCCGACGCAAGATGCGTTGGGGGCCGGCTACCACACCATCCAGTCCACCATTGCCATAGGATCCGGCGGTATTTTTGGCAAAGGCTGGCAGAACGGGACCCAGACCCATCTCGATTTCCTTCCTGAAAAAAGCACCGATTTTATTTTTGCGGTGTTCTCTGAGGAGTTCGGTCTGGTCGGCAACTCATTGCTGTTGTTGTTGTATCTGGTGGTAATAGGCCGCGGCATGGTGATTGCCGCCAATGCCTCGACCCAGTTTACTCGTCTTATCGCTGGCTCGATCACGCTGACTTTCTTCACCTATATTTTTGTCAACATCGGCATGGTTATCGGCATTCTGCCTGTGGTGGGAGTGCCGCTGCCACTGATCAGCTACGGCGGTACTTCAATGGTGACAATGCTGCTTGGATTTGGTATTTTGATGAGCATACAAACGCATCCTAAACTGGTGAAGACTTGAAAAACATCAACCCAGGATTAATCAGTATGTTGAATCCCGCGCCCAACATCCGGGCACCGGCCACCCGGATTATTACCGTAGCCTTGCTTATTTTTATTGCGGGTTGCGGCAGCGTCCTGATACGCGATACGGTGGGAAAGGCACCTTCCGCCACCTCCGTAAAATCGGGTGTGGCGGCAAAAAAAGGGGGCTACTATCTGGATGACGGCCCCGGCGACAACCCACCTGCTGACCTTGACTCTATTCCTGATGCCGTTCCGCGGGATGAACCCCTGCGCCAATCCAATATGCGGCCTTACGCCGCACTGGGAAAATCCTACACACCGATGACGGCCCTGGCATCGTACCGGGAACGTGGGATCGCATCATGGTATGGCCGCCGTTATCATGGGCAAAAAACAGCATCCGGCGAACCCTACGATATGTACACCATGACTGCCGCTCACACCACTCTGCCATTACCCAGCTACGCCCGGGTCACCAACATACAGAATGGGAAATCCGTGGTTGTGCGCGTCAATGACCGCGGCCCGTTTCATTCTGACCGCCTGATCGATCTCTCCTATACCGCCGCCTACAAGCTTGGTGTGCTGGATGGCGGCAGTGGGTGGGTGGAAGTGGAAAGCATTCTGCCGGGCGCAGGGGCTGCCATACAAATTGCATCAACAGCCGCCCTTAGTCCGAATTCAGTCCCACAACCTTCCCCAATATCCGCCACTGTCCGGGGAAAAACTATCGCGAGTTTGCTTGCCGTAGAGCCGCTAAACAGGGAGGCCATCCCAGATTTATTCGAATCAGACTATTCACCTCCGTCATCCGGCACATCCGTTTCCGGCGCTGCTGATGCGTCGGCTACCCCATACGCAGGTGGAATCTACCTGCAATTGGGTGCATTCAGTGCCTACGATAATGCGGATAGTTTTATCACCCACATGCGTGCGGAACTTCCTTCATTGACCAACATCCTTGGCATCGTTTCAAAAGACGGCTTGTTCAAGGTCCACGCCGGACCCTATCCCGATCACACTGTAGCCAGGCAGGCAGCCGATAAAATCGCCGAGGTGCTTTCTATCAAGCCGATGTTGCTGGTGCGATGAGTTTCCAGATCGCGACCATAAAACTGGCGGGGCCGCAAAGGGAAAATCGAGACTCTAACGCAAAGTAAACATCGGGCCCAGTTCCGCTGCCCCGCTGATAGTAAAATGTTCGCTCACTTGATAGAATCGAGTTTTTCCTTCGATTAATTCAGCCATTACTATACTCAGGATCATTCATGACCACCAAAAACTTCTACCCCGCCAAAAAAATTGGCACGTTTTATCCTCCGCAACGTATTCTGATGGGGCCGGGGCCATCCGATACCCATCCGCGCGTGCTGTCCGCCATGGCTCGCCCGACGCTGGGCCACCTTGATCCTGTGTTCACGGATATGATGGAGGAATTGAAAAGCCTGCTGCGTTATGCCTTCCAGACCTCGAATCTGCTGACCTTTCCGGTTTCCGGTCCGGGTTCGGTCGGCATGGAAATGTGTTTCGTCAATATGGTCAGCCCCGGGGATAAGGTGATTGTATGCCGCAATGGTGTATTTGGCGGGCGCATGATCGAGAACGTGCAACGCTGCGGTGGCATAGCAGTCGTCGTGGAGGACAAGTGGGGAGCGCCGGTTGATCCGCAGAAAGTGGAAGACGCGTTGAAACAGAATCCTGATGCGAAGGTTGTTGCCTTCGTCCATGCCGAGACATCCACCGGCGCACTGTCGGATGCAAAATTACTGTGCGAAATCGCGCACCGCCATAATTGCCTCACCATTGTAGATACCGTCACCTCGCTGGGCGGCTCTCCTCTCAAGGTTGACGAATGGAAGATCGACGCGATTTACTCCGGCAGCCAGAAGTGTCTGTCGTGCCCGCCGGGTTTGTCGCCTATCAGCTTTTCGGAACGTGTGGTGGAACTGGTCAAGAATCGCAAAGGAAAAGTACAAAGCTGGTTCATGGATTTGAATCTGCTGCTTGGCTACTGGGGAACCACCCGTACCTACCACCATACTGCCCCCACCAATGCGCTTTATGCGTTGCATGAGGCTCTGTTCATGTTGTATGAGGAAGGACTGGAACATTCCTGGGCGCGCCATCAGCGCAATCACACTGCGTTGAAAGCAGGGCTGCAGACTCTCGGCATCGAGTATCTGGTGGAAGAGAAATCCCGCCTGCCGCAGCTCAACTCGGTGTATGTGCCGGAAGGCATCGATGAAAAGGAAGTCCGCCGCAGATTGCTCGCAGACTATAGCCTTGAAATCGGTGCGGGACTAGGCGATCTCGCCGGAAAGATTTGGCGCTTCGGTCTGATGGGTTATTCGAGCAAAATAGAAAACGTAATGCTATGCTTGAATGCGCTGGAGACAGTATTCTGTGATATGGGTAAGAAAATTGAATACGGTACAGCTGAATCGGCAGCTCATTTCGCTTATGCGGCCAATCCAATGCCTCAGCAGGCCGCTCCGGTAAAAGCTGTAGCTTAACGCTAAACCAAACAGCCCCATTTCTCCTTGCGCAAGAAGGAGAAATGGTGTGCGCTTTATTCGAATTACAACCCCAACCGTTGCCAGATGGTAGTCGTCAATCCCGCCGAATTCAGCGTATAAAAGTGCAATCCCGGCGCGCCAGCGCTGAGCAGGCGGTCGCACAAATCGGTTACGACATCCAGTCCGAACGCACGTATCGATGCGCTGTCATCACCATAGCCTTCCAGTTTTTTCCTGATCCAGCGCGGGATTTCCGCACCGCAGGCATCCGAGAACCTTGCCAGTTGGGAGAATTTATTGATTGGCATGATGCCTGGCACGATGGGAACGCCGATTCCCATCACTTCACACGCTTCGATGAAACTGAAGTAGGCATCTGCGTTGTAAAAATACTGGGTAATAACGGAATCCGCTCCAGCTTCCACCTTGCGTTTGAAGTTCAGCAAATCGTCCTGCGCGGAGCCCGCTTGGGGATGATATTCCGGGTACGAAGCCACTTCGATGTGGAATGCATCGTCGAATTCCTTGCGGATGAATCTCACCAGTTCTCCGGCGTAACGAAATTCCCCTCCTTGCGCCATGCCTGAGGGCAGATCGCCGCGCAATGCAATAATATGGCGGATACCACCGTCTCGATAGCTCTGCAACATGGTGCGAATGTTTTCGCTGGTTGAGCCAATGCAGGAAAGATGGGGGGCAGCCGCGTATCCCTCCGCCTGGATTTCCAGCACTGTCTCAAGAGTGCGGTCGCGAGTCGAACCGCCCGCGCCGAATGTCACCGAAAAGAATTTTGGATTGAGTTGCGCCAGTTGTTTGCGCGCGGCGCGCAACTTCTCTGCTCCTTCCGGCGTTTGTGGTGGAAAAAACTCAAAACTGAACGTGCGAGCGAATTTTTTTTGTGATTCCATCGTTTGCCAATTGCGCGATACGGAGAGGTAAAAATGACGTGATATGTCTCCTACTAGTTCTCCAAATCGCTCCGTAACCTTGAGAATCTCAGGAGGGGGCGCCCCCGTTATTCCCAGAATAGGGGCGAGCGAGCAGGCATTGCCCTGAAATCAATACCGGTACAGTGCAGGCTTGTAAGGTCCGCTTTTGTCCAGGTTCAAGTATTTTGCCTGCTCATCAGTTAGCTCGGTAAGTTTGACGCCCAGCTTCTTGATATGCAACCGCGCCACTTTTTCATCCAGATGCTTGGGCAGCACATAAACATTCTTTTCATAGCTGGCGCCATTTTGCCAGAGCTCCATTTGTGCCAGTACCTGATTGGTGAATGAACTGGACATGACAAACGAGGGATGACCGGTTGCGCAGCCCAGATTCACCAGGCGTCCTTGCGCCAAAACAATAATACGCCGGCCTGATGGGAAAATGACGTGATCCACTTGCGGCTTGATGTTTTCCCATTGGTACTTCTGGACGGAGGCAATGTCTATCTCCGAATCAAAATGACCAATGTTGCAGACGATCGCCTGATCTTTCATTCTGAGCATGTGGTCATGGGTAATGACACGCAGATTGCCGGTGGCGGTGACGAAAATATCGGCCTGGTCGCAGACTTCGTCCATGGTGACGACACGATAGCCTTCCATTGCCGCTTGTAGCGCGCAAATCGGATCGATTTCGGTAATCCACACGGTTGCCCCCAAGCCGCGCAGGGACTGGGCGCAGCCCTTGCCCACATCGCCATAACCACACACCAGAGCAATCTTGCCCGCAATCATCACATCGGTAGCACGCTTGATGCCGTCTACCAATGATTCGCGGCAACCGTAAAGATTGTCGAACTTGGACTTGGTGACCGAATCGTTGACATTGAATGCCGGGAATGGCAGTTCCCCTTTTTTTTGCATTTCGTATAGACGGTGGACGCCGGTAGTGGTTTCCTCCGTCACGCCACGAATATTGGCAAGTCTGCTGGAATACCAGCCAGGCTGGGCATTCAATCTTTTTTTGATTGCCGCGAACAGCGCGTGTTCTTCTTCATTGGTGGGATTGGCGATGACCGACGAGTCTTTTTCTGCCCCGCTGCCAAGAATAATCAATAGCGTTGCATCGCCGCCATCATCCAGGATCATATTGGGCGTACTGTTAGCACCGGACCATTCAAAAATACGGTGGGTATATTCCCAATAATCATCCAGCGACTCACCCTTGTAGGCAAATACGGGGATGCTTTCAGCTGCGATGGCCGCTGCCGCATGATCCTGGGTGGAAAAAATATTGCACGAAGCCCAGCGTACTTCCGCGCCCAGCTTGATCAAGGTTTCGATCAGTACTGCCGTCTGAATAGTCATGTGGAGGGAACCGGCAATACGCGCACCTGCCAGAGGCTTGCCGTCCGCGTATTCTTCACGTAGCGCCATCAGACCGGGCATCTCGGTTTCGGCAATGGCCATTTCCTTGCGTCCCCATTCTGCCAGGGACATATCGGCAACTTTATAATCGATAAATTTACTACCTGTAGATGTAGAGGTAAGCACAGCGTTCATGAAACAAATCTCCTAAAAAATGAACGAGCGCCGTTGTTACGATCCTCCCTGGCCGAGCCTCGCGGGACTCTGCCCGTTGCAGCGCTCCTCAGCCAAGGAGGGATTGAAGCTAACGTTAAACCTTGGAACCGTTATTATTTATGCTTCTACTGCGACCTCAATCCCCGCATCGGTGCGAAGCCGCGCGGCTTTGTCGGTAGCCTCCCATGTGAATTCCGGTTCATCCCGCCCAAAATGACCATAGGCAGCCGTTTTTTCGTAAATTGGACGCAGCAAATTGAGAGCGTGAATAATGGCACGTGGGCGCAAATCGAAATGCCGCTCGATCAGCCTGACGATTTCATCGTCAGAAATTTTCCCCGTTCCGAACGTGTCGACCATCAGTGAAACCGGACGCGCTACGCCAATGGCATAGGCTATCTGTACTTCGCACTTGCTGGCGATACGGGCAGCAACAATGTTCTTGGCCACATAGCGCCCGGCATAAGCTGCCGAGCGATCCACCTTCGATGGATCCTTGCCGGAGAAAGCGCCGCCGCCGTGATGCGCCGTACCGCCGTAGCTATCCACGATGATCTTGCGGCCAGTCAATCCACAGTCTCCCATCGGCCCACCCACGACGAAACGTCCGGTAGGGTTGACCAAGTAACGCGTCTCGCCATTCAGCATATTTTTAGGAAGCACTGGCTTAATGATTTCCTCAATGACTGCTTCACTCAGTTCTGCGTGAGAAATATCCGGATTGTGCTGGGTAGATATCACTACGGTTTCGATTCGCTGCGGCTTGCCGTTCAGATAGCGTACCGACACTTGCGATTTGGCATCTGGACGCAGCCACGGCAGGCGTCCATCTTTTCTTAATTCCGCTTGCCGCTCCATTAAGCGATGGGCATAGTAAATCGGCATCGGCATCAATTGCGGCGTCTCGTCGCAGGCGTAGCCAAACATGAGCCCCTGGTCGCCCGCTCCCTGATCCATTTCCTCTTCTCTGGTGCGGTTGACTCCCCGGGCAATATCAGCGGACTGCTTGTTGAAAGCGGTCAACACCGCACAGGTATGATAGTCAAAGCCGATATCAGAGCTGTTGTAACCAATACGTTTGACGGCCGCGCGCGCGACTTGCATATAATCAACGTTGGCCTCAGTAGTAATTTCACCTGACATAACTATCAGGCCGGTACTGCACAAAGTCTCGCAGGCAACCCGTGCATTGGGGTCCTGAGCCAGGATTGCATCCAGGATTGAGTCGGAAATCTGATCGGCCACCTTGTCAGGGTGACCTTCGGACACGGATTCGGAAGTAAAAAGATAGTCGCTCATGTAGTCCAGCCGGTTATAGTCGTAAAAGGCCTTGTAGGATACCAAATTACGCTTGTATTAAAAAGATGAATAACAGATAAATCTATGCTCGCTCCAGGTTAAGCTACTTTCGCGCTCTTGAGGGTATCACTGCGCCGCGCTAAGCCCATGCTGCCCATGGGAATTATCTCGTCAGAGCGGATAGAATACATGCTAGCCCGCCAGGGAGACCCCCCGGCTCTGCCGGGGAGGCAGTTAAAGTTTGACATTTAGAGGAGTCCATCGAGAAACTCTTGATCGTGAGCCGCCCAGCAAACGAA
>JBDTKY010000183.1:0-1877 GCA_039935055.1 Nitrosospira sp.
GTCTTTATCACAAGCTCAAACTGGAAGCCTTTCATGCTTCCATTCTGTCCATGGATTTGGATGGACAGAAAGAACAGGTGCTGTTGCGTGATATACAAATGCACCCATTCAAATTGCAAGTGCTGCACATTGACTTCCAGCGTGTCGATAAGAACAAAAAAATACATATGAAAGTGCCGTTGCACTTCATTAATGCGGAGATTGCGCCAGGGGTAAAATTGTCTGGGGGTCTCGTCAGTCATGTACTCACCGAACTGGATGTTTCCTGCTTGCCGAAAGATCTGCCTGAATTCATTTCTGTTGATCTGACCGATCTGGCTGCCGGCAATACCCTGCATTTAAGCGATTTGAAACTGCCCGAGGGCGTCGAGATTCCTACACTTATCCGAGGCGAGAATCTGCCCGTGGCAACTATTGTCATTCCGCGGGCCGTGGCTGCCGAGGAGGCCGCTGCCGTAGCTGCAGCAGACATTCCGACGACCGTGCAAAAGAAAGAGGGTGCTGCAAAGGAAGGCGAGAAGAAAGACGCCGGGAAAAAGAAGTAAGTAATACTTGCGGTTTTTTCCCATGGCCCGCTGGAGTTATTTTGTTTCCGGCGGGCTTTTCTTTTAACCTAAATCCGGTAGTGGAATGGGGCGGAGTGTGCAGTTTTTGGGGTGCGGGGCAAGACGCAACGACGCGGAATGGTGCGACCGCGCAGGGAGGAGCAGTGTCTTCCGCAGGAAGGTGTGACCCCGCAGCGGGATGCGGGCGCCTCGAAACGCGGCCGAGGCATCCCCTACGCTGCCCGATCCCCGCTTCGCGGGGCCCCTCGCCTTCGTGCTGCGCTCCAAAGCGCCCCATTCCAAGAAGTTGTAACGCAGCCATGTGCCGCAAAAACCGTGCAGTTCACCCCGTAGCGGCCTCATCTAAAAGATAAGAGTCAAATAATGCTAAATATTGTTATTAATCATGATACTGATCTAAAATGAGCGGTCAACTACCAGATTTAGGTTTAATTAATACGCTACTGTTCTGTTACGTTTGATGAAGCTCATCGTCGGTCTCGGCAATCCGGGCAGGGAATACGCCGCCACGCGTCACAATGCCGGGGCCTGGTGGATATTCCGCCTTGCGGACGAGTTGCGTATGACGCTGAAAGCCGAGGCGAGGTTTCATGGCTTGTGCGCCCGTACCGGACAAGGCGATGCGGAGTTGTGGCTGCTCAATCCGCAGACCTACATGAACGCCAGCGGGAAAGCCGTTGCGGCATTATGCCGCTATTATAAAATTCAGCCTGAGCAGATACTCGTGGTTCATGATGAACTGGATTTGCCGCCGGGTACTTCCAGGCTCAAACTGGGCGGCGGCCTGGGTGGACACAATGGTTTGAAGGATATCGCCGCCCACCTTGCGACCAAGGATTTCTGGCGCCTGCGCATTGGCATCGGCCATCCCGGCGACAGAAATGCCGTGGTACATTATGTATTGCAGCCACCGCGCAAGGAAGAAGCGCCGCTGATAGACGAAGCGATCCATCGCAGCCTGGAGGTCTGGCCGCTTATCGCGGAAGGCAATTGTCAGGCGGCCATGCTGAAGCTGCATACAAAAGTAATCAAGGATGATATGTAAGGAAGGTGTTACATCTCACTTTCTACCTCTCGCCATTCGTGGCCCGGATCGATCATTTATAATTCAAAAAACTTATGAGCCTGAAATGCGGTATCGTTGGTCTGCCCAACGTAGGGAAATCCACCCTGTTCAATGCGTTGACCAAGGCAGGTATCTCGGCGGAGAATTATCCCTTCTGCACCATTGAGCCGAATATCGGCATAGTCGAAGTGCCCGATCAGCGCTTGTCCAAACTCAGCGCGATCGTCAATCCGCAAAAAGTGCAG
>JBDTKY010000184.1:0-17157 GCA_039935055.1 Nitrosospira sp.
TGGCCAATACATTCTGAACAAAACGCTTTTTAACCTCATCATCGTTCTGGGTGATTCGTAGCGCCTTGACCAGGTCTCTCATAAAACCTTCCATATCAGCGATTGCGGGTCCACCGTCAATGCGTATACCTTTGCCCTGATAGTTCAGTTGGGCAGTATGACAGGCGGCGCATGTTACGCCAATGTAATCCTTGCCCTTATAGGTGTCCTTGACAAAGCCAACCGGTAGCCCATCGGGATTACTAGAAGTAGCTTTCTGCGGCAGGTACCGGTAAAAGTTCATGTTTTCATTGGACCGAAACGGTTCGGTCTTGCCTACTTGCTCCAATGTAAGAAAAAAATCGTAGGGCATCATGTTCGATCCCTGCGTGGCCGTATAGAACCAGAGGCTATCGGCGGGTGCCCAATTCTGGGGAAGATACTCGACTGTGGTGAAATGATCGCCAAAAACATCCTGCTTGACGGTCGCTGCGCCGCGATTTGGATCGGCGTCGCCAAGCACCGCACAAGCGGGCAGGATCGCAATCAAAAGAATTAAAAACGGAATAAACGATGCATATTTTTTTCTCAGCACGTTTGAAAATTGGCTCATGGTGCCCCCTTATGGCGATTATGCGATTCTTATTGAAATTATTATAGTCGATTCCTGCCGAATATCTTGTCATGCGGTGTGCTTTCATCGAGAAGATAAGCTTCATCCCGTCGCGGGTGCGTTTCGGGCTATAATTCACCCGTTGACACTAGCCATAGCTTATATTCGTTCGCGACTTTTATCATTACTACCGGCCGCGCCCGCAAAAACCATTTTATGAATGTTTTTTACGAAGAGGAAGGTACCTTCAAAGTAGGCACTGTCCTTACCGACAATACGACTTCACTTCAAGTGGAGGCACCCCATGGCAAGCGTGCCAAAATAAAGGCGGCTTCGGTACTGCTGCGGTTTGACGCACCTCCTTTATCTGAATTTATGGATCTTGCGCAGAAAAAAGCGGATAGCCTGGATCCGAATTTTCTTTGGGAGTGCTGCGAGAGCGAGGCCGAATTTGCCAGCGACGTGCTGGCCGCAGATTACTTTGGTCATGTAGCAAGCCCCGAGGAAGCGGCGGCCGTGCTGATCCGATTGCATGGCGCACCGATGTATTTCTACAAAAAAGGCCGGGGACGCTACAAGGCGGCACCCTCGAAAGCGCTTGAGGCGGCGCTTGTCAGTCAAGAAAAAAAGCGTCGCCAGGCGGAACAGCAGATACGTTATGTGCAGTTGCTGAACACGTTTACTCTACCAGAAGAATTCAGACCCCTACTCGTCAATCTACTCTACCGGCCCGACAAGAGCACGGTCGAGTGGAAAGCACTTGATGCCGCTTGTGCAGCAACCAAACTGAGCGTTTCCAGACTGCTGGAAAAGTGTGGTGCGATACCATCCACGTATGACTATCATATCAACCGGTTCCTGCTGGAGCATTTTCCAGAAGGAACAGGATTTGGCGCACTCGATACGGGCGACGGATTGCAAGTCCCGATAGATTTACCCATAGCGAATGTAGCCGCCTTCAGTATAGATGATGCCACCACCACCGAAATTGACGATGCTTTTTCGGTCACACCGCTGACTCTGGGCAGTTTTCGCATCGGTATCCATATTGCCGTTCCTACTTTGGGAATTGCGCTGGGCTCGTTTCTGGACGAGGTGGCGGCACACCGTCTCTCTACCCTATACCTTCCGGGGAAAAAAATCACGATGCTGCCGGAAGCCGTGATACACCACTATACATTGGGCGAAGAGCGGTTATGTCCAGCGCTTTCAATGTATCTCGACGTGGCAGACGACTTTACCGTCATCGCCACGAACAGTCGTATCGAAAGGGTGCAGGTTGCGGCTAATCTCAGGCACGACGCGCTGGAGGAGCACTTTAACGAAGATACCCTGGCGGCAGGAGATCTTGACTATCCTTTTGGCAAGGAGTTGGTGGCACTGTGGAATTTTGCCTGCAAGATGGAAGCGTTCCGCGGTAAGACCAGCGATAGCAATAACGAGAAAATCGACTACAGCTTTAACGTCGAGAATGATCGCGTTACCATTAGCGAGCGCCGGCGGGGTTCACCGATTGATAAAGTTGTATCGGAACTTATGATTTATGTTAATACTATATGGGGTAAGCAACTGGCTGATAGCGGTATCGCTGGCATCTATCGCAGCCAGGGTGGCGGCAAGGTTAAAATAAGCACCTCCCCCGCGCCGCATCAGGGTTTGGGCGTTTCGCAATATGCCTGGATCAGTTCGCCAATGCGCCGCTATGTGGATTTTATTAATCAGCGGCAACTGGTTGCACTGTTGCGCAGAGAAGTCCCGCCTTATACCAGGGAAAGCGAAAGTCTGCGGACGTCCATACGCGATTTCGAAGCGGCTTATGAGGTTTACGGAGAATTTCAGCGCAGCATGGAGCGCTACTGGTGTCTGCGCTGGCTGTTGCAGGAAAATATCAATGCAACTGGTGCGCAGGTAATTAAGGAGAACCTGGTGAAACTGGACCATCTTCCATTGGTGGCACGGGTATCCTCATTACCGGAAGTACCGCCAGAAACGAATATTGAAGTGGAGATTTCTCAGATTGATCTGCTGGAGCTCACTTTCAACACAAAATTCAGGCGTAAACTGGAAGCATAAGATTTGGTTGTCATCCATGTGGCGAGTACATCGTTGTCGTTTTACAATGCATGAGATTTATTCAGAGCTTTAAAACTTCTCCCGCTTAATTTTCACACGCTTTAGCATATTGAGCGCTACTTCAAATATATCGAATTTTAGTTCAGCCACATCTCGCGACTGGCTGTTAACTTCATCGTCACGCCTAAACGTGGCAATATTGATATCGGTGATTTTTCACGCGGTTGTGTTGTTTGGTATTACCTTTAAACTTCCGCTTCCAAAAATCGACAACATTGCCACATCATTGGAAGTGGTACTGGTCAACAGTAAATCCGCATCGAAACCGCGTAATGCGGATGCGCTGGCGCAGGCTAACCTTGACGGTGGCGGCAACACGGATAAGAATCGCCGGGCCAAGGCACCTTCTCCCCTGCCAACGGAATATAAGCACGCAGACGAGGCAGCCGCCGCTACGCAAAAAACGGATCAGCTTGAACAGGAAGCAAAGAGTCTGATGACTGCAATCGATAGCAATCAAGCTGCCTATCAGGCCAAACCCCATTCGGAGCCGCTCGAACAGAGTCATAACATTATGGATGCTGCCGGCCTGGTTCAGCGCGGTCTCGAAATCGCTCGCCTGGAAGCGCAGACTGCCCGGGATTATGAAGCTTATCAAAAGCGTCCAAAAAGGAGATTCATCGGTGCTCGCACCCAGGAATATCGCTTTGCCCGTTATGCCGAAGATTGGCGTATGAAAGTGGAACGGATCGGCAACCTGAATTATCCTGAAGCAGCGAGAAGGGAAAAACGCTACGGTAATTTGCAACTCACCGTTGGCATCAGGTCCGATGGTAGCCTGGAGTCGCTTGAAATAAACCGTTCGTCGGGGGAAAAAATTCTGGATGAAGCGGCGATACGTATCGTTAAACTGGCGGGGCAAAACGGATTCGCTCCCTTTCCACCCGACATCAGTCGAGATACTGATGTCCTGCACATTACCCGTACCTGGGCGTTTACCCGCTCGGACGAGTTGACGAGCCAATAATCAGGATTCTCTGGATATGTCGTCCGTGGGAGCGTGTCGCGGGCAAGCTAGGAGATTTATTCAGCGCTTTCTTAGTGCGGATCCAGGCCGTATTGTTGCTTGACATCCCTGTGCTACTTATTAATGACTGCGCTCATGGCTGATTTTTATGCCGTCATCGGCAATCCCGTCACTCACAGCAAATCACCGTTGATTCATGCCGAGTTTTCCCGGCAGACGGGCGAGGATATGCAATATGAAACGATACTTGCGCCAATAGATGCTTTTGCTGCGACGGTGGCAATTTTCCGGCAGCGTGGCGGTAAGGGTGTGAACGTGACAGTCCCGTTCAAGCTGGAAGCCTGTAAGATTTCGAGCCGTTTGACCGAGCAAGCTGATGCGGCCCAAGCGGTAAACACGCTCGTATTCAGTGAAAATGGAATTCTCGGCGATAACACTGATGGTGCTGGACTGGTTCGCGACATCATGAGCAATCTGGAATTTTCCCTTACGGCCAAGCGGATATTACTGATGGGTGCGGGTGGAGCGGCACGGGGTGTAGTGCTGCCACTACTGGAACATGAACCGCGCGTCCTGGCAATCGCCAATCGCACTAAACAAAAAGCGCATGAGTTACAACAACAATTTTCTTGTTATGGAAACATCGTATCCGGCGATTACGCTGATATTCAGGGAGAAAAATTTGATCTCATTATTAACGCCACTTCCGCCAGTCTGCATGGCGAGCTACCACCATTGCCCTCCGGAATTTTTGCTGCCGAATCGCTGGCTTATGACATGATGTATGGCGATGGATGCACCCCTTTTCTGCAATTCGCCAGGAAACAGGGTGCACCGCATCTGGCTGATGGCATCGGTATGCTGGTGGAACAGGCAGCGGAATCATTTTTCCTTTGGCGGGGAATAAGGCCGAAAACGGATCCGGTGATTGAAATGCTGAAATCATATGCGTAGTGGTCAAAAAGCGTGTATGTGACAAACGCATGGAGAAGTTTATCAAACGCTGGCTCTGGCGTATTTTTTCGCTTTTTATTGGCATAATATTGGCTTATCAGGTGTGGATTCTGGGCCATGTTGTGTTTTGGAACTTCTACGACCCTTCTACCAGCGCGTTCATGCAGGCCCGATTAGATGTATTACGGCAAAAGAATCCTGCGGCGGTATTGCGTACCCAATGGATGCCGTACGAGCAAATTTCTCCCAATCTCAAGCGAGCAATCATTGCTGCCGAAGATGGTAAATTTCTGGAGCATGAAGGATTTGATTTCGAGGCTATCCAGAACGCTTACGAAAAAAACCTGAAAAAGGGCAGATTGGTTGCTGGCGGCTCCACCATTAGCCAGCAACTTGCAAAAAATCTGTTCCTCTCCGGCAAAAAAACACCATGGCGCAAAATCGAGGAAGCCATTATTACGCTGATGCTGGAAAATGTGATGTCCAAACGCCGCATTCTGGAAATCTATTTGAATGTAATTGAGTGGGGAAACGGAATCTTTGGTGCGGAGGCTGCCATGCGTTACTACTATGGTGTGTCTACTTCCTCTGTTACCGCAGAACAAGCCGCTCACCTCGCTGCCATGGTTCCCAATCCACGCTTCTACGACCGCAATCGCAGTACACCGTGGTTATTGAGAAAAACTGATATCATTCTCGCTCGAATGGCTTCGACACAGATTCCGTGACGGCTCCTCGGCAATTCAGCTTGGCAAGATGATGGACTCTTTCCGTTCGCCATCCTCACTGTCATAATATTCGTCCCGCCTTCCGATTTCCTCATATGCAGGCAAATCTATCGCGCCAATAGCGTAGTGCGTCAGAAATACCGGTATATGACAGCTTCAAATAATGAAACCAGGGTAGGGCGTACCGATATTTCTGACGCACTACGCTAGAGCGATCAGCTATGACTAAAGCAAATAACCTCAGGGAAACCGAAAACCTGCAAGAGAACTTGCAGCGGCTGACCCATTTATTGCACAAACACAAGTTGGTGGAAGGCCTCGTGCATACACAGAAGGTGCCACGCCAGGAGTTGGTCGAAGCCTTAGTGCATAAGCAGAATCTGGCGGAACTGCAAAACCTGCTCGACAAGCTCCATCCTGCCGACGTTGCGCATATTTTGGAAGCCATGCCCCTAGAAGATCGTCTTATGATCTGGGAGCTGGTTAAGGCGGAGCGTGACGGTGAAATTCTGCTGGAAGTTTCGGATGCCGTTCGCGAAACGCTCATTGCCACGATGGATAGCGGTGAAATGTTGGCGGCGACGGGTCAGCTCGATGCCGACGAAATCGCCGACCTTGCGCCTGATTTGCCGCGTGATGTTTTAGAGGATGTATTCCAGTCGCTACCGATGGGGGAACGTGAGCAGTTGCGCGCTGCCATGTCCTATCCGGAAGATGCGGTTGGCGCGCTGATGGATTTCGACGTGGTGACTATTCGCGAGGACGTGACGCTGGAAGTCGTGCTACGTTATCTGCGCCGTTTGGATGAGCTGCCCGACCATACTGATCAATTGTTCGTGGTGGACCGGAACGAGCATCTCAAAGGAGTGCTACCGGTGAACCGGCTCCTGGTCAGCGACCCCGATGCTACGGTGGGATCGGTGATGACCACGGAGATGGTGAAGCTTCACCCGAATGACAATGCACATCAGGCGGCGCAGGCATTCGAGCGCTATGACCTTGTTTCCGCTTCGGTGGTAAATGCGGAAGAAAAACTGATGGGACGCGTTACCGTCAACGCGGCGATGGATTTCATACGCGAGCAAGCAGAAAGCGAGGCGCTGAATCTGGCGGGGTTGCGAGAAGAAGAAGATTTATTCGCGCCAGTATGGAAAAGCTTGAAGAACCGCTGGACCTGGCTGGCTATCAATCTGATTACCGCATTTATTGCGTCGCGCGTGATTGGTGTATTTGAAGATTCAATCGAGAAACTGGTTGCATTGGCAGCACTGATGCCTATTATTGCCGGGATCGGCGGTAATTCCGGCAATCAAACGATTACGATGATTGTGCGTGCACTTGCTTTGGGGCAAATCAACCCAGGCAGTGCACGCAAACTGTTCGCTAAGGAACTTGGCGTGAGCGCGGTGAATGGCCTGGTATGGGGTAGCGTTGTCGGATTATTCGCCTTTCTCATTTATCACAGTGTTTCTCTTGGTCTGGTGATGACACTGGCGATGATGTTAAATTTGCTGCTGGCGGCACTATTGGGTGTGCTGATCCCGTTGACCCTGCATAAGCTTGGCCGTGATCCGGCGGCGGGTTCCAGCGTGATGATCACCGCCGTCACCGATAGCGGGGGGTTTTTTATTTTCCTGGGGCTCGCCACCATTTTTCTGGTGTAACCTGGTGTAGCTTTAGGGCAGGATTTTCTCGCCCGCAATCAGTTGCTCCAGGGATTCGCGTTCACGAATAAGATGTACAAGATTACCGTCCACCATGACCTCAGCGGCGCGCGGGCGGGTGTTGTAATTTGAGCTCATGCTCATGCCGTAGGCCCCGGCGGACATAATGGCGAGCAAGTCGCCCTGCGCCAATGCCAGCTTCCGGTTATGCCCCAGAAAGTCACCCGTTTCACAAACGGGGCCGACAACCTGATAAGTTTTAACGCTTCCGCCATTCGCAATAACCGGCAGGATTTCATGGTAAGCGTTATACAGTGCCGGGCGCATCAGGTCATTCATGGCTGCGTCCACGATAGCGAAATCCCGATGCGGGGTAGGTTTGAGATACTCAACACGCGTAAGCAATACACCGGCATTTCCCACCAGCGCGCGGCCAGGCTCGATCAGGATACGCTGGTTACGCCGGCCAACCACGGTACACAATGCCGCGACATAGTCTTGCACCGCTGGCGGGTTTTCTCCCGAATAGCGAATTCCGAGACCACCGCCCAAATCCAGATGATCGATAGTGAATCCCTGCGTTTCGAGGCGAAACAACAGGTCAAGTATTTTTCCGCAAGCTTCGATAAAGGGACCAAGTTCGGTCAATTGTGAGCCGATGTGGCAATCCAGTCCGCTTATGCGTAGGTTGGTAAATTTTCGTGCGTAGGCATAAAGCTTCTCCGCTTCGTCGAACGGAATACCAAACTTGTTTTCCTTGAGACCGGTGGAAATATAAGGGTGGGTTCTGGCATCTACATCGGGGTTGACCCGCAGGCTTACCGGCGCGATTTTATTCATCTCGCCCGCCACTTCGTCCAGCACTGCCAACTCCGCTTCCGATTCTACGTTGAAACAGAGTATTCCCGCGGCAAGCGCCGCCCGCATTTCGTCCGGCTGCTTGCCTACACCCGAAAACACTATTTTTTGCGGATCACCACCCGCTTTCAGCACCCGCTGGAGTTCACCCCCGGAAACAATATCGAAGCCACTACCGAGACGCGCAAATAAATTGAGGATAGCCAGATTGGAATTGGCTTTGACTGCATAGCACACCAGATGGTCGCGTCCGGCAAAAGCGGCGTCGAATTCCCCGTAAGCGGCAACGAGCGCCGCGCGTGAATAAACATAACAAGGTGTACCGAATTCCCGTGCAATGTCGTCCAGTTGAACCGACTCGCCGTGTAGCCTGGCATTGCGATAATCAAACCATGGAAAACCGCTCACTTCTTTTTCTCTGAATCCTGAGGTTGTTGCGATTTTTGCGGGAGCTGCTCCTGCGGGAGATAGAGAGGCGCCTTCAGGCCGCATGCGCTGAGTAGCAAGACCAGCAGAGAGGCGGAACAGAATATACGCATGGGATGATACCGGAACAATGAATTGGAAATACTAACACAAGGTTCCCCAATCAATAAACGGGTGTGGCTTTTGCAAGACAACATATTCGGACACCGCACATCACCCAAGCCCCTTCAATTCCTTCCTCGCCGCCACATAATCCGGATAGACATGCCCTACCGTTCGCCAGAATGCCGGCGAATGATTCATCTCGATGAGGTGCGACAATTCGTGTGCTACCACATAATCTACCAGATTGAGCGGCATCTGGATCAATCGCCAGTGGAGATGGACCACACCACGCGAATTGCAACTGCCCCAAAGTGTTTTTGCGCGAGATAGCCGCAACTGCGGCCGCGCAACCCCAAGCTTATCCGCATAGAATGCGATACGTTCGCTGTAACATGTTAGCGCTTGATCACGGTACCATTCCATCACAATTTTTTCGATCTGCCGGGCAGTCAGTACCGATGGCAACGGCAATTTCAGCTGTCTTTCCTCAACGTCGCCCTTTATCGTTGCTCGAGTCATTCGCATAACTCCAGTAGGTGCGGCGGCCAACCGCCAAGGTTCTCCCAGCAGTGGGAAAACTGACTCTTCTTCCCACGTCAGCCTGCTCGATTTTTTGCTTTCCCATTCATCGAGTTTTTTTACTATCCAATCGGCTTTGTTTCTCAAAACCGATTCAACCCAGCGTAGCGATTCTCTGGACGGGATACGAACGGTTAAACCATCGTTATCTATTTTCATGCCAATGGTTCTTCGCCTGCAGCGCTTGAGGGTGTAGGCCACTTCCTTCCCGTTCAGGCTGATGCAGCGAGTTTCTCCCGTGAGCGTCGCTACATTACCTTTCAGAGATTGAGATAAGTTCTCTGCTGTCGTCATATTTACTCTGGTTCCGATTGCCGATGCGGACCATTTCTTCCTCGATCCAAGTCTCCACTTTGGTATTGAGCTCGTCAGATTCCATTCCTGTGGGGTCTATCGGTGCGCCGATGCTTACCGTAATCGTGCCGGGCAGTTTGAGGAAAGCATTCTTCCCCCAGAACTCTCCTGCATTGTGTGCCACCGGTATCACCGATACACTGGTATGTGCGGCGAGCCATGCGCCGCCGATGCGGTATTTGCCTTTCTTTCCTGGCGCAATGCGTGTACCTTCCGGGAAAATCACTATCCAGAACCCCTGCTTAAGTCTGTCTTTCCCCTGCTCGACTATCTGCTTCAGCGCGGTCTTTCCCGAACTGCGGTCGATTGCGATGGGGTTGGTCATTGCTAATCCCCAACCAAAGAACGGAACACGCAACAGCTCTTTTTTAAGTACCCATACCTGTGGCGGAAAAATCTGCTGAAACGCGAGGGTTTCCCATGCCGATTGATGTTTGGATAGTACGATACTCGGCGTTTTTGGAATATGTTCCGCTCCTATCACGCGATAGTGAATACCGCAGATAACACGCAGCAGAAATAACATCAGATGTGCCCAACCGGAAGTGATGCGATAGCGGGCGAATGGCTGTAGCGGAAACGCAGCGAATACAATCAGCGCGTAGAACGGCGTAATGACAATCTGCAATAGAGCGTATAGCGTCGAGCGCAGCACCGTCAGGATCATACTTATTCTGCCAGAGCATTAACGGCTGCTGCGAGATCAGAAAATATTTGGGTATTTTCCGGTAACCCGCCCTCTACTTCCGTTTTTTTTCCTTTGCCGGTCAGCACCAGAACCGGGATCGCACCTACCGCGGCTGCAGCCTGCAAATCACGCAATGAATCGCCGATTGCAAGCACACCGTTCAACTCCAGACCGAATCGCTGCGCGATTTCCCTCAACATCCCGGTTGCAGGCTTGCGGCAATCACACTTGTCCGTACAGATATGAGGACAGAAAAACATTGCGTCAATGCGCCCACCCGCCTGGTTCGCCGCTTTCCACATCTTGTCGTTAATGGCATTGAGCGCTGCCATGTCCAGCAGACCTCGGCCAATGCCGGACTGATTGGTGGCGACCACTACCCGATAACCCATCTGGGTGAGATGCGCAATCGCTTCCAGGCTGCCGGGAATGGGCTTCCATTCATCCGGTGTCTTGATGAAAGCGTCACTGTCATAATTGATGACGCCGTCACGGTCGAGGATGATCAGCTTCATCTCAGACAGCCAACTTTGAAATATCGGCTACGCGATTCATGGCCTGCTGCAACTGGGCCAATAGAGCAAGACGATTGACGCGCAAAACGGGGTCTTCTGTATTTACCATCACGTTGTCAAAGAATGCGTCAACAGGAGCTCTCAAGGCTGCAAGTTCTTGCAGAGCTAAGCTGAATTCTCCAAGTTTAAAAGCGGCATCCGCTTTGGGTATCACCATGTTGAGCGCAGCCTGCAGCGCCTGCTCGGCAGGCTCCTGCAACAGCCCGGCATTGACCTCCCCGCTGACTAGACCTTCAACCTTCTTCAGAATATTGCTCACCCGTTTGTTCGCGGCAGCGAGGCTCTCAGCTTCGGGCAAAGCGGAAAAGGCACGGACGGCTGCAAGACGCTGAGGAATTTCGTTCAAAAATTGTGGCCGTTTTGCAAGGACTGCCTCGATTTGTTGTGCGGAGTAGCCTTGTTCGCGCAGTTGACTGGACATTCTTTCATAGATGAAATTAAGCAATTGATAAGACTCGGCATCGCCAAAATTAATCCTGTTATCGAATACCCCGCTAGAAATCCTGATCATTTCTTCCAGAGAAATTTCGAGCTTCTTTTCTATCAGCATACGAGTTATGCCTAAGGCGTGACGACGCAACGCAAATAGGTCCTTGTCTCCTGTCGGAATCTGTCCAATACCGAACATGCCGACCAGTATTTCCAGTTTATCCGCCAGCGCGACACAGATACCGGCCATATTACCTGGCAACTTATCTCCGGCAAAGCGGGGTTTGTAGTGATCTTCGATGGCCAGTGCAATATCGTCCGATAGTCCGTCGTGCCTGGCATAATAGCGTCCCATGATGCCTTGCAGCTCGGGGAATTCGCCCACCATATGGGTAAGCAGGTCTGCTTTGGATAGCATCGCGGCTTCGCCCGCCTGTGTCGCAAGTTCGTTACCGCTCAATCGCAAACCAATCTGTTGCGCGACTGCCCAAATCCGTTCCACGCGCTCCGCCTGCGTACCGAGCTTGTTGTGATAAACGACCTTATCTAAACCGGCGACACGCGAATACAGCGATTTCTTGCGATCCTGATCGAAGAAGAATTTCGCATCCGCCAGACGTGAGCGCAACACGCGCTCGTTTCCGGCAACTACCTGGCTGGCATTCACCGGACGGATGTTGGAAACGATCAGGAATTGGTGGGAGAGCTTGCCGTTTGTGTCCAGAAGCGGGAAATATTTTTGATTTACCTTCATGGTCAGAATCAGACATTCTTGCGGTATCTCAAGGAATGCGCTATCAAACTTACCAACCAGAACATTCGGTCGCTCGACCAGCGCAGTGACTTCATCCAGCAGTGCTTCGTCTTCCACTGGTCTTAAGCCTTCTTCGGCAGAGATAGCGTTAAGCTGCCGGACAATTTCGGCGCGGCGCACCGCAAAGCTTGCGATGACCGCACCTTCGGCTTCCAATTGCTGCGCGTAACTGTTGGCATCCTTCAGTACTATCGGATTCATGCTGGCTTCGAAGCGATGGCCCTGCGTCTTGTTTCCGGCAGTCAATCCCAGCACTGCAACCATTGGTACAATCTCAGCGCCATGGAGCGCAACCAGTCCATGCACCGGACGCACGAAATTCACGCTGCTCCAGCCGTCGGCGAGTTGATAAGTCATTACTTTGGCAATCGGCATTTTCTCGATCGAATGATGAAGCACCTGCTGTAAGTTCACGGAAAGTGGGAGTCCTGCAGCAACATCCGTGTGGAAGAGGTAATCTACTTTACCGTCGCTTTCATGGGAGATTCTCTCCTCCCAGACTGACGCAGATACGTTCGCCAAGTATCCAAGACCTAAGGCATCACATTTCTTGAGTAAGGTGGAAGTGGGGGAGCCATTGGAATCAAGTCCGATTGATACCGGCATGAGCTTCACTTTTCGAGGTTTCTGTACGGCTATTTCAAAGACGTCGGTGATATGCGCTGAAAGCCGTCTGGGAGATGCAAAGGTTGTCAGTTGTGCACCTCCGCCAAGATTGTGAAGTTTTTGCAACCCTTCAAACAGGAGCGTTCCAAATGTTTCACCCAACTGCTTCAGCGACTTTGGCGGCAACTCCTCAACGAGCAATTCAACGAGCAGATTTCTGGTTGCGTTACTCAAGTGACCCTCTCCATTATTTGCGCGACCCATTCGCGCGGGGCCATCGGAAAGTCCAGGCGTTGGCGGCTCTCGTAATACGCCTGCGCGACGCTACGTGCGAGATTGCGAATTCGTCCGATATAGGCAGCGCGTTCCGTAACGGAAATCGCGCCGCGTGCGTCCAGAAGATTGAAAGTGTGCGCGGTTTTCAGCACTTGTTCGTACGCGGGGAACGTCAATCCATTTTCCACCAGGTACTTGGCTTGTTTTTCGTGATTGTCAAAGGCGCCGAGCAAGAAATGCACATCGCTGTGCTCGAAGTTGTAGGCCGATTGCTCGACCTCGTTCTGATGATATACATCACGGTAAGAAAGCCCTTTTGTCCATACTAGATCGAATACGTTTTCCACGCCTTGCAAATACATCGCAAGCCGCTCCAGACCATAAGTTATTTCGCCTGTGATCGGCTTGCAGTTCATGCCGCCAACCTGCTGAAAATAAGTGAACTGCGTTACCTCCATGCCATTGAGCCACACTTCCCATCCCAAGCCCCAGGCACCCAGCGTCGGATTTTCCCAATCATCCTCGACGAAGCGAATATCGTTTTGTTTCAGATCAAAGCCAAGTTCTTCCAGCGACCCGAGGTACAATTCCAGAATATCGGCGGGAGCGGGTTTTAGTACGGCCTGAAACTGGTAGTAATGCTGTAAGCGGTTTGGATTTTCGCCATAGCGTCCATCTTTTGGACGGCGCGTAGGCTGCACGTATGCAGCTCTCCAGGGTTCCGGGCCAAGAGCGCGCAAAAAGGTAGCGGTGTGCGAAGTACCTGCACCCACTTCCATGTCGTATGATTGGAGCAGCGCGCAACCCTGCTTGTCCCAGTAGTGTTGCAGTGAGAGAATGATTTCCTGGAATGTGAGCATGAGAACGCCTGAGCAAGTTGCGATGAGTTAATGCCCATCACCGCCGGGATTTTACAGGTTTTTGTATCCGCCGCGAAAAATCGGCAACGAACCGATAACCAGCAATACGCCGGCAAGCACAAAAAATAGACTATTGCCGAAACGAACATAAGGTGTAGCACCGGTATATCCCTGTGCCATACCATTCAGGGCGGTTGTGGTAAATACTTCTGCTTCTTGTAGTACCTTGCCGCGTTCATTAATGATGGCGGTTACGCCGGTGTTGGTGGCGCGCAGCATGTAGCGTCCCGTCTCCAGCGCGCGCATTTGTGAAATCTGCAAGTGCTGCCGTGGGCCAATGGATCGTCCGAACCAGGCATCATTGCTGACGTTGGCGAGTAAAGTGGCTTGAGGTAATTGCTTGATTATTTCCTCTCCAAATACATCCTCATAACAAATATTCACCGCCACTTTCTGACCGGCCAGATTCATGGGTTGCTGGTCAAGGCCGCCACGCGAAAAATCTGATAAGGGGATTTTGAGTACATCAATGACCCAGCCAAATACCGGTTTTAATGGAATGAATTCGCCAAACGGGACCAGATGGTACTTGCGGTAGCTCTGATCGGGAGATGTGCCAAAGCTGAACATGGTATTGTAATATTCGCTACGTCCGCCGGGAGCTTCAACCATGCCGACAAGAACATCGCCATTATTGCGTTTGGCATGAGTAGCCAGTTGCGCCAGATAACTCGACGGTACATCGTCACGGTATAACGGTACCGAAATCTCAGGAGTGATAATCAGGCGGCTGCTGCTTTCCAGCGTAAGTCTGGCGTAAGTATCCATTGAAGTGATTAGTTGGTCCTCTCGCCACTTCAAATCCTGAGAAATATTTCCTTGTAGCAGGCTCACTGTTACCGGTTCGCCTTGCGGTTCAGTCCAGTGGATATGCTGTAAACCGAAACCGGTGCTCCAGATCGCTAACAGAGGTATCAGATAACGCACTTTGAAAAATCTTTTTTCAAAAAACAGACACATCAATGCCGCGCTTAAAACTAGAATTAGCGAGACACCGTAGACTCCCAGCACGGCAGCGTAACCTGCCAGAGGGCTGGCCGGCGCTTGCGAGTAGCCCAGCGTCAGCCAGGGAAAACCAGTGAACAATACGCTGCGCAGCCAATCGGATAATCCCCATAACGCACCCGCAGCCAGTGACCAGACAATGGGCATAACGATATTTAGCTTCTTCAGCATCCAGCCCGTTAATGCTGGAAATGATGCGAGATAGGCGCAAAGAACAAAAAGCGCAAGCACTGCGATCGGCATCGGCATTGCGCCAAAATCATGCAGGCTGACGTAAAGCCACGTCACTCCCACGCTGAACATGCCCATGCCAAAAAAGAAACCCAGCAACGCCGAATGCCGGGGTGTCGCGCTTGTGCGCCAGAAATGGCACAGCAGCGCGAGTGTTAAAACCGGAATTGGAAAAAGATAAAACGGCGCAAACCCGAGAACGGTAAATGCGCCGATTAGAAATGAGATGGCTGATTGCGAGCGAATTGTCTTCAATGACGCTTCAATAAATCGTCTTGTGAGATTTGATATCCAGGAGTCTCCAGTCCACGGTCCGCCAACCGTAAGGAGAATTGACGCTCCAGCATCCGATTGGTCGATTGCCATCTTGGGATACACCCTCGAGGCTCACATCCAGGAGGGCTGTTAAAATGATTACAGAAAAAGGGAATTTGGTTTCTCGGCCAATTGAGCGTGCAAACTGAGAGAGAGCAGTTGTCACGTTTCGGTTCTCAGCCTCGGCAACACCAACCGGAACGTTGAGCCAACATTAACTTTCGACTCAATTTCCAGCTTGCCACCCAAAAGCCTGGTAGCTTGCGACGCGATGGTTAGTCCCAACCCCACGCCAGGTTTCCCGTACGTATCACCACGCCGGAAAGCATCGAACAAATGATTCAGGTTCTCCGGTGCGATTCCCGGGCCTTGGTCGGCAATGCTCAACACCCAACTGATGTCCTCATCATTCGAGATATTTTGAGCAATCACTTTTATTTTTCCCCTTGAACTGTATTTGACCGCATTACCTAACAGGTTTTGCAATACAAGAGTCAGCAATCCCTCATCGCTTGCGGCCTGAGCTCCCTCGGGCACGTCTGCCTCCAACTCCAATCCCTTGGATTTTGCTTCGTGATCTACCTGTTTGATTACTTCCGATATCAGGAGGTTCAGGTTCACCGGATCTGTTCTGAGCTCGACAGACTCTTTCCGAAGCTGCTCTGCCTGCAGCAACCGATCCATTCCGGCAGTCGTCTGAAAAATGGCTCGCTTGATCGACTGAATATCCTCCACCCGAGCTGCAAACTCCGGAACCTGAGCAAGTTTTGCGGCAAGAAGCTGCAAACGAAGCGTGGCATGGTTGAGATGATTCCGAAGGTCATGTGAGAGGAAGGAGAGGTAGCTGGACTGAACTTCGGTAGAGGCCTTGATCTGCCGCTGCAAGTGCCGGATAAATGTAACGACGCCTCCCTGAAGAACCGCATCCACGGCCATGTTCAAGGCAACGTTACTCCGCGCATCCAATCGATTGTTCAGGGCTTCCGAGACTTGTTCAATGATTATTCTCCGAAGCAACCGGTATTCGACGATTAGCTCCCGGACATTGTAGTTTTCATGAAAGCGTGTTGCGCCGTGGTTTTTACTGTCTTCGATGAGATCTTGGGTAGCGCTGGGTTTATCCGAAGTAAATGCATCGGCCATCTCTTGCAAAATCAAAGGCAGGGAGTTGCGAAGCCGTTGAAGAGTGAGCTCGTCTGCAGCAGGCAGTGTACGACGCACAGCGACTTCCCACGCGTGTATAATAATATCAAATCGTAGCTGCAACGCCTCCGCAAGGTGAGGAAAGGCATGATAGGCCAAGAGATCAAGCGTTGGATCTTCCGTAGACATGAAACACACTCCATGAGGGAATACTAGCTGGTCAGAAAGGCGAAATGACTATCTCAGCCGAACAGCTGGGATGAGTATAGATCGTCTCTAAGAATGGGCATTCGCAGGGTATTTTCTGGTTGGTGGTAAAGACTATTTTTCCTGCATTTATTTTATTGTCTTGTAATATAACATTAAAAACGTATATGGTAGCTACTGCCAATCGAGAAAGCAAACGGTGCCGGTCCAAGAAATCTCTGAATAACCCTTAGGAATGTGGTAAGCAACATGTCCCACAGAGGACTTATTCGGTTTCTTTACATGCGGAACGGGGTCAGAGTGAATCGGTTGCGTTCGGACAAAGGGCGTTAGCTAAAAGGCGGGTAATTTACCTGAATTCTGACATTTTGACGCGGCGTTGAATCCCGTAGCGCACAAATTTTATGTTAGACTTTATACTCTCAAAGGTCGTGAGGGAAAGTATGCTGGGCGACAAAAAAAGCGTTTTAGCGCGAGAACCGCTGATGCTGACAAAAAAAAAGCTGCGTTGGTTAATTCTTTTATCGAGTTTTCCCCTATTCGGCATGGTGGCTGCTTTTGGCATTGCGCCAGACACTTCACTGGAGG
>JBDTKY010000185.1:0-2465 GCA_039935055.1 Nitrosospira sp.
TGAACTCGCGTGTCTGACGGTGCATGCCGATTATCGTAGCACGGGGTGTGGTGATACATTGCTCAAGAATATCGAAGCCAGGGCCCGATCCCAAGGCAGCAACAGATTATTTGTGCTTACCACCCGAGCTTCCCACTGGTTTGTCGAGCGCGGTTTTCTCGAGACCGATGTAGGGGAATTACCAAAAGCCAAGCAGGGACTATACAATTATCGGCGCCGCTCCAAGGTATTCGTAAAAAAAATATAGAAAGCAGGTAGCAGCTGTACCAATCCACTGGCCCCGTACGCACTCGCTTGATTGTGGATGGCATATGCATGCCAAGGTTGCGATCGAACGGTATAGCCTGATGGATCCGTATTTATATTTGGAGAGACTCATGGCAAGATTCGTTAAATGCATTAAACTCGGTCGCGAAGTGGAAGGGTTGGATTTTCAACCTTATCCGGGCGAGTTAGGGAAGCGTATTTTTGATAATGTATCGAAAGAGGCATGGGGCGAGTGGATCAAACATCAGACCATGCTGGTCAATGAAAACCGCCTGAATCTGGCGGATATCAAAGCACGCAAATATCTGGCCGAACAACTCGAGGCGTATTTCTTCGGGGCCGGAGCAGAGCAGCCTCTGGGCTACGTGCCCCCGACGAAGTAAAGATGCGCTGGAAATGGAAAAATATTCCAATGAAAAGCATCTCTACGTAGTTTACAACAAGCATCACCCGCGCCGGTAAGCAAAGCCGTGTAGAACAAACTGCTGCAAACACAAACTGTTTTTCCATGACCAATCTTCCAAGTGGCAGCCAATTTCTTAATCGTGAGCTCGGCCAGATCGAATTCAATCGTCGAGTCCTTGCTCAGGCTGACAATAAAGACAATCCTCTTCTGGAGCGATTGAAATTTCTTTGCATAGTCAGTAGTAATCTCGACGAGTTTTTCGAGGTTCGCGTTGCGGGGCTAAAGGAGCAGATGAACTTGGATACTCCTGGCTTCGGACCGGACGGCATGGTACCGCATCAGGTATTCAAGCTGGTATCGGAGCAGACTCATTCGCTGGTGGCGCGTCAGTACCAGCTATTGAATCAGGATATCCTGCCTGGCCTTGCAAACGAGGGTATCCGTTTTCTGCGCCGTAATGCCTGGAACGACATTCAACGGGAATGGATCAAGGCCTTTTTTTTCCGTGAGCTGATGCCGGTTCTGACTCCAATAGGTCTTGATATTTCACATCCTTTTCCCCGTGTGCTCAATAAAAGTTTGAATTTTGCGGTTGAGCTGGAAGGTAAGGACGCTTTTGGGCGCAGTTCTGGAACGGCCATCGTACAAGCGCCACGGGTATTGCCACGTGTAATTCTGCTGCCCAATGAAATCAGCAACAGCGAGTATAACTTCGTGTTTCTGTCATCCATCCTGCACGCCCATGTAGGTGAATTATTTTCTGGCATGAGCGTGCGAGGTTGCTATCAATTCCGTGCAACCCGCAATAGCGACCTGTTTGTGGATGAGGAAGAAGTCAAAAACTTGCGCATTGCATTGCAAGGTGAACTGCCCCAGCGACATTTCGGCAACGCGGTTCGACTGGAAGTGGCGGACAATTGTCCGTCCCACATGTCTGATTTTTTGCTGGAGCAACTTGGTCTTTCCCGTGATGATTTCTACCAAGTGGAAGGACCAGTGAATCTGGTAAGGATGATGCAGGTTCCGGATCGTATTGAGCGCTCCAACCTGAAATACCCGCCATTCATTCCTGGCCTGCCGCTAACGCTGCAAAAGAAGAGAGCTGTTGATATTTTTCAGATGATTCGCAAGAACGATATCCTGTTGCATCATCCTTATCAATCGTTCCAGCCGGTGATTCATTTCATCCAGCAGGCGGCGGTGGATCCCGGTGTCGTGGCGATCAAACAGACCGTATACCGTACCGGAACCGATTCATTGGTAATGGCAGCACTTATCGCCGCAGCGAGCAGCGGTAAGGAAGTAACGGTAGTGGTGGAATTGCTGGCGCGTTTCGATGAAGAGGCCAATATCAATTGGGCCAGCCGCCTGGAGGAAGTCGGCGCTCATGTGGTGTATGGCGTAGTGGGCCACAAAACTCACGCAAAGATGGCGATGGTAGTGCGGCGCGAAGATGGCAGACTGCGGCGTTATGTGCATGTGAGTACTGGCAACTATCATCCCAGCACCGCCCGGCTCTATACCGATTTTGGTTTATTTACCTGCAACGAAGAAATCTGCGCCGATGTGAATGAAGTATTCACACAGCTGACTGGGCTCGGCAAAGCGGGAAAATTGAAGCATCTGTGGCAATCTCCGTTCAGTTTCCACAGCCAAATGCTAATCGCTATTGATAACGAGGTTCAGAACGCCAAAGCGGGAAAACCCACGCGTATCATCGCAAAAATGAATGCATTGCTTGAGCCGGAAATCATTAGGGCGCTCTATGTCGCTTCAGGCGCCGGGGTGAAAA
>JBDTKY010000186.1:0-3723 GCA_039935055.1 Nitrosospira sp.
GGGACTTCGTTGCTGATTATAGTAGTGGTAACCATGGACTTCATGGCCCAGGTACAAGCTTATATCATGTCGCATCAATATGAGAGCCTATTGAAGAAAACCAACTTCAAGGGTGGTGGCGGACTGCCGGCAAGATAGTTGCATCTAAGGATAGGATGGCCAAGGAAGAAACGATACAAATGCAAGGTGAGATACTGGAAACATTGCCCAACGCGACGTTCCGTGTCAAGCTGGAAAACGGGCATGTGGTGCTGGGGCATATCTCCGGCAAGATGCGTATGCATTACATTCGAATTTTACCGGGTGATAAGGTGACGGTAGATCTGACGCCGTACGATTTAAGCAGGGCGCGAATAACATTTCGTGCCAAATAGCGGGGGAGGGGGCATACATGAAAGTATTGGCATCAGTTAAAAAAATTTGCCGTAATTGCAAAATTATTAGGCGCAACCGCGTGGTACGGGTAATTTGTACAGATCCGAGACATAAGCAGCGCCAAGGTTGATCGGAGAAGCATAGCCCGAGATGTTAAATTAAAAATTTCTGTAGGAAGATTGTATGGCCCGTATCGCTGGAGTAAATATTCCAAATCATCAGCATGCCGAGATCGCATTGACTTCGATTTACGGTATAGGTCGCACCAGAGCCCGTGAGATTTGTGCGGCGGCCGGAATTGCTACGTCCACCAAGATCAAGGATATAACGGACGCACAAATGGACAAGCTGCGAGACCGGGTCGCGAAGTTCGCGGTAGAAGGCGACTTGCGACGAGAAATTTCGATGAATATTAAACGCTTGATGGATCTTGGTTGCTATCGGGGGTTACGTCATCGTCGTGGCTTGCCGGTGCGAGGCCAGCGCACTCGTACCAATGCTAGAACTCGTAAAGGGCCACGCAAGGCGGTTCGCTCCTCCAGCGCAAAGCCGGCAGCAAAGTAAATAGTATTTGATCGCCAATTGAACCGTAGTACAAAGGAATAATTACACATGGTAAAAGCAGCCACGCGGGTACGCAAGAGGATCAAGAAGAACGTAGCGGAGGGTATTGCCCACGTTCACGCTTCGTTTAATAACACCATCGTGACTATCACCGACCGGCAAGGCAACGCGTTGTCATGGGCCACCTCCGGTGGCGCTGGGTTTAAGGGATCGCGTAAAAGCACCCCATTTGCCGCTCAGGTGGCGGCGGAGCAGGCAAGTAAAGTCGCTCAGGAATGTGGGGTAAAGAATTTGGAAGTGCGTATTAAAGGCCCTGGTCCGGGGCGAGAATCTGCAGTGCGGGCATTGAACGCAGCGGGCTTCAAAATCACAAGTATTTCGGATGTGACGCCAGTTCCGCATAATGGTTGCCGTCCACCGAAGAAACGCCGTATTTAAGGAGCAGGCTGTGGCTAGAAATCTTGATCCAAAATGTCGCCAATGTCGCCGCGAAGGCGAGAAACTGTTTCTTAAAGGTGAGAAATGTTTCACCGATAAATGTGCTATCGAACGCAGAAACTATGCGCCCGGTCAACACGGTCAGAAAAGTGGACGGCTATCCGATTACGGGGTTCAACTGCGCGAAAAGCAGAAGTTGCGCCGTATATATGGAATGCTGGAACGCCAGTTTCGCAATAACTACGAGTTGGCTGACAGGCAACGGGGCATTACTGGTGAGAATTTGCTGCAATTATTGGAATGCCGCCTGGACACGGTCTCATACCGTATGGGGTTTGGCGCCTCACGTTCAGAGGCGCGCCAGATCGTGCGCCACAATGGGATACTGGTAAATGGCAGGAGGGTCAATATTCCATCGTACCAGGTGAAACCCGGTGACGTGATCGAGGTTGCCGAGAAGGCGAAAAGCCATTTGCGTATCAAAGCTGCAGTCGAAGCAGCTGAGCAACGCAATTTTCCGGAATGGATAACGATGGATGTCAAGGCTATGAAGGGAACGTTCCGGATGAAACCAGAGCGATCCGAGTTGCCATCAAGCATCAATGAGTCATTAGTCATTGAATTGTATTCCAAGTAATCAACCGCCAAGCTTCCGCAAAAGGATCAGGCTATGCTAAGTAACACTTTTCTTACGCCGCGCATCATTGACGTTCAGAATATTTCACCACTGCACGCTAAAGTTACCATGGAACCGTTTGAACGTGGCTATGGGCACACTTTAGGTAACGCGTTGCGCCGTATCTTATTATCTTCAATGCCGGGGTTTGCACCAACTGAGGTTCAGATCAGTGGTGTAGTACATGAGTATTCCGCCCTTGATGGGGTGCAGGAGGATGTGGTCGATATCCTGCTTAATCTCAAGGGTATTGTTCTGAAATTGCACAATCGTACTGAGGCCGTTCTGGTTCTTAAAAAGAAGGGCGAGGGTACGGTTACCGCAGGCGATATCGAGGTGGGGCATGATGTGGAAATCATTAATCCCGATCATGTTGTGGCGCATCTCACCGCGGGTGGGAAGCTGGATATGCAAATCAAAGTGGAGTTGGGGCGTGGTTACGTACCGGCAACGGTGCGGCAATTGGCAAGCGAGGGCCGTACTATTGGTAGTATTTTGTTGGATGCTTCTTTCAGCCCGGTGCGACGTGTAAGCTACGCGGTGGAAAGCGCGCGTGTCGAGCAGCGTACCGACCTTGACAAGCTCATTATGGATATTGAGACCAATGGTGTCGTCGATCCCGAGGAAGCGATTCGTTACGCCGCCAAGGTATTGGTGGAGCAACTTTCGGTATTTGCTGATCTCAAGGGCACGCCTTTACCGGTGGAGCAACCTAAGTTGCCGCAGATTGATCCGGTATTATTGCGTCCGGTGGATGATCTTGAGCTTACCGTACGTTCTGCCAATTGCCTCAAGGCCGAGAACATTTATTATATCGGCGACTTAATTCAACGTACCGAAACCGAGCTACTGAAAACGCCTAATCTGGGTAGAAAATCACTGAACGAAATCAAGGAAGTATTGGCCTCACGCGGGCTAACGCTAGGAATGAAGCTGGAAAGCTGGCCACCGGTCAATCTTGAGAAAAGTAAAAAGGAAACAAGTCATGCGGCACCATAACGGACTTAGAAAGTTAAATCGTACCAGCAGTCATCGTCTGGCAATGTTGCGCAACATGACGAATTCGCTGTTGCGGCATGAGGTTATCAAGACAACACTGCCTAAAGCCAAGGAGTTGCGCCGTGTAATCGAGCCGATGATTACGCTTGGCAAGAAACCGTCGCTGGCTAACCGGCGTCTGGCATTTAACCGCCTGCGTGACCGCGATATGGTTGGTAAATTGTTCGCTGAACTTGGTCCCCGTTATCAGACGCGCAACGGCGGTTACCTGCGTATTCTCAAGTTTGGCTTCCGTAATGGTGACAATGCACCAATGGCTCTGGTCGAATTAATGGATCGCCCAGTGCCGGTGCCTGCACCTTCTGTCGCGAAAGCTGATACATAATTGTCAGCGTGCTTACGGAAGTAAAAAAGCCGGTTGAACCCCGGCTTTTTTATGCATAATAGGACTCATAATTCTTAGCGTCGGCGGCACGAGATCGAATAGAGCGGAAAAACTCCTCCGAGTTTCTCCAATTATTAATAAAATATAAATAATTACATTATTTGGAGGTTTATTGCATGCAGGTAACATACACTGGCCTGAGCCGATTCTTGGGTATGACTAAATATCTCTTATTTTAAGTTGGATCATTATGGTGGATCTAACGAATTGGACCGACGTAGAACTT
>JBDTKY010000187.1:0-6708 GCA_039935055.1 Nitrosospira sp.
ACCGGAGCGATTTGACGGCGATACCAGCAGCCGACAATCCACCAATATAAGTGGCAGCAAGGCAATTACCAACTGCGGTGAGCAACAGGTCCTGCGGCGTCAGACCGGCTCCCCCTCCACCGTATCGTTCCGGTTCGTCGCCGATGACCTCCTGACCGTCCGTAACGCGAGAGATGGTGTGATAGCCGCTGTTCCAGACTACCGTCGCCTGATATTGGGGCTTGGCAATGATCCCGTCGTCCCCATCCGCTTGGATAAGGCTCCGTGTTGTCCGAAGTCTATCGGGATCTATTCCATTCACGTATTTCATCGCCATCGTTCACCTCCATCTCACCATGAGAGAAAACTGATGTCATCTTTTATATCCGTACGTCCATCAAGGCATCAAAAAATAGATCGATCAGTCTATTTTTATTCTACGCCCAGAATAAAGATGTTGCAAGAGAACAACACAGAGAACAACACACGAAAAGGGGATTTTACATACGCTACGAGAGTAGATGCGGAGAAGACACGATTCGGAGATCCACACACTTTAAGTCATAATAGATCAACAAAATCAAAGCGCTCTGGACACTTCTAGAGTGACGACCATGCAGCAATAACACCCTCAGCTTGACGAGCAACTTATTGATTGCACGAGTATCTGCTCGCTATCGCGATAGAGACACCCATTGCTGAGTACCCCTCGCACAGATCCCGGCGTGCGTAATTCACGCGCCGGGCTCTCACCTTGGGTAGTTGGCGGCGAAGTGAACGCCGGGCCATGAATGAAGGATGTAAGGGGCAGGCAACCAGTCCGGCGGGCTCTGTTGCAAAAAATAAGAAGCGTGGTGCGCCATGATGTTTTTCAGGGTAGACCATCCATGACGGATTTTAAATGACGTCATTTCCCCGGAGAGATCATTTTGGGTTGTGTGTGGTGGTATTGCAAATACGGCATCAGTTATCGTGATCTGGAGGAAATGATGCTGGGACGTGGTCTTGATGTGGATCACACGACGCTCTACCGCTGGGTTCAGCATTACGCGCCTGAAATGGAAAAACGCCTGCGATGGTTCTGGAAGCCGACGATGGGTTACAGCTGGCGGGTAGATGAAACTTATGTGAAGGTCAAAGGGAAGTGGACGTATTTATACCGGGCTATTGATAAGCGCGGCTACACGATTGATTTTTATCTCTCTCCAACCCGCAATATGAAAGCAGCCAAGTAATTTCTAGGAAAAGCACTCAAATCCATAAAGCCATGGACACATCCGCAGACGATCAATGCAGACAAAGCACCCACTTTTGGCCCCGCCATTGATGAGTTAAAGAAAGAAGGGAAATGCCCGGAGGATACGGTGCATCGCCAGGTGAAATAGCTGAACAATATTATTGCAGCCAATCATCGCAAGCTCAAACGCTTGATCAACCTGGTGCGTGGCTTATGCCACCATCAAAGGTTTCGAGCTCATGCGGATGTTTAAAAAAAAACAGATGGACATTTGGAAATCAGGCCAAGGTCTCACAGGAGAGATCCGTCTCATTGAGAGACAATTCGGTATTTACATTACATAATCAGATATACAAGATACTTACTCTGACTAACGTTATCTTTCGCAACAAAGCCAATAAGGGTACCGCCCGGATTGCTGTAAAAATAGGTTAAGATTGAGATCCCGCGAGACTGAGGCGCAGTTATGATTCATTACCGATTGGAACAGCGCATCGAAACGTAAGCTTCCCCATTTGAGAGACAAGCAAAAAGTAGAATTTTCTGGCAGGTGCACCTCGGTGAATCGGGATTTCTTCATGGTTTCAAACTCCTCCAATGGGGGAGTCAGATTCGACTTTACGCTAATTTAGAACTATTCTGGTTTTTAGGGATGCCGTCAGAATAAAATGCTCAAGCAATTACGAATACAGAATTTCAAGGGCTGGAAGGATACCGGCACCATTCGGATGGCTCCCATTTCCTTGTTCTTCGGTGCCAACAGTTCTGGGAAATCGAGTATTGGCCAATTTCTGATGATGTTGAAACAGACCGTCGAATCTCCAGACAGGAAAGCGGTTTTTTATCCCGGAGGAAAAAATTCGGCTGTTCAGCTTGGCTCTTATCAGGAAATGGTGTTTCACCGTGATCCTGCAAATAAGATTCATTTTGCGTATCGATGGCTGCTGCCCGATGCTCTGAAGTTCAAGGATCCGCTCTCAGGGCGGGCATATTCCGGAAACGAACTGGCTTTCAGCGCGGGAGTAGGCCTGCGCGACAAGGATCAGCACACTGTGGTTCTTGATGAACTCAAGTATGAATTGATTGATGCTGATAACACGCAGCTTTCACTCGGAGTGGAAAGAAAACCCGACACAAAATCAGACTACAAGGTTGAAGCGGCCAAGTATTCTCTGAAACGCAAACAGGGACGTGTCTGGAATCCCGGCGCACCCGTTCGATTTTATGGCTTTCCTGACGAGGTGGTCGCCTACCATCAGAATGCCGATTTCGTACAAGCGTTGAACTTGCGACATGAAAAACTGTTCAGATCGCTCTGTTACCTTGGACCGCTTCGCACCAAAGTTGAGCGTCTGTATTCATGGGCCGGCATTGAGCCTGAAAGTGTTGGCTATGCAGGAGAGAACACCATTGCGGCTATTCTTGCAGCGAGAACCCGTAAAATCAGCCTTGGCTTCAAGCGTGCCGCCAAGCCTTTTGAAGAAATTATTGCGATCAAGCTCAAGGAAATGAGCTTGATCGAAGAATTCAGGGTCAATCCAATTTCCAGTCAACGACAGGAATACGAGGTTAAGGTTCGAACCAGAGGATCAAAGGATTGGGTAGACCTCCCGGATGTCGGCTTTGGCATATCGCAGGTGCTGCCGGTCCTGGTGCAGTGTTTCTATGCACCAGCAGGATCGATCATCTTGATGGAACAGCCGGAGATTCATCTGCACCCGAATGCGCAGTCAGCGTTGGCCGATGTGATGATCGACGTGATCAACTCCCGAGAAAACGGGGAAGGGAGAAATATCCAGTTGGTCATTGAAACCCACTCGGAGCATTTTCTACGGCGCTTGCAGCGGCGAATTGCCGAAGATGCGGTATCAAAGGAAATGGTATCGGCCTACTTTGCTGATATTTCGAAAACACCCGCCACACTCGAAGCGCTGGAGGTCGATATCTTCGGCCACATTCAAAACTGGCCAGAAAATTTCTTTGGAGATGAAATGGGGGACATCACCGAGCATGCTAAAGCGGTCATGAAAAAAAGGATGCAGAAGAACGCAAAAAAACCGGAGACACCCGAATGAGTCTGCCGAAAAAGTGCGTGGTGGATACAAATGTTCCAAAAACGGCGAATCTTGCCACGCATCCAGATCCTGAGTCCGATGTCCCAGACGCGTGTGTACAGGCATGTATAGAAGCAGTCGAGCACGTCATAAAAAAACGTGCTCTTGTCATCGATGCCGGTGACGAAATTTTTGATGAATACCGAAAGCAACTTTCCATGAAGGGGCAGCCCGGCATGGGTGACCGTTTTATGAAGTGGGTTCAGGATAACCGCTGGAGTTTGATCGATTCCGACCGGGTAGTCATTACAAAAAATGGCGAATCCTACGAGGAATTCCCCATCCATGACGGACTGGCTAATTTCGATAAATCGGATTGCAAGTTTGTAGCTGCTTCAAACGCGCACAAGGACAAACCACCCATCCTGCAGGCAACGGACAGCAAATGGTGGGGATGGAAAGATTCCTTGGCAGAAGCGGGCATTACCGTTCATTTCCTCTGTTCTGAATATGCTGAAGCAAAATATGCGGAGAAGATGGGGGCGTGAACGACGACTTCTTCAAGTTTCCCTCCACACCGCATCTGGCAACACTGGCTGGCGTCGAGATCAGGGGCGACAAGGTGTTGTCGGAATCCGAATGCAATGAATTCCTGCAACATGATATTGTCGTTGAAGAGAAAGTAGACGGTGCGAATTTGGGGATTTCTTTTGATTCGGAAGGAAATATCCGAGCACAGAACAGGGGCGCATATCTTGATCTTCCAGGCTCTGGCCAGTGGAAAAAGCTTGGAGAATGGTTGCTCCCCCGAACAGATCTCCTATTCAAGCAACTGACCGACCGCTACATCCTTTTTGGGGAATGGTGTTATGCTCAGCATTCGGTTTTCTACGACCGGTTGCCTGATTGGTTCCTTGGATTCGATATCTACGATAAACAGTCCGGCCATTTCTTGTCTTCGAGCTGTCGTGATGGCTTTTGCAGGAAGATGCACATTGCGCAAGCGCCGGTAATTGCTCGCGGACGCTTTACTTTCCCAGAGCTTAAGAAACTCCTGTTTCAGTCAAAGTTCACCGATCTGCCTGCTGAAGGTCTCTACCTTCGGTTTGATCAGAACGAATGGCTGGCTCAACGAACCAAACTGGTTCGTTCGGCGTTCATTCAGTCGGTAGAGCAGCACTGGTCTCGTTCGGCCATCAAGCCAAACCGGTTGAGTCCGGAGGTTCATGGATGAGTACTTCTTCCTTCAGTCAGAATTGGCGATGCAGCACCGTTCATCCTAAATCCGGCAGTGGACGGGGCAGAGTGTGTGGTTTTGGGGTGCAGGACAAGGCGTAACGATGCGAAATGGTTATTCCATTCCAAGGCGTTACAACGCGGCCATGTGCCGCAAAATCCGTGCAATTCGTCCCGTAGCGGACCCACCCAAAAGGTGGAGGTAAAGTAATGCCGAAAATCTTTGTAGATCATGCTGTTAATCTAAGAAATGAGCGGTCAGCTGCCGGATTTAGGTTCAACGCTCAATGACTCACGCCGGGCCGCCGTGAAGGCGCGCACTGCTGAAGCGGACGGCGTTTTATTACGCTGTGCGGACTACTGGCGTTTACTGCCGTCCTTCCTGCGCAGCCCGGCTAGCAAGACCGGAGAATATCAGTTTTTACGAGGCGGGCGAAGAAGCCGATAAGGCCAGCTTCAGGCCCTGCAAACGTTGCCAGCCAGACCGGCCGGCCTTGGCTGAGCAATGTGCAGCCAAGGTCATGCAAGCCTGCCGGATTATCGAGGGAGGGAGGATTCTCCGTTCCCTCGATGCCCTTGCAAAGCAGGTGGGCATGAGCACCTATCATTTCCATCGCGTGTTCCAACAGGTGACCGGCCCGACGTCGAAGCAGTATGCCGCCGCGTAGCGCGAGAAAAAGGTATGCTACGAGTTGGGAGGTGGCAACGAGGTACGGGCATGAACACCTTAGCACAGAAAGTATGGGAAATCGTGCCAGCCAGGCCGCGTGCATGCGATCGATTGGGAACGGATAGAGAGCGATCTGAAAGCGTAGGGATGCGCAGTAATCGAAAAGCTGATCACGCCGGAAGACTGCGATGCACTTGCCGCTCTTTGTTCGAAAGACGAAATTTTTCGCAGTCGTGTCGTGATGGCTCGGCACGGTTTTGTACGGGGAGAGTACAAATATTTTTGCTACCCGCTCCCCGATATCGTGTCAGGGTTGCCCAGGTCACTCTATCCACGCCTGGCTTCCCTTGCCAATCGCTGGAGCGAGGCAATGGATCTGGGCACCCGCTACCCGGCGAGGCGGGCTGAATTCCTCAAGCACTGTCATGCATGCACTAAGCCAGCTTCGTCCAACGCCGCTGCTGTTGCGATATTAGGCGGGAGATTACAATTGCCTGCATCAGAACCTATACGAGGAGCATGTATTCCCGATTCAACTCACCATCTTGCTATCCGAGCCGGGCCGTGAATTTACCGGCGGCGAGTTTTTGCTGACCGAGCAGCGTCCGCGGATGCAGTCTCGTCCGGAGGTTGTTCCACTCCGGCAGGGCGATGCTGTCATGTTCGCCGTGCATCATCGGCCGGTACGAGGGACGCGAGGAGTCTACCGCGTCAATCTGCGGCATGGTGTCAGCCGCCTGCGCTCGGGTCATCGCTACACTATGGAGATCATTTTTCATGATGCCACACGCCGGCTGTGGACGCCCATGAACGGAGCGAATAAAAGGCGCAAAAGGTATCGATCATGAATGGCTTGAATACTGCAACGAGCGAGTTCCCGGTAAAAGAAACCGTCGACCGCATGATCTCGATCATCGAAGAGCGGGGCTGGCATCTTTTTGCCCGCATCGACCATGCCGAACACGCACGCAAGAAGGGGCTGGCGCTACGGCCTACCGAGCTGATCCTGTTCGGAAATCCTGAAATTGGCACGCTGCTGATGCAGGATCGTCAGGAAGCGGCCATCGACCTGCCGATGAAGGTGCTGGCGTGGGAGGATGAACAGGGACAGGTCAGGATTGCCCACAATAGCATGCAGTGGCTTAAACAACGTCACGGGTTGACCGATGAGACGACCATACAGGCCATTGAGGAGGTTCTTGCGAAGGTGTGCGCCAGCGTACAAACGGCAGGGATCGGTTTTGCTGGAATCACGCTAGAGGAAGAGCCTGCAAAACAGGGGTTGGGCATTGATAGCCATATGGACTAGGCGGTTCATGGCGCAGGGACGGAGATGAAGGTGCTGGATCGATAGAATATATTTTATTTCAAATAGTTAAGGTTTATTCCGCTGGTTTGGATTTGGATCCCCATTGACGGAGATGAAAATGAGAAGGCCCGTATTTTTCAACCTGGCCCAAATTCAGATGCCGGTCGGTGCCGTGACTTCGATCATTCATCGGATCACCGGGCTCGTATTGGCGCTCGGCGTC
>JBDTKY010000188.1:0-2064 GCA_039935055.1 Nitrosospira sp.
TCAAATCTCATCTTCCGAGTCTCCTGTAACCATTCCGTCCGTCTCATGTCCATCCCTCCTTCGGGATAGCATAAAACCGGACAGATCATTTGCTATAGACCCGGACAGTTTATTTGTTCTCTACAAAGTGGATGCTAAGAATCCCGAAAAACCGTATCTCGTGGTAGTATTGTTTCCCGTTGAGTTAATCGCCTCACCTTTCACCCTTATGCCTTACCGATAACCAGCCCGGTCCATCAGTTTTACCGCTTTTGCTTGCAGTTCACCGGCTGTGGTCACGTTTATCGGATTTTGTTTGAAGCTGCCCCAGGCAGCGACGGCTGGGTCGGTTTTTACTTTGGGATTGGCCGGGTATTCCATGTTCACATCGGCAAACAGGTTTTGTGCTTTCTCCGATGAAAGAAATTCCAGCAATTTTATTGCACCGGGTACATTATGGGCATAGCGGGTAACGCCTGCTCCCGAGATATTTACATGAACCCCGCTGCCCGCTTGATTAGGCCAGAAAATCGCCAAAGGCAATGAAGGATTTTTTGCCATCAGGCGGCCATAATAATAAGTATTAGCGATAGTAATGTCACACTTCCCGGCAGCGACGAATTCCATCGCTTTGGTCTCATCGGAAAGAGGGTCGGTGGCGAAATTGGCGACCCAGCCTTTCACAATGTGCTCGGTCTTTGCTTCGCCCAACTCAGCAATCATCATCGCCACAAGCGACTGGTTGTATACTTTCTTGGAAGTACGCAGGCACAGCCGTCCTTTCCATTCGGGATCGGCCAGTGCTTCGTAAGTCGAGAGATCAGCAGGTTTGACTTTTTGTGTATTGTAAATAATGGTGCGGGCACGTACCGACAGACCAAACCACTGATTCTGGGGATCTCGCAGATAGGCGGGAATATTGGCCTCAAGCGTTTCCGACTTGATGGGCTTCAACAGTCCTTCCCGCGCAGCTTCCCACAAGTTGCCCGCATCCGAGGTGATCAGCATGTCGGCGGGGGTATTTTTTCCTTCCGCTTTGAGGCGCGCGAGTAACGCGCCTTCCTTGTCAGTGACGAATTTTACGGCGATCCCGGTTTCCTTGGTGAAAGCGTCAAACATCGGCTTGATAAGCTGCTCGATCCGTGCTGAATAGACAACTACCTGGTCCGCGTGGGATACGCTGGCGCCAAATAGGGTAACACAGCAAAACATTGCGGTAAGATAGCGGTTGAAGCAGAATCTCGACATTTTTATTTACTCCGGATATAAATTGCGGATTAGTCAATAATAGCCATATTATAAATGATAATAATTATCAGTAAAGCGTCGCATTAATATACCATGGATAAACCACAACCCATTTCCCCTCATCACCGACTGCAAGAGCTTCTTGCGATTCCCGAGAGACAGCGTACCGAAGATCAATGGGATGAGATCAACGAACTTGAGATTACTCTTACTCCCGTCAATCGAGCGATAACGTCGGAGCGCAACATTCGGCGCAAGACCGTCGTGCCAGATCAGTTCAAACCCCGTGATGGTACGCAGAGCAAGAGGCCGCTGAAGAAGCTTCGCAAGAGGCCGCCCAAACCAGGATCGCCATAGCAGGCGCACCGCATAATTTAAGCAAACCACGGGTTTGGCGGTGAGGATATCGTTTTTAGCCGGCATATTAGATAATACGGTCAGTCATAAACAACTCGTTTACGGATTAACCCTTAAGAGAAGGCGTAATAAGACGAATCCACCGTAGTTATCTTTTTTCAAGCTGAAATTACCGTATATTTTCTGAAAAACCTTCAAAGGAGAAATTATGCAGCTGACAACTACCCCGAGCATAGAGGGAAAGCGCGTCACAAGGTATTGTGGCGTCATAACTGGCGAAGCAATCCTGGGTGTCAATTAGTTCAAGGACCTCTTTGCCGGGATCCGCGATCTGGTGGGAGGGCGTTCTGCGACTTACGAGAAAGAGCTTCAGCATGCCCGCGAGATTGCACTTGAAGAGTTGCGGCAGCGTGCTCAGGATCTTGGTGCCAATGCCATGATTGGCATCGATATCGATTACGAGATAATGGGCAAGGAAAA
>JBDTKY010000189.1:0-2059 GCA_039935055.1 Nitrosospira sp.
CGTAACGACGCGGAATGGTGCGACCGCGCAGGGAGGAGCAGTGCCTTCCGCAGGAAGGTGTGACCCCGCAGCGGGATGCGGACGTCTTGAAATGCGGCCGCGACATCCCCTACGCTGCCCGATCCCCGCTTCGCGGGGGCCCTCGCCTTCGTGCAGAGCGCTCCAGGGCGCCCCATTCCAAGGAGTTACAACGCGGCCATGTGCCGCAAAATCCGTGCAATCCGTCCCGTAGCGGACCCACCCAAAAGGTGAAGGTAGAGTAATGCAGAAAATCTTTGTAGATCATGCCGTTAATCTAAGAAATGAGCGGTCAACTGCCGGATTTAGGATTACGGACATATACCCAAGGCCGGGGCGTATTTGTCCATGACAAATTCATCGGCTCATGAGATGGTCGCGATGACCGGGCATCCTTATAGAAATCCTCGTGATCGGGCTTGTGGTCGCCAAAATGATGACACATCACTCTTAAACCTTAGCCAAACCGCTTTTTTTTAGTTCTAAGGAGGGGTTCCGCATGATAGATGCGCCGGTTAGAACTGATGGAATCTCGCGAACCACCGGTCTCATTGCGATATGAGTCCCTGAAGGGGCGGCCTTCAGTGGAGGCGCTGCTGACATCATTCACGCAGTCGACATCATTGCTTATGGCTGGCGAATCCTGCCCGGTCTGTCTGTTAACCAAGGGTTTTACAGCGTGACTCGCCGGCGATACAGGCATTACTAACGCGGGCAGCTGCGATTTCATGTTGTCTCCTGTGATGAACGGTTATCCAGCTAAATCAGCAAATATGATTAATGCGTTCAGGCTAACTGGAACAGATGGCGTTCTAATGAAAGTTTTATAAAGGTTTTATAAAACGAGCCGGATAATATTTCCATCATGTTCTATTCTGGACCGAATACTCGAAAGTGATCGGCTCCAGCGGTACTCGTTCACACTCATCACGCATCAGTGCGGCTGTTTCCCCCAAGGCAATTTCTCGCAGACGGCAACGCATATTCAATACGCCATCGCTGGACTCAAAAACACCGCAGGTGTGCAAGGTTTCACCGCCCGTCCCATAACTTTTGGGCGCTACGTGAGACCCCACGTTATTCATCACCGCCACGGGCAGATACGGGTAGCGCCGTCTTGCTTCCCGAATCCATTGCAATAGACTCGCCTGCTGGCCGCAACCGTATACATTGCCGTCGACAAGAACCATGTCATAAGCTTCCAGGTCCGGCTCCGGGAAGCTTTCCAGAGATTTCCGCTCCAGTCTGTGTTTTGATTTCTCAAGTAACAGCTGCAGAATTTGACGTGTATCCTGTTTTTCTCCAACCAGAAGTATATTCATGCAGCTTTCCTTTGCGCATTCTCGGGAAGCGTACCGAACAGGGCAAACTCCGTGATGGCGTCGATTTCAATATAGCAGGCTACGGTTAGAACCCGGCCGATTTTGATGGGTGCGCCCAGTCTGGAGACGTTGACGCCAAGTTTGCGAATCAACCTTTCCACGGCAACGGTAGTAACGGTTACATAACGCGCTATCCCGTTATGTCGTGCAAAGTGGAATAGGGTCTGCATCATTTTTACAGGAATATCACTAAAACCGAACCCCGCACTTTCGTATTTTGGAACCGTCACAGCAAACCGGCTCAGCTCCCACACATTGGTCTGCTGGGGCGCCGGTTGCCCATGCAATAATTGCGGGAAAGTATCCCGCAACATATTAGGACCCGTGGTTGGCAGCAGCCTCCAACAACCCAACACCTCATCCTCATCGCCTTTCGCCAGGACATATACCGGGTTGGCATGATCGAACTCATCATGTTCCATCCCATTGTCGTCGGTTACCTCCCAGCCCAGCCGGTCATGGAAAACTTCGTGTCTCAGGCGATACATTCCGATAGCTGCCCGTTGATCCAGAGAGCCGTTTCCATGTTGCGCAAGCATAATCTGTCCCATTGTTTTGCACCCGTCGTTGGTTAATGACGGTGCTATGAAACAACGAAACGAAGGCCCCGAATAGCTGTAAAATCTTACAGGAAGAGGCCGGATATATCGGCTGTAACC
>JBDTKY010000190.1:0-5394 GCA_039935055.1 Nitrosospira sp.
AAGCCGGAGTGCCGCTGGACGTCTATCGACTTGACGGGAGACCTGTCGGAAAACACCTGTTTTCCGACACCTCATATGCTGATCATGTCACCGGCCCTAAGTGCCTCCCCCGGTTTTGCATGCTCTCGAACAGATCAAGGGATGGGGCTGGGAGCAGTTCATCCATCCCGACGACTTGACGGAGACCGTCCGCATGTGGAAGCACTGCATCACGTCCGGCGAACCGTTTCATTTCGAGCATCGCTTCCGCCGTGCCGATGGCCTGTACCGCTGGCACATCAGCCAGGTTGTGGCATTGAACGACGGCGAAGGCAAAGCCGTGATGTGGGTCGGTTCAAGCGCCGACATTCACGATGGCAAGGAGGCCGAGCAGCGCAAGGACGAGTTCCTGGCACTGCTCGCACACGAACTGCGCAATCCTCTCGCCCCGATAGGCAATGCCTTGCATATCCTTCGGCAAACGGGTGGAGCCGGCGAAACCGCCAGGCCGGCGATCGATATGATGCAGCGTCAAGTCGGACAGATGGTGCGGCTGGTGGATGACCTGCTCGACGTGAGCCGGATAAGCCAGGGGAAAATTGAATTGCAGCGGGTCCGGATCGAGTTGGGGCCGATTCTGAGTCATGCGGTGGAAGCCGCCCAACCCCACTGCATAACGATGAAACAAGAACTTACGATCACGATGCCGCCACAGCCGATCTATCTCAACGCCGACCCGGCGCGACTGACGCAGATTATCGGCAACCTGCTCAACAACGCCTGCAAATACTCCGACCAGGGAGGTCGCATTGAGCTGATCGTGGAGACAGACAAGGTACAGGTTGTCATTCGGGTGCAGGACAACGGCATAGGCATTGCCGCCGATCAACTTCCGCGTATCTTCGAAATGTTCAGGCAGGTCGATACCTCGCTGGACCGCGCGCAAGGAGGGCTGGGTATCGGCTTGACGCTCGTGAAAAGACTGGTGGAGATGCACGGCGGTTCAATCGAAGCTCACAGCGACGGGCTGGCCAGGGGCGCCGAGTTTGTAGTGCGTCTGCCTGTGTTGGCAGGAGCGCCGAACATATCCCAGGCGCAATCGAACGCATCACTCTCGCCAACGGTCAGGCGCCGCGTGCTGGTCGTTGACGACAATCTTGACTCGGCGAGCAGCATGTCGATGTTGCTGGAAATGAGCGGCCATGAAGTCCATACCGCCCATGATGGCATCGCTGCGGTAGAGGCCGCAGCGGAGTGGCAACCCGATGTGATCCTGCTCGACATCGGGCTACCAAAAATAGACGGCTTAGAAGCAGCCCGGCGTATAAGACGTGAGCAGAAGCGCGTGGGGCTGCCGCTGCTGATTGCGCTGACCGGGTGGGGTCAGGACGAAGACCGGCGCCTATCGCAAGAGGCCGGGTTCGACTTCCATCTGGTCAAGCCTGTCGATCTTTTAGTGTTGAAGACGCTGCTGGATTCACTGCTTATGCCCTAAACGGCTCTAATGGAATGGACGCTCCTTTCGTTATTTAGGATGAAACCTATCCTAAAATGGCACCTTGATGCCGTTTTGAAAGAGGGCGTCCATTCCATTAGAGCCCCAGAACCTGTCATTCAGAAGTGCGCTCTGATCAACTCTGATCCAAACTTTTACCGGGAGCGTCACGAGCTAGCTAAGAAGCAACTCAATGTGGAGAGCGGGTAGCCTTGCCGGTTCGGCCCAACAACCAGCCAGATGCGCCAGCAACACTGACCACGACGATGGAACCAAACTTCAAAACTTGGCACGGCGCTACATTCTTTCCTTGATACCTTTGCTGATCAGCACCCAGTTGATCGGGTAGGCTGTCATAAATCCTGCAACCATGGCCACCTGCATCATCAACCAGAATGCCCAGTGGTCCGGCTTCATATTCTGCTCGTCAAACAACACGAAGATGCTGATGGCCATCCAGCCGTACATGCCGATCTGCCAAAAGGTCAGCGACCAGAAATCGGTCTTGACCGCCTGCCACCAGATCTTCGGCTTGGAATCGTCGGACATGGCAACCTTGGCGGCGTATTGGAAGATGACGCCGAAAACCAACGCGAAAGCGTAGTCCACGATCCAGTTGCCGAAAACCTCGTGGCCAAGCACCACGAAGCCTAAACCAAACACGAACATGCCTGCCTCTACCAGTATGTCCGCCAACGAGCAGCCCGCGCCACAGTGTGTAACCCCTAACGCAACGCTCTGCCAAAACGGATGGTCGCCATGCTGATGCGAACTTCCCGACGCAGGTGCCCGGCCGAACCACAAATAGATGACCAAGGCGAACAAGCCACCCCACAGGAACGTCAGTGGCCAGACCCACTTCATCACCTTCATCAGCGGGGGCCGCCGGTTGACGTCGACCAGTGCCCATAAGGCAAGCACAACGGACAGCGCGATATTGACGATGGCGATGGTTTTCAGCATTTGGAGTTCCCGGAATGTCGGGATCAAGTTGCTCTAAGGGTGCGTTTAAAGAAACGACAGTAAAGTTGCATAGGATTTTCCGCTTGTGGGGCAGCACAACCATCCCAAAACTGTCTGCTCTTGTCTCTCTTTCACGTAAAAGCATGGCTTTTGGCTGTCTTCAGCCCGTGCTTCTTGAGCCAGTTGTGAAGGTTCGCTTCCGTCGTGTGGTAACGATGGACGATGAATTTCTGGGTTGATCCGTTCGTCAATAAACTTTCGATTTCCGGTCGAGAGACATCCAGCTTGCTCTTGCCAGGCCCTTTAGGTCGACCGAGGGTGACCCCCTGTTCCTTCTTGAAGCGCAGTGCTTCCTTAGTCCGTTGCGAAATCAGGTCTCGTTCGATTTCCGCTGCCATTGAGAATGCCAGGGCAATGATCTTGCTCTGGATGCTGTTGTCCAGCTGCCAACTTCCCTTCACCGAATAGACGCGGATGCTCTTGCGCATGGCAAGAGCCAGTATCTCCATGCATTCCAGCATGCTACGGCCGAGCCGCGAAAGCTCAGCCACAATAATGGCATCACCACCCTGCAGCTCCTCCAGCACCTGAGCAATTTGACGCTACCGCCGCGGTTTTCGCCCGGAAGTCACTTCCTCGACAAAGAGCATCTTGCCTAGATCGTGATGGTTAGCAAAGGGGATATCCGCCTTGTTCTTTTCAAGATCCTGGTCGAGTGTTGAAACGTATGGTGCGCTGTGTCCGCAACCAAATATCAAGAACTCAGCAGTGCAAGACCAGAGGCTCAACCCCTCTTTTTATTAACTTGACTGGTACACTCTTGGCGCGCTATTTGGTATATTTTTGCTCCGGCATTGACATGTTCTCCTTAGTTATGCGGCATTTGAGGCGATGCCACGACGCCTGCTAATATAAGGACGCATGTGTCTCTATATGAATCTTGATCTGACTCTTTACCTCTGCCATTCAGAGAAATGGCAATTGGGCTACAACAGGCCAACTATCAGCCTGCTGAAATTTCTGACCTCTAATACTCATGTTGCGGCCTTACAGGAATAGCTGCCGCCTTAACCGGCACAGATAGTCACTCCCCCCGACGTCAAGAGGTATTAAAGACGTGACACTCAGAGCATGGACTTACCCTGTTCATGTATCTTCTCGCACACCTTTTTCAGTGCCGTGGACTTCAGTCCGGCTGTGCTCAAATCCAGGCTTATGCCATCACTGTCTTTCAAAATGCCATTCATGCCATTGACATAATCAGCCTCGCCTTGGGCTGTCTGATCCTTGCTGCCGGTAGCCTTAGCTATCAGCTGATCCTTGATCCCCACAGCGTCAGCCTTCAAATAATTGTTTTTAATGCAGAATTCGATAATCCCTGCAGCATTGCCCGTGGTTCCGGACGTTATGGATGACAACGATCCCAATGACGAGGCCGCGCCGCCGAGGCTGCTTCCGCCCGCGATGTCTTTCGACTGTCCGAGGTCCTGAGCTGCAAGGGCACCGGAAAATATCGCGATTCCAATGCCACAATTCATTAACAAGGAATGACGTCTGAAAATAATCATAGCTTTTCTCCGATTGTTGAAGGGTATCCATTGTTGCAATAGAGCACCGCGTTTCTAACAAAGCTGCAACCATTCGAAACTGTTTTCCAGGCGTTTCCACCGTTCTGCCAGTTCCATTGCCATGGCTTCTCGATCTTCTTCCCCAGTCGGGTTTGATATTTTTTTCAAAATGAATAAGCTGGTCTGGAATGCTGAACTGTTACCCAGTTAATCTTTTGTTTCATATAATTCTCTTGATCATCAGGGAGCCCCAGTATTTCCCAATCTGCGAGTGATGAGTCACACGAAGTAAAACGACGCATTCCTCGATTTATATTGTGCACTAGCGGTTCTTCGGATTGATAGAGCTACCCTATCCTTGAACTCAGCCATGACTCCCATCAGACGGAATGTATTTGCCTGGCTAGTATGTGATACTTGTATCGTATACTAAAGGAGGCGAACTCCTGACCGCAAATTTCTGAGTCACTCCTTCTTAAATGATCTCTCAAGAAAGAAAGTCAAACGTATTCTCTAAATCATAAGAGAAAGATTATTATTAGAATAATTGCGGGCACACCTAAAATCCAACCAAGAAAATATTTACCCATGGTGCCCTCCTGAGGGAGTCTGAAAAAGTTAGATATTCGTAGAGAGTCCTTCAACAAATCCCTTGCGGTTATTTACGTCCCGCAAATCAGAGCAGGGGCTCATCCGCCGGGTCCACGATCGGGTCTCCTGGAGACGGATCGGGGTCAAAGGGCCTTGGATCTCCCGGTTTATCCGGATCATCATGCTTATCCGGCTGGCCAGGGTTATCAGGGCTCTGTTGAGAATAATATTCTGTCATGAAACCTGCCTCGAAATAAGTGGACAAATTGTTTCGTCTCCCAATGGGACGGTGGGGCATTCCATGGTGTTCGCGCGCTGCTTATTCCAAAGCTGCAGGAAGCGAAATGACTGGACTGAAATAGTACGCCGGTCACAAAATTGTTCCGTACGTTAGCGAACCAAAGACCTCTGCACTACTGCCTAACCAAGTAACCTGATGATGTGTGGCAACCGGATGAATGATTCAGGTAGGATTGGACTCTAAACCTACTTTACCAGCTAATTTATATGAACTCCCCGGAGCTTCAGCAGAAATCCTTCCTGCTCCTGTTAATGGTCGTTACCCTGGCATTCGGTTGGATACTATTGCCCTTTTATGGGGCAGTCTTTTGGGGGACCATTCTCGCCATCATATTTGCCCCGTTTTATCGCCGCCTGCTGGTCGTCATGCCCCAGCGGCAGAATCTTGCCGCCCTCACTACTTTATTGCTCAGTCTGGTTATTGTGATTCTCCCGTTCACGTTCATTGCAGCTTCGCTGCTGCAACAGGGTGTAGCCTTATATCAACGGATCCAGTCG
>JBDTKY010000191.1:0-10323 GCA_039935055.1 Nitrosospira sp.
TTTCAATCCTCGCCCGGTCATCTGACCGGGCGCTACGCAGTCCCAAGCCAAGGCCACCAACAAGGCTATGGTGTTTCAATCCTCGCCCGGTCATCTGACCGGGCGCTACCCCGGGCGGAGAGACAAACTTCGGACTCTCTAAGAGTTTCAATCCTCGCCCGGTCATCTGACCGGGCGCTACTTAGTTCTTTTGGCGTAAAACACTTGGTACACCGGTTTCAATCCTCGCCCGGTCATCTGACCGGGCGCTACAGTACAACTACAACTTCATCATACAACAGAAAATTTCGTTGCAAACGCGCGAACCCTCGCCGTCAGCCTGAACAAGCGATCTGAAAAATAGAATTCGGATAAAGTTATTCATATCTACCAAGTATCTACCTGAAGCGCGAACACCCTGCTATTTTGCCATCACTTGGGGTTCGCGCGCTTTAAATGACAAGAGGCCCTTCAAAATTCACTGCCTTGAAATTCCCGTATTCCTTCACATGTAGCTCAGCCGGTTCGACCAAACGATACAGGCGGAGACTATCCTCCTTCTGTTCAATTTCTGCTAGCAGCATGCGTTCCAATTCTTCGTATTGCATCAAATCAACCCTGCATTCGAACACCGATTTCTGCACGCGCTGCCCTATCCCTTCACATATCTTTGCCACGCGCCGCAGCCTTTTGCGCCCTTCCCTGGTTTCGGTTGAAACGTCGTAAGTCACAATAATGAGCATGGCTATTTCACCAGGAAGGGTATATACCCATCCATCTCGCCGCGTATGGTTCGTGCCATGAAGCGCGCCTGAAGCTGCGGCAGTAAGCCTATCGATATTTTTTTCTCCAATAGCGGGTGGGTGATTTCCTCCTGCTTGCGTTCCTGATAGGCCACAACCACGGCCTTTCTCGCATCGCCTTCCAGATATACCGCCCCGCCTTCACGTTCCTTAAGATCATCGGCGGTAATCTGGCCGCGATTAATCAAGGTCAAGGCGAGCCTGTCCGCCAAGATAGCGCGGAATTCTTCCATCAGGTCAAGCGCTAATGCCGCCCGCCCAGGACGCACGGCATGGAGAAAGCCTAATTGGGGATCAAGCCCTACGCTTTCCAGCGCCGAACGGCAATCGTTCATCACCATCGAATAGAGAAACGATAGCAACGCATTGAAGCGGTCGCGGGGCGGGCGGCGCGAGCGCCCGTTCATCGTAAAAAACTCGCGTAAGTTACGACGCACCAGGCAGGGTAACGCAGAGAAATAAATCTTTGCGGCATCGCCCTCAATTCCACGCACGACATCAAGATCACCTGTTACCGGCAGATTGCGAATCGAACGCGCCAAAGACTCGGCCGCTTCACTTAACACTTTCTGGTCTTGTCTGTCGTCCGCTTCGCGCGCACCACGCATCAGTACCTGGCGTGAATTGCGCAGTTTGCCAGCAATTATCGCCTGCGCTGTTGCCAAGGCAAATTGCTCATCAGCCGCCATGCGATGCTGTGCCTGCCGCAGCAGGATATTACCGCTCACCGTCCCTTCCAGCCGCGCCTTGAAACGTCCATTGCCATCGAGCAGAACCAGGCTAATGCCGTCATCGGCACAACGATGCATCAAGGCGGGAGAAATCATAATATTGCCAAAGCAGACCACCGAGCCAAGATGATGTAGCGGTACTTGCATTTTCTTTTGACGCTCCACATCGATCCGTAGCGTATCGTTTTCCAGATGCACATAGGCATGGGGTGTCATAACGTAAAGTGTATTGAGGATTTGCCGCATACGTTCAATTGGGTATAAAAAGAGATGAACGCAAGGATGTTTGCATTGGTTTAGCCGTTAGCGCTTCCGGCTGGCAAATATCTATCAATGAGCACTCTTTGCAACGAGCGTCATTCACTGGCGGCGGCAATTTGCCGGAACCCAGCAAGGCGCGCACCGCCGCCGTTACCTCTTCCACCTGGTGGCGCAATGCGTCAGTTATCACTACTTCTCGCCGGCGGCGGGAAGAGTGGTGATAAATCGCCCCACGCTGGACTGATTTACCGGTCATTTCTTCCAGGCAAAGTGCCTGCGCCGCCAACTGCAAATTGTCATGCGCTTTGGCTTTGCGCGGACCATGCTTGGTCTCGACCGGATAGATACTGCCATCATGGCGAAACTCGACAACATCGCATCGCCCCGTTAAACCAAGACGGTCGGACCAGATGGGTAATGCCCGCTCAACACGCGCACCCGGCTGTGTTTCCCATCCCGGCTCGTCCACATGCGCATGAACAGCGTCACCGCGGGCTGTATGGACGTTGCTGGAAAACTGCTGCTCAACATGAATCAGGGCGCATTGGCGCGGGCAATAGCTGTAATGCTGAAGAGCGGAAATCATGATGACGTCGTCACGCTCACCGGCATCCATCAGCTTTTCCCGAACAACTTGAAAACTAGATCATTGCGAGTCAGTTTGTGATGCGCCGCCACATCGGCAAGAATCGCGGCGAACGTTCCCACACGGAGCGGATCATGCAAGGGAACAGTTATGTGGTGCTGACCCGTCATTTCACACGATAAGCGCACATGGCTGCCCGTTTGGCGTGTCACGCGATATCCCATCTGCTCCAAAGTCTTGACCAGTTGCTTGCCGGTCAAATCGCGGGGCAGTTTCATATCGTGATGACTTCTTCGCGTGTAAAGTGCAGGCGGATAATCCGGGGAGCCTTACCCTCATCGAAGTGGCAATGGACGGCATCGCGCACTTGCTGATGCAGACTCTCAAGATCATCCGCTTCGGTAAAGATGGATTCGCCGAGCGCGCGGGCAATATAGCCGCTCTCGGGCGCTTCCTCGACCAAAAATATAATTTCATTCATGACTTATCCCATCCGTATAAGCGTTACGCCCTGTACGGGGGAGAGTTGTGCACCGATAGCCATTTCGTTGCCATCCACTTGCACACTATAGTCAGTGAATTCTCGTGGCACCTGCACGTTGTCCTTACGCTTAACAATCAAGTGGTCAAACAAGCTATATGCATGGGCATTGCCAAGCTGGCTGTCATGCTTGAACACATATAGTCCGCGTGTCGTCATTTCGCCACGCGCGGCAGAACGGTCGTGCTCGAACATATTCGTGAGTGATTCCCACAATAAAGCCAGATCCTCTTCGTCAAAGCCGGTCTGATTCGCAAGGAAAGAGGATATGAAGCCGTGCGCCACGTAGAGGCCATAAGGAACGGTGAATTTACGACCCATAGTTCGGTTATCGCCATGCTGTTTTTCAGCCTCGGCTTCCGTGGAAACAGCCATGCGGGTAATTGAATGCTCCAGTGTCACAATGGGATCAGTAGAACGTGCAAAAGTAAGCTGCACTGGCCCGCGAACCTGACCACAGTTCACACCAGTGGACATGACTGCGCCAAATGTGCGCACATCGAAGAAATTGCGGCACATCCATCGACGCGCATCATCAACTGAGTCGCCACCTTTACGTTTCTTGTCGTCACCTTCCAGCAGTTCGGGTTTGCCTATACCAGCGTATGCACGTTTGTGCTGATTGTTCAACACGGCCTTTTCTTTGACGTAAATCTCGAATCTCTTTTTTTCACCTTCCAATGATTCGGTTATTTCAGTTTGATCCTTAGTCATGCCCACGAAATTGCGCACCTTACGTTTGAGGCTTACATCGGTAACCAGCCCGCGTCCTGTTTCGGCATCAAGACGCGGCAAATTACCCGCGTCCGGATCACCGTTGGGGTTACCATCTTTTACGTCGAACAGTAAAACGAAGTCGTAACGATTGTTGAGTGCCATGATTTTTTTATTCTCCTTGGTTATCGGATGGGGTGGAGCCGGATTTAGTAAAAAAGGCTTGTCGTTGGTGATAGTACCCAATAGCAAAACGCCCTTGGTCGGCCAGGCTCAAATGCGGTGGAAAATCGTTAATATCAGACATAATTTGACTGATGAGCTTTTCGAAATAGTGTGCGCGCCCAGCTTCCAGCTTGGCAAGATGGTGATTTTTTAGCTTCATCAGATTGGCGAATACCGTAACAGGTGTACTGGAGGCTGCGCCATAAAAGCGATCGCGGATGGTAGCACCTGGATTGACCGCTTCCTCCTGTACTTTTTCCAGCGCTGCAAATAGACGCCCGATACGGTAGCCAGGATTATTGTTATTTTCATCGAGTGACACGGTGATCTCCTTCTCTTGAGATTGCGAATAACGAATCTGCCTGTTTAGGCAGGCTTTGATAAGGGCTGCGCGTGGATACTTAACTTCCCGCTCTGCGCGGATGCGGCGGATGACCGCTTGCAACAGTGTTGCGGGATAAGGCAAGCCGGCAAGTATCGCACGCATGAATTCGCCAGCAAGATGGGGCGTGATGTTCTCCGCCTTTCCTTGCACGGCGGTAGAAACCAACAGCCGGAAAAGTGAGAGATACGGCTTTTCAAAACTGGCATGGGCGATCTGCAGATCATCAAAGTGCTGTCGAATGCGTGCCGACATTTCAGAAATCGTACCAATCAGCCAAAAGCGGATGCTTATGCGTGCCGCATTAGGCGCAAGGCCAAGAACGTAAAAGTGGGTATCATCACCATCATCGGTTAAAACGCCCGTCTGTGGGGATTTGAATAACGCCTCGACAGCTCGTATTTGTTTTGCTGGGTCGTCTTTGGATGGCTCATCAAACAAGTCAGCAAAAATATCCTCAAGCTCTGTTTGTGCTTCTGACCAAAACACAGTGGAAGCATCACCCACTTGGATACGTTGCTTACTCTCCTTGCTTAACAAATAATTAAGCGCAGTAGTGTAGGCAAAGGCGGTGCGTTTTCCAACCGGGGCATTTGCTCCCTGCTCCTTGCCAAATGAATTAAAAGCTTCCTTGTTGAAAGAAACAATGTTTGCGCCACTGGTTTGCGCATCTCTAACACCCCTGATAGCCGTGTGTAAACGCTCAAATTGGTCAGACTTCCCGGAAACAAGGCACGTTATTTGCGTTATATCATCAGCGGCGGCTTTTTCTTCAAGCACCGCCCTGACTACAGGACGCTGACATATCAATTCGAGATCACCATTCAACCGAAACGTCAGAACAGGATTACTCTCCAGAATTTCTGACCAGAGCGGATCGGCTTCCAGCCGGGTCTTGTTCGCAACTTTAAAAAATAAGCTCACAGCTTTTAGTCCGGCATCCTCTATTCTGCGGGACAATTTATCCAATCGTGTCTGAAATGCAGCATATTGTTCTTGGACTCGATCCGGTTTACCGCGGCTCGTTACACCCAGCACATATTCAGCGTTATCCCATAACAAATTGGCAACAATACCAGAGGTTTTTTTCTCCCCTTGGGGCACAAGAAAATTGCGAGAAATCCTTTTCTTTCCCTCAACGTTGCGTGTGTCCTCAATTTGCACCACCTGACCGGCATGATCGATTTCAATCACGAAGGGAATGCTCTTGGTCTCAAAGCCGGAGCGGGGCAAATCCGGCTTACGCTCGTAGTAATCGCATAGCGCCTGAAGAATCATCCCCGTACCTCCACATTGACTAAGTCGAGAACACCACTTTTCAAATCGGCACGGAAGAAACGCGGGCTGGGACTAGCGCGGTTGCTATAGTCCATGTCGTACAGCATCCAGCCTAGATCACGGCTTTCAGCAATAGACGCGGGCACGGCAGCGGAACTATCAACCAGCCGGAAAGCAGCGGCAAATTCGCGGCAACCCAAATAGGGCTGGTTTACACACTGGCCTTTGCTGACGCGGCGCTCGAACATGTCCAAAAATTTGCCGGGAGTATTGTTCTCGCCGGCATAGGGTAGCAACTCGAACCCGGCATGGATACGATAGGCAACGTCGCGCAGGAATAATCCTGCCCGTTGCTGGCGCTCATCTTCGATATAGAGTCCGAGGTTGCCGCTACCGCTACTTATGGCCGTCTGAACATTGCGCGACGACACTACCGCACCCACTTCGTTGCGTCGCAAGGTAATCCACTTGATCGGCTTCAGCACTTCGATCTTTATCACCCGCCAGCGTATTGCCGGTTTCCACAAAATTGCCTCAAATACCGCGCGGGCGGCGGAGGGTGTAACAATGTCATAACTGACACGCTCCACCTTCATTTCCGGTCGAGTGAAGCAGGCAAAATCACCTGTTACTTCCAGGCAAAATATCTTCATTTTTTTCCTTTTCCTTGATTCATGTTCACGCAACCAGCTCATCGGGCGCTATGCCGCCATCAATTACCACGCCGAGCAGTTCGTCATAAAGCGTATCACCCACCTGGGCGTAAATCCCTGGGTGGATTTGATACACATCACCCTGCCTTTCCAACTGCGTGAACAGGTGCTTGGGTATATTCACGGCATAGCGTTGCAGTTTACGCATTAGGTCCCGCGTCGGCCCAATTCTTGTTAATTCATCGAGAAGCTCCGGGTTCTTCCCATACCGCACCAGAATGGTTTGATAGGCACTATCATCAATGAGCCGAAATTTTTGGGCGGCTGTGCGAAATTGAATCTGACCGTCTCGCGCATCAAGGGTAAGAAAATCAGTAATGCCCTGCTTATCTAACGAGGGTGCTCGCACATAAAGATGTTCGAAAAATTGCCTGGCAAGATTGCGCCCCAAAACATTCTGATCGGGTCCCGCCAACAAACTGACCGAAATTTGCGCCGCTTGGCGCAATAAACCGGGTGGTGCCGGGGTTGGCGGCACAAAGATCACAACCCTTCCGAGGCTATTCAATTTACCTTCGCGATTGCATCTTCCCGCTGCCTGAGCAATGGAATCCAATCCCGCCAGCGCGCGATAAACTACCGGAAAATCGACATCTACACCGGCTTCCACCAACTGAGTGCTAATGACACGCACCGGCTCTTTGCGTTTGAGCCGCGCCTTGATGTCGGCAATAACACGGCTGCGATGTTCGCCGCACATTAAAGCGGACAGATGCAGCGCGCCTTTGGGCATAAGCTGGTGAAGCTGACGTGCATCATCACGCCGGTTGACGATACACAGCACGCTTGCATGCTCAACCAGTTCGGTGGCCAATCTATCCCAACTGCATGGCGTATTCAGATCGCCTGGAATGTGCACCTCTACCCGCGTTAGCGCGCTGTACAAGGCATCCGGCTCGTCAATGATTTCGCACACACCGTCCAGACCGCGAAATGGCTGTTCACCAAAAGATTGAAATGATTCGAGTTTGGGCTGAGTGGCGGTGGAAAATAGGAACGTAACCCCATAGTGAGCCGTTAACAGGTTTATCACATCAGCTATCGGTTGCAGGAATTCCGGCGGCAGCAACTGAGCTTCGTCCAGTACCACCACACTATTGGCAATGTTGTGCAACTTGCGGCATCGGCTGGTACGGGCAGCGAATAAGGATTCAAAGAACTGAACGTTAGTCGTTACAATGATTGAAGCATCCCAATTTTCGGTTGCCAAGCGAGCGCGCGCGGTCTCGTTCTTATCTGGATCCAAATTGGCATGATGTTCAACTACGTTCTCACCAAATATCTCACGAAATATGCCTGCGGTTTGTTCGATGATGCTGGTGTATGGAATAACGTAAATCACTCTCTGTTTGTTATTGGTACAGGCGTGCTCCAAGGCGAAGGCCATGCTTGCCAACGTCTTACCCCCACCCGTAGGGACCGTAAGAGAAAACAGCCCCGGAGCGCAGATTGCTTTATCACGGCACTGACGCAAAATATCAGTACGGATGACGTTAATAGGAATCGGATCAGCTTCGGATGTTTTTTGCTTCATGTACTGATTGAAACTAGTCAGTAGACTGGCGAGATCACAATAACCCTCGCGGGTAGCAGCTTTTTCGCCATCCATGAAGGCTTCGGTATCCAGAAAGTCTGCATCTACGAGGCAGGAAAACAGCATCCGCAGCCACAATGCCAATCCGGTCGCTCCACCCAGCGGTTTGCTTGATGGCAAGATGTTCGGACTGGAAATTTCGGAAGGGATTTCTGAAAATGATAATTCCGCCAGATATTCCCTGGCTTCCAGACGATGCGCCAATGCTGCCGCCCCTGTTTCTGACGAAGACCAATCTGGCAAACCTGCATGATGGCCCGCAATCAGATAAGCCAGAAGCCTTCCTTTCGCACCCATTTTTTCATAGGCGTAGATTGCGCCTGCCGAAGAATGATTTACCCGTCCCGGAGAACCCTCAATATGAGCATCCTGTCGGTCGTAACCGCTGGCAGACCTTATGTAATCCTGGAAGTTCGCCGAGTACTTGCCAAGGTCGTGCCATAAGCCTGCGAGTTCCGCCCACTCGTGAGCATCAAACGAGTAAGCAAATTTAGCTGCCAAACGGGAAACCTTTTGCAAATGATCATTCAATAAATGCTCTTGCCAGATTCCGCCGGCACTTTTTTTTACATGAGCCACAGCAAGCACGCAGCGTTTTTTTGCCCCTTCCGCTTTATTTTTATTTATCATCATTACCGTGCACTCTCTTTTATTTTATCCATGTACAACGCATACATTACCAATCATTTTGGCAAAATTGTTGAAACTATGTCTGATCGGTTTTTTTTCTACAATTAGACTAAAGTACTAGGAAAAATTAGAATAGCGTTCGCTTCTTGTCCCGAGCTGATAGGCATTCTAAAGATAGGAGCGCGCTATATTTCGTTAATTCAGCGCCTTACCGTATCGTCAGCGACAAGACGCCAAAGCTCGTCAAACTTTCTCAGTTTCCCATCCTGAAATACAGCCAGTCTCTCACAATATCTTGACCTTCAGGTTCATCAGGAGGTAATGTTCGGCCCTTTAATTGAATAGATTTGGAATTCTATCCTTGAGTAATCACCCCGCTGCACACGAACTTCTTCACGATATCCTCAAGCAGGTCTCTCGTTCGTTTTATCTCACGCTTAACGTGCTGCCGGCGGGCGTGCGCGACCAGATGGGACTGTCGTATCTCTTTGCGCGCGCAGCCGACACCATCGCCGATACGGATCTTATCGACCGGGAGCAACGCCTGAAATATCTCAATCAGTTCCGTGCGCAGTTCACAACCGCTGAAATCAATTGGAAGGTCCTTCAGGAGATTCAAACCGCGCTCATTCCTCACCAGAAGGACTCTGCGGAAGCCATTCTCCTTCAGCGGTTGGAAGACTGTCTTAAACTGTATGCACGGTTCCCCGCCGAGGATCAGGAGCGAATCCAATGGCTAATGGGAGTGCTGCCCGACGGGATGGAAATGGACCTCACCCTATTTCCCGGCGAGTCAGCCGGACACCTCACGGCATTGTCCACGCTGGACGAATTGGATCAGTACACATACTATGTCGCCGGTTGTGTCGGAGAGTTCTGGACCAGAATGGTCTGTGCGCACCGGCCAGCAATGGCCCAGTGGGATGTCGCGGAGATGTCCGCCATCGGGGTGAGATTCGGAAAAGGATTGCAGCTTACAAACATCGTAAAAGACATTGCCCGCGATCTGCATCACGGCCGCTGCTATGTGCCGGAATCTCTTCTACGGGAAGCTGATTTGGAACCGGCTGATTTGCTGATTGAGGCCAACCTGCCGAAATTCAGACCGATCCTGAATCGGCTTATCAGACTGGCCATGGAGCACCTGGATCAAGGCTGGATTTATACGATGGCGATTCCTCGCTCCGAGATTCGCCAGCGGTTGGCCTGCATGTGGCCCATATTATTGGCGGGTGAAACATTGAAACGTGTCGCAACCGCGCCCGGCTTACTCAACCCGGCCGTGAATGTGAAAGTGCCGCGCAGCGTTGTATACCGCATAATGGCCCTGACAACTCTCACCCGCGCCAATGGATACGTGGGTAACGCCTACTGGGATCGACTCAGGAAACAGGTTGTCTGAGCCGATCACTGTCAGGCAGGAACTGAACTAGCTCTCAACCCTCGCAGCCGGACCCCTATTCGATAAATAGACATGAGAACATCATTGTTATGACAAACGCAGCAGCCGCCGGATTCCTTGCCATCCTGGGTCGCTGGCTTGATGCCAACATTTTCGCGCTGGGGCGGGAAATGCGTCTGTCCTATCTGCCTCCGCTCATGGTTTATGCTGCCGCCGGTATTTCGGGCCTGACGGGAATCGTTGGCACATTTTATGTCAAGGAGCGGCTGGGGCTTTCGGCCGAGTTTCTGGCGGCGCTCGGATTCTGGATGATGCTGCCGTGGGCATTGAAGATGCCGCTTGGTCATCTGGTGGACCTGGTATGGCGCTGGAAGAGCCTGCTCGTGTATCTGGGCGCGAGCCTCATCACGCTGAGCCTGCTGATCATGATCGGGCTGCTCGGCCATACCGATGCGATGCGCGCCACGGCCACCGTGGAAACCTG
>JBDTKY010000192.1:0-7487 GCA_039935055.1 Nitrosospira sp.
CCTGCTTCAAAGAGGTCAATTGCCGCGCGCACGGGTGGGTAGCTCAGTCCTGTCATCGCCACGATCTGCATGACCTTCTGATCGCAAAACTCAAGAAAAATTAATACTTTATTGGGCCTTATCTATAGGCCGTGCACAGTGACTTCACTTCCCGCAGCCTTGTTGGCTCTCAGCATCGCCTTCCGCGGCTCACAAATTCGCCCTGCTTTGCCATCCTTGCCCATCGAACCAAATACATAATCCCCCATGCGCCAGTTCTTCATTAATTCCAATAATTCTTTAAGTCTCGGAGTTATCGGAATGGTTCTGTCGGTGTGATTTTTTGTATCTTTGAACGTCAGTGTTTTCGCTCTTATATGAACGTCTCTCCACTTTAAAGAAGCGGCTTCGCTGCGCCGTGATCCAGTTAACAGCATGAACTCAAGATAAGCTCCCATTACTTTATTAGGCAGTAAGCGCAACGTTTCAATGAAGGGTCTGATCTCATGCATTCGCAAGTGATCCGTACGGGGTGCTTCTTTTATCCAAGTGCGTTTAGCTGTAAGTGTTGCCACTGGATTAATTGGTAAAATTTCCGTGCCATAAGTGGCTTGGGCGTAATTGAATACTGAGCGCAAAAATCGCATAACGGAAGATGCTTGTCCCGAGCCGCTACTGCTTTCGGCTATTTCCATATAACGCTTCGAAATCATGTCAGCAGTAATGCGAGTGATAGGTTTGTTTATCCAGTTTGAAAGGTAATGATTCAGGTAGCGACGATAATCATATTGGGTCCGTTCCTTGAGTTGACGTTCTGACATGAATTGATTGAAAGCAGCCTCAAGTGTTACACCTTCCTGAGCCTGCTTCTTTGCCTCAAGCCGAGGGTCAATTCCTTTATCCATCATGACGATCAACTCGCGCGCCCGTTCACGCGCTTGGGGAACTGTCCATTCAGGAAATCGGCCGATACTTAATCGAACAGTGCGACCCTTAAATTTGCGATCAACGATGAAAGTCTTGCTACCCGCCGTCACCCTGACGCCGAAGCTCTTCATCGAATCATCCCATTCGAATTTTTGAACAGATGTGGTAGGATAGGCTACTTGCTCGATATAACTCTTTGTCAGATTGGGCATTACTGAAATTTTCCTACACAAACCAATATTGGGTCGGTGAAATTATAGCGTGTAGGAAGTATGTAGGAAAGAAATTTCAAACAGGAGGAAAACTAAGCTTCTTTAATAATACATAAATAATTGATTAAATTGGAATTTAAAACACCTTAAATCATATTAAAACAGTCTTACTAGTTTTCGCAATGCGAAGGTCTGGAGTTCGATCCTCCTCGTCTCCACCAAGTATCTTGAAAAATTCCGGTATTACTCATCCGGGTCGTTAGCTCAGTTGGTAGAGCAGCGGACTCTTAATCCGTAGGTCGAGCGTTCGAGCCGCTCACGACCCACCAAATAAAACAAGCGGTTAGATAACTATCTAACCGCTTGTTAATTTCATTGCTACCATATTGCTACTTTTAGAGCCAGACGCTTACTCCTCTTCGGTGGATGCACTCGTCGCAGTAGCGGTCAGCTTCTATCACAGCATTTAGAATCTTCTGAGCGGGTAAATGATTATCTTTATATCGGGGTCAGATAGCACGTAAATTGGTATGGCCATTTATAGCACTTAGTACTATATTGTGAACTTGGAGGGAGAGACGGCATGGCGGCTTATAAGACCCGTTGGTTCGACCGCTGGGCACGCAAACAAGAGTTGACCACGCCCATTCTTAGCGCCACTGTGCGTGAGATGACGGCGGGGTTGTATGACGCTGACCTGGGTGGCGGATTGCTAAAAAAACGGATTGCGCGGACTGGACAAGGAAAGAGTGGCGGTTTTCGCACGCTGGTCGCCACCAACAAGGGAAACCGTTGGGTTTTCATGTACGGCTTTCCCAAGAACGAGCGCAGCAATATCGACAAGGACGAAGAAGAAGCCCTGAAGAAGTTGGCAGCTCACCTTCTGTCATTCACGGCGCAGGCGTTCGACAATGCACAGCGTGCAGGGGAATTGATGGAGATGGATTGCGATGCGGAAAACTAAATCAGCGATTCTTGAAGCCGTCCACGATACGGCGAAAGGACTGCACCAAGCGGGCGTGATGGATCAGGTCACGTTGCGGGAATTCGACCGTCTGTGCCTGCCGCCCGTCGAACCGCTCAACCCGGAGCAAATCAAGCAGATTCGCGAGACCTCACGGGTCAGTCAAGCGGTCTTTGCTGCGCTGCTGAACACGAGTGTTTCGACAGTGCAGAAATGGGAGATTGGCCAGAAGAAGCCCACGGGCACGGCACTCAAGTTGCTGCACCTAGTGCAAAAGCGCGGCCTGGAAGCGATCGCCTGAAATCCTGTTGCGGGATACCGCATAGCCGGCATGCCGCATCGTGCGCCCATCAATGGCGCTACCCACCCTCTTCTGCGCACCATGCGGCGTCACGCCTGGGTCGCGCATGGCGCGGACGAACTCGGCTACGTCGTAATTCTTATCGGTACCCAATAAAATTCAATAGGGTCAGACTCGATTGATTGTAAAAAAACAATGAAGTTTGGGGATCACTTTCCTGAAATAGAGAATTGCAATTGTCACGCCCTCTTCGCTAAACTACTTTCGGAATCTTGGCAAAGGCCGTTTACTGAGCGGGCTCGGGAGCGACTTGCAGCCAGCCGCCGGGGCAGCTTTTCACATAAGGATAGTAGCCTTCCGGATTGCGGCAATAATGCCAATAGTTGGATGCCTGCGCCTGAGGCTGCACTTGCACGACATCCTGTCGCTGTATGTAAACAGGCGGCGCCGCCGGTAGGGCAACCACCGGGGGATAGGCGGCAGGAGGGTAACCGTATCCCATCCCTCCCATCCCATATCCGTAAGCGGGAGGATAATATCCGGCGCGGCTGCCGTAATAGCCCAGACCGAATCCGCCCAATAATCCCAGACCCAGCCCCGTGCCCCATCCTCCATAGCCTCCCCCGTAATAGTGGCCATGATGGCCCCCATGATGCCCCCCGTGGTGGCCGCCGTGATGACCATGGCCACCGTGTCCTCCACCACCGTGGCCGCCCCTTGCCCATGTCGAGCCGGGAAACGTAATCGCGAACACAGCGACTGCTGCGCATATCAGTCCGGTTTTTCTCATTTGAGCTCCTTCCTTATGATCGGGGTTGACGTCTGCCGTAGCGGCTGGAAACGATCAGCCACGCGCGCCTAACGCCGCCATTGTTGCTGGATGTATACTGGTGGTGCAGGGGGTGCCGCGACAACGGGCGGGTATCCATAACCGGGCGTGTAGACAACCGGAGGGTAGCCGTAGCCAGGGGGATAAGCGGGTGCCCGGTTGCTGTAGTAGCCGAGACCGTAACCCAGCAATCCCATTCCTAACGCCAGCCCAACTCCTCCGTAGCCCCCTCCATGGCGGTGATGATGCCCATGATGGCCATGGCCTCCGCCAGCCCATACCGGGGCTGAGGGAATCGCCCCGAGCAGGAGAAGTGCCACGCACATCAATCTGATCGTTTTCATTTTTGTCTCCATTCCAGAATAGGGTTACGGTTTCCCGCAGAAACGGCCGGACGGCCAACTCCATACAGCTTATCTATTGGTATTACCGCGGCCTTACCGATATAACGCATCAATAAAAGCTTGCGTTGACAAAAAATTCACAAAAAATTGATAATTTTTTTGCACGCGCTCGCGGGCATGAATCGGAATAAACCCGGTGCGGTTCAGCGTCACCCGGTTACCCGCTTCGCCACCTCGTTGTTTGTCTGCGACGGCGTAATGCCATTCCTTCGGGAAGCGATCTTGCAAAGCATGCCGCATTCGCCCGATCATGGAACAGCTATGGCAGACGTGCAGATTGGCTCGTCTGCTTGCGTGTAAAGATCCGATTTCCTCTTCGCTTGCGGAGCCCGCAGGAAGGTCCAAGGGAGCGCCGATTTATTCGTCCGTTCTGACAACCAAAAAGAGGCATGGAACGTTAATACGCGATCATCAGTAATTTCGACTCGTCCATGCGCAAGACTAACCCCGGCGGATCAGCGCATGAGTTTCCCCGAAGGGTCGTAGCAAGCGAATCTATGCGGGGTTGACGGATTGGGTGCTGACAGGAAGGAGTATGAGATCCGTTTTATGCGCAGGCAAAGATTGATCCTGAGCTGCCGAAACACCGATTGCTTTGCAGCTTTTTCTTTTATTAGGGTCAAAATAGTTTCTTCCGGTATTTGAAGGCTTGTTGGGGTTTTCACGAAAATACAAATTTTATTCATGAGAAAGTACCTGAATATGAAATTTTCGCTGCTTGTCTCACTGGCGATGGGGTGGGCGTTAATCGTTCTGACGCCCCCCGCATTGGCTGACAATGCCGTGAAACTAAAGATATTGGTCATCTCGACAGGGGATATAGCGGAAGATCTGGGGCTGGCCTACATCAAGCCTGTCCTTGAGGAGATGGGCGTGCTGTACCAGGTATTCGATGCCGGCAAACAGGATTTAACGGCTGCAGCGCTTGCCGCCACTTCTGCCGGAACCGCCTGCAAAGCAGAGGAGAAGGGTTGTATAGGTAACTATAATGGCATCATCTTGACGGATGCCGGCCTGGATCCGAACTTCACTCCGGCGGAATGGGACATCCTGCACAATTACCAGAAAAACTTCGGCGTCCGCCAAGCGGTCCTATCAGGATGGCCGGCCAGGTATTCGGATCCGCAGCCGCCTTATGGGGTCTACCTGGATTACGGTCTTGCCTATTCATCCAGCGGGAGTGGCTTCGATGCTCGATGGACAATACCTGCCGCGTACAGCCAGGAGGTTTTCGAGTACGTGAACCGGGCTAATCCGCTTCCTATTACCGACTTTGCGTTTGCCGCCATTCCCCGCAATGACGCCAACGGCCTGCGGGACGGTACCATACCCAAGGTTGAGCCGCTTCTGAGAACGCGGAATGGTGAAGCGCTGGTGTCGATCGTGCGATATATGATGTCTTCCCGCGCAAGCCCGGTACGCGAGGTGATGATTTCGACGATCACTCATGCGCCATTCCTCTTCCATTCAAAGGTTCTGGCCTATGAATTCGTCAACTGGGTGACGCAAGGGGTATTCGTCGGCGCGCGCCGTATTTATATGGCTGCGCATTCGGACGATCTGTTTATTGCCAACAGCCAGTGGGATCCCGCTCTCGATAAGGATGACGTTGCCAATACCTATCGGTTGAAGGGCGACGACATCCACAATGCCGTAAGCAAGCAGCTTGCCTTTCGTGCCGCGCATCCCGTAGCGGGCACTTTCAAGCTGGATTTTGCATTCAACGGTTCCGGGGCAACGATAGATCCGGAAGCATCGATACTGGCTGCAAACCTGTCGGAAGACCTGGTGGCGGCGGTGGTTGCTAACAAAGCACATTTCCGCTTCATCAACCACACTTATAGGCATGCAGACATGGATAAGGCGCCGGTTTCGGCTGGCACCGCTTGTGACTACCCCACCTTTACCACTGTTGCGACCATCCAGGCGGAAATTACCAGGAACCGGAAAGTCTGGGAGCTCTTGGGGCTTCCCGAGGAAAGCCAAAACAACAGGGTGCTTGTAAGCGGCAAGCACTCCGGCCTGAGAGATCCCAAATGTACCGAGAATCCTGCCTTGCATCCGGAGATGTTCGACGTTCAGGCGGACGACGTGCCATTTGATGAGGGAGGCGCCAATCCGCTGTTTCTTCAAGCTGCTGCCAGCGCCGGTGTGGACTATCTTGCCTCCGACTCGTCGCAGCGGGCGCAGAACCTCGAACAGTATATTACCCGGTACGATGATGGCAGCCAATTGGATCGGCTTTTGCTCCCGCGCTGGCCCACCAATATTTTCTATAATGTGACCCATCCGCTTCAGCTGCAAGATGAGTACAACTATCTGTATTACGAGCGATTTGTAAAAGCCGGCCAAAATCCGTGCGAAATACCCGGAGCGATTTGTTCTCCGCGGGACTATACGGAAATTCTCGCGGCGGAAGCCGATGTCGCGCTGCGGCACATGCTGACTTTCAATAAGTGGCCGCATTTTTTCCATCAGTCGAACCTGGCCCGATATGATGAGAGCGGGAACACACTCCAGTTTGACTGGTTAAATACTGTCTTCGCAGAGTACGAGCGAGTACTTAACTTACCGGTCGAAAATTATCCTTATTATCTGATTGGCGACTATACCCGGGAAAGCCTCTACACCAAATCGGCGAGCATCCAGGCGACGTGGAATCGCACGACCAATCAGGTGACCTTATCCGCAGACAAAGCTGTACCCAACCTTCTTGTTACGGGCCTTTCGGGCGGGGACCTGTACGGCGGGCAATATATCAGTCGAATTACCGTAGACAAAAGCTCCACGGCGTTTCCAGTCGACCAGGCCCTGAGGCAGTGAATATTCACTACGTCCTTAATTTTTTGGCAAAGCGTAAACAATTAGGGAGGATTTCTAAAATGGTAAAGTGCATCCACCCGGCCAGGACCATTCTTGCCTTGCTGATCGTTGCCTTGACAGTTGTGATGGGCGCCGCAACCTCATGGCCGGCACACGCGGATGCGGACGGAACTCCAGGGTTGGCACCGGCCGGGGAAAAGGCGGATGAAACAAAGCAAGCCGATAACGAGAGGCATAGAAAGAAGATACGTGAGGAAAATGACCGGGAGTTAAAGTTGCGGGAACCGTTGTATCCCCAGCAGGCGAGATCGCTGGCAAAGCATTATAAGGAGACGGCGGCGATTGTTGCGCGCCAGGGCGGTGACCCCAAGCCGCTTCTTGATGCCGCTGCTTATTTCGAGAGTCAGCATAAGGCTTTTAAATATGAGTAATAAGGCCAGGGTTAAACCCGCAATCAAAACCAGTCCCGGTACCTTGAGGCTCGGGTATCGATACTGGATCTGTCTTCCCAGCCAGAGCAATATCACCGCAACTGCGAATAGCTAGGAATCGATACCCACATACCAGACGCCTGCCGATAAAGCTTACTTATCAAACAGATCCTGTTGCATAAGTACAGGTGCGAGAAGCTGAAGGCGGTCAACTGCGTCGGGGATCGAACGAATGCCTCCGCCAATTACGGCTTGCGCAGAGTCATACGGATGAGACGCATTATGTACTAACGCAGAAGATATAAATTGCGTGATTTACAGACAGGAAGCGGCACCGAAAATTTCAGCAACTCCATTAAGTGAAAAATTTGCTCCTTTTTGATGGGCCCGTATGGGGCTTGGATATGAAGCTGGAAATGGTGAAAAAAGAGAGATGGTGCGCTTCATCGGCATTCAAAGCCAACTTGGTGCAGCCAGGGAAGCCGTAGATCCGGCCACGGACTGCTACGAATCATAAATCATCCCAGATTATCCATTAGAGATTCTGCGGGGCAGCATTGTCGTCATTCCAGACCTTACCAGCATTAGCCCAGAGTCCCTCAAACCAGGCTCTTCGC
>JBDTKY010000193.1:0-17092 GCA_039935055.1 Nitrosospira sp.
TTGGCGGATAATCGCTGTTCGCAAGCATTTGCGCATCGTGATTGCATTCCAGCACCAATGCATGGCAGTGGCTCAAGATCGCCTCAATATGGGGCGTCGAAGAGCCGGTATCAGTCAATACGCCTAATCGCAACGTACCGTCGCCAAATACAAATTGCGCTGGTTCTTCGGCATCATGTGGAACCGGGTACGGCTCGACCTCGATATCATCAATGGAGAAACGCTGGTAGCCATCGATAATGTTAATCGCTGGCAACGGCTCGAATGCCTTCTCGACGATACGCAGAGTACCATGCGTCAACCACACCGGAATATTGAATTTACGTGCAAAGCGCGCTACGCCGCTTACATGGTCATCGTGTTCGTGAGTCACAACGATTCCATCTATCATGCCGGGCTCGAGACCGAGGCGGGAAAGGCGAGCAATGGTTTCCTTGAGCGTAAAACCACAATCCAGCAGCAATCTGGTATCCGCTACTTCGACTACAAGACCATTTCCCCGGGAACCGCTACCTAAACAGGCAAAGCGCATGCTTGATGAAAAAGAAAAATTCAGGAAAAGGCACTATTACATAGTGTCTGAAGATACATTCTATCTGCACCTGCTTGAACAGCGAGGATTTGCTCTTCCCGGCTTGTTATCTGCACGCTTCTCCAGATACCGGTGACCCTGATCATACAACAAAAGCACTTTGAACAATCCTAAATCCGGCAGTTGACCACTCATTTCTCAGATTCACAGCATGATCTACAAAGACTTCTTGCATCACTGACCTTCATCTTCTAGGTGGGTCTGCTACGGGACGGATTGCATGGCTTTTGCGGCACATGGCTACGTTGCGACTTCTTGGAATGGAATGACCATTCCGCGTCGTCGCGCCTTGCCCTGCACCCCAAAAACCACGCACTCCGCCCCGTCCAACTGCCAGATTTAGGATAATGAAGCTTATTTTTATTGCAAAAATAGCTTACTGTTGATTACAAGACAAGGGGTTGCGCTGGTTGAGAAGCTTTTTATCGCTCAAAAGTAATTTGGATATCTCGATTGCAGGAAGTGGTTGCGCCAGATAGTAACCCTGGATTTCGTCGCAACCTCGCAGGCGCAGAAAATCAAACTGTTCAACGTTTTCCACACCCTCGGCTACCACCTTAACGTCAAGACTATGCGCCATGCCGATGATTGCCGTTGTAATTGCGGCATCTGCAGGATTTGTAGTAATATCCGTAATAAAAGAACGGTCGATTTTCAGCACATCGACAGGAAAGCGCTTCAGGTAGGCTAAACTCGAGTATCCGGTCCCGAAGTCGTCGATCGAAATCCGGATCCCCAGCGCTTTCAGCTTCTTGAGTATATCGATTGTTTTTTTTGCGTGCATCATCAACGAGGTTTCCGTCAATTCCAATTCAAGCAAATCAAAATCGATACTGTTTTCTCTCAAGGCTCTTTCCGTCTGTAATTCAAATTCGAGCAATTCAGGATCGACATTGTTTTCCTGAGCGGCCCGGATAACGTCCTGATCCAGGTTGCGCTGTGAAAACTGTCTTCCAGATACGTTGACCGATATGGGGATTTCTCCTATTCCTGAATGCCTCCATTCGGCGATCTGCTTGCATGCACTATCGATAACCCACGCTCCTACCCGATTGATCAACCCGGTTTGTTCGAGGACGGATATGAATTCCAAAGGTGCGACGAGCCCATATCCGGGGCGATTCCATCTTATCAGGGCTTCCACCCCCGTGATTCGCCCCCGGGACAATTCCATTTTCGGCTGGTAATATAAGACGAATTCATTCTGATCGAGCGCCTTTCGCAAGGCATTTTCCTGATCCAGCCTCTTGATCGCTGTTGCATTCATTTCTGCCGTAAAGAAGCGATACATATCCCTGCCTGCCCGCTTCGACCGATACATGGCTTTATCGCCGTTTTTGATCAGCGTATCCGCATCAAGCGAATCTATTGGATAAACACTGATTCCAATACTCGCTGTCACGGTCACTTGGCGCCCCTGCAACTCAAAGGGCTGGCGTAATGCTTCTCTGATCTTGCTTGCAACTATTCCAGCATCCGCTGAACGGTCAGGGGTGACCAGAATGCACCCGAACTCATCGCCTCCCAGGCGCGCGATCATGTCCCTGATACGCAAGCATTCCAACAAGCGCAGGCTGAACTGGCGCAACAGCTCATCCCCGAGTGCGCGGCCCAGCGTATCATTAATGTTTTTGAAGTTATCGATATCAAGAACTAAAACCGAAATAATCCGATGACTTGTTCCGGCTTGCTTAATAATCTTCCGAAGCGACTCACAAAACAGCGTCCGGTTGGGAAGGCTGGTGAGCACATCATAATGCGCAAGCTGCGGTAGCCACCGTTCAGCTTCCTCGCAATGCGTGACGTTATCCATGCCTGATATTTCTTGCTTCACTCACTACAACACAATTACGGCCGTTTTCCTTTGCTTCATAGAGAGCCTCATCCGCTGCACGCAGCAACAAATCCATGTCGGCTCCATGGTCCGGGTAGATGGCCACGCCGATTGATGTGCTTACCCTTCCCAGCGGCTTCTGACGTATTGTCAGCGCTAGACCCATAACCGCGCTCTGGATGCTTTCAGCTTTCTTCTTCGCTCCGCCGGGTGAGATCTCAGACAGAACAAGCACAAATTCTTCGCCACCATATCTGCATGCGACATCGCTCTCACGAATACAATCCTTCAGTAAAGTTGCGACATTCTTCAAAACGACGTCCCCAGCTTCATGCCCAAAGATATCATTGATCTTTTTAAAAAAATCGAGATCGATCATGAGTACCGCGAGAGACCCGGCGTTGCGTCTGGCTTTTGCAATTTCTCTAGGCAGATACTCCTGCAGGAAGCGACGGTTGAAAAGATTTGTCAATGGATCAGTAATTATCTGTTTCTGAAGATCTTGCACTAACTGTTCCAGAGTTTTGCTTTGATTTCTGGCCTCCCTGTTCAGCAAGCGTATTTCCAGCATATTATAAATGCGCGCCAATATCTCAAATTTCTCAAATGGCCTGCTGATAACATCCTTTGCCCCCAATTGTAACGCACGCAATTTATGTTCCGGCTGGCCAGTAATGACGAGAACCGGAAGATAACCCTCCAACTCGATTTCCTTAAGACCTTCCATTACCTGGAATCCATCCATTCCTGACATCTGGAGATCGAGCAGGATAAGATCGTATTGATTCGCGCGGTGAAGATTGCAGACCTCGAATGGATCGCTTGTCGACGCGACTGAAGTATAGCCCGCTGACTGCAACATATGCTGAAGCAGATCAATATTGGCTATCTTGTCATCCACGATGAGGATGTTGGCCTTTAGAATCGCAGGAGAAGTAATCACGTCAATCGCCGCAGCTCAACCGCTAAAACCACCATTGTTTCCTCTGATGCAGTGTGCTATCCGGGTTCGTTATTTTACCGGTCGTGACCGATGGTAAAGCGCGAAATAGCGCGCCGACACTGGTCTTTAGTTGCCCAATTCCGCTTGGTTTTTTATGTAAAGCAGGATTCGTACCAACTTCCCTAATACACTGTATCCAAAAGTTTGCTGAGCTTATTGCTTGAAAACGGAAATATCAATGTAAAATTTGTCGATAGGCCTGACGGTCGCCGGGAAAACAATGCTGCTTATTTCATAAAATCTTCCATGTTCAAAAATAGAACGAGGCCGATCAAACGAAAATAATAAAATAAAATGATAAACTGGAGTTTTATCTTCACTCCGAATGCTCTGCCCAAGAAGCAAGATATTATTCATGATGTTTGGTCAGCCAGCGACACCGCAAGCGGTAGGGAATATGACCCAAAGAGACTCGACAGTAATTGTGCATACCGGAGATTGTAAAGTTTATGACGTACCATACTAAGGTTTCGGATGTCGCAAAACATAATTGAATTCCTAGCCCATTGGGGAATAACCGCGCTCTCGCTATGGCTCACAAGTTTTATCTTTCACGGTATCTCATTTGCCAATAAAAAATCCCTGTTGTTATCGGCGTTATTACTGGGTTTTGCTAACGCAGTCATCAGACCGATCATTATCATCCTAACGATTCCGTTAACGCTAATCACTTTCGGACTTTTTTTACTAGTTATTAACGCACTTATGATGCTTCTAGTATCGGCGCTTGTTCCGGGATTCAGGATTTCAGGGTTCTGGACGGCGTTTTTTGCAAGCATTGTTGTAACCCTGCTCAGCTTGATAGTGGGGACGTTTATATTTCAATCAGATGATTATCCTATAGAAATCCCTTCGCAACGAGGTGTGCTCATCTGAGGTCCGAGATACGGCGTTTCATCAGGACCTGCGTTAAGCAATGCTTATCAAGCTCCGCAATATCCAATAACATCGACATTTTTTTTGCATCGGCATGCTGTTCAAATGGCAGCACTCCCAACAATGGGCAATATAGCCGCTGCGTCAAGGCAAGCATATTCTCATCGAACGCCATCATTTTTGGATCAATGCGGTTCGCTACCCATCCAGCAAGTAGCAAGCCGGCCGCCCGTACCGCTTGAGCAGTCAACAATGCATGATTAAGACAACCCAACTGCATTCCCACCACCAGTATTATCGGCAAACCCAATGCTTGCGCCATGCTGGCGCCGTTCTCATGCTCATTAAGCGGCACGAGAAAACCGCCAATACCTTCGACAATCACAATATCCGCAATCTTCTGCAATTCGAGCAATGCTTTGCGGATGATTACGATATCGATCTCGACACCCGTCTGGTGTGCCGCGATATGCGGCGCAACCGGTGGAATCAGTGCATAAGGATTCATCTGTCCACGCGGGGCGGTAACGGAACTGGCCGCGGCAAGCAATTCCACATCCATCCATCTTCCGTTTTCGCAGCCCGCCGCCACCGGCTTCATACCCACGACGGCTTGTTCTCGTGCTGCAAACGCATGCAGCAAGGCGCAGCTGATCAGGGTCTTGCCTACACCGGTGCTGGTACCGGTAATAAAATATCCGCTTGCCATAAGGGATGACCTGTCAGGGAAGACCGATTTTGCGTCTTGTTTCGGGAGTAAGAATCGTTTTTCGCGGCTGCAGCTTCCAGGCATGGCCATAAATCACTTCAAAAGTTGCCGGTAATTTTCCTTCTATCCGTAGCGTCTCGTACTGATTTATCCCCGTCTGCCATAAGATTTTTCCGGTTAAACCACGCCGTCTACCCTGGGTGACATTGTGAGCACCAATGGCCTTAAGATCCCGCATCACGCTGGTTACGTCATCATAAGTCAGCACTATATATTCCATATCCATAACAGGCGTAGCGAAGCCGTTATGCACTAGCATGTCGCCAATGTCGTGCATATCTGTAAAGCGATTGATATGGCTGTAATTGTCTGCGCTACGGAAGGCCTGGCGCAATTCCTTCAAGGTATCGGGGCCGAAAGTGCTGAACATGAACAGACCGCCGGTCTGCAACACCCGGTGCACCTCGGCAAGCGTGCGGTTGATGTCATTGCACCATTGCAGCGTCAGATTCGACCACACCAGACCGGCACAGGAATCCTTCAATGGCATCTGTTCAATGTCACCACACACATGGCTTGTCTGATTCCCGCGAACTGCCAGCAACTGCTTCCACCAGGAAACGAAGGGACGCGCCTGAAAATGCATTGCTGGTGCAATATCGACTGCCAGCATTCTCGCGCCGGGGTAGCGCAGGCGCAGTTGACGCGTGCCATGGCCGGTGCCGCTGCCGGCGTCGATAATGACATCGGGCGCGTGCTTAATGTAATCGAGCCGCGACAGCATCCGGTTGCCTACTTCGCGTTGAAGGACTGCCGCTTGATCGTAACTCGCCGCTGCTCGCTCAAAGGAGTTTCGCACCTGGCGCTTATCGAGGGTATGGTCGTAATTCAATTGATAGACTTGTGAAATAACTGAACGAGGCTGGCAACAAATTGATCAGGATAAGATAAAAAAGGTGCATGACCGCAATGGGGCAGCATTATCAGCTCCGAATTTGACAATTGCTGATTCATCCATCTTGCTGCACCGGGGTCGGTGATCACATCGTTCTCTCCATGCAGCAGTAATGACGATTGAGTGATATTTCTTAATTTCTTACGCAGATCGGTCGTAAGCAGAATCTGCAATCCTGTTTGCAACGCGGCCTCATCTGGCTGATCATGCTGAAAAAAACTTTCACGCAACTGTGCCAGCACTGCCGTGGTATCATTGCTACCGTCCATCTGTAAAGTAAGAAACCGGCTTAGTGTCGTCGCGTAATCCCGCTTCAAATTTTGCATGAACAGTTGCAAAGTGGCGGCTTCTATCCCGTATCGCCAGTTTTTGCGCTTGACAAAGCAGGGTGTCGTTGAGATCAAAGCGAGCTTTCTGACACGCACCGCTTCGCGCAATGCAAGTTCGATCGCCACCTGGCCTCCTAGTGACCACCCACAAACAATACAAGTTTCGGGCAAGATATCCGCGACCAGCTCGACCAGATGTTCCAGCGTACCGGGTTCACAAACCGGACTGAATCCGTGCCCAGGCAAATCTACCAGATGCAAGCGAAAGTGCTGCGCCAGCCGTTCACGTACGCCGCTCCAGATGCCGCTGTGCATGGCCCAGCCATGCAGCATAACGAGATCAGGACCGGCGCCGAAGGTTTCAACATGAAGAGTCATCGAGAACCGTTATCCAGGTCTCTTAGCGCCGCCGCCAACTGCACAACGTCCTCCACATCGTGCGCTGCGGATAACGAAATCCGCAGCCGTGCCATGCCTTGCGGAACTGTGGGGGGACGGATCGCAGGAACCAGAACGCCCCTTTCGCGCAATGCCTCGCTTATCTCCAGGGCTTCATCATTCCCGCCTATAATCAACGGCTGGATGGGGGTAACGGATGGCAGCAGCTGCCAACGCAATGATTGCAACTCGTATTTAAGCCGCGCGGCAAGTTGTGTCAGCTTTTCGCGCCGCCATTCATCCTTTTCGATCAACTCCAGGCTTTTCAATAAGGCATGAGACAACAGCGGCGGGGCCGCGGTTGTATAAATATAGCTGCGCGCATGCTGAATGAGGGTTTCAATAACCTCGGGTTGTGCCGCAATAAAAGCGCCGCATACGCCCGCCGCCTTGCCAAGCGTTGCCATGTAAATTATGCGTGGCGAAATGATATTGAAATGAGACACCGCTCCCCGCCCCTGCGGACCGAGTACCCCAAAACCGTGCGCATCGTCGAGCACCAGCCACGCATTATATTTTTCGCACAATGCCAGCAGGCCGGCGGCTGGCGCCACATCCCCATCCATGCTGAACACCGCGTCGGTCATCACTAATTTGCGTTTGGCCTGCGACACGGCGAGTTGTTGTTCCAGTGTTGCCAGATCAAGGTGCGCATATCGGGTAAACTTTGCGCGTGAGCCGAGTGCGGCATCGTTAAGCGAGGCATGATTGAGCTTATCGGCGAATATTGCGTCGCCACGGTCTGCCAGCGCCGCCACCACCCCGGTATTAGCCATGTATCCGGTGGAGAATAGCAATGTGCGGGGAAAACCGGTGAAGTGCGCCAGCGCCTCCTCCAGGTCATGATGTGCTGAAGAGTGCCCGCTGATGAGATGGGAAGCACCTGCGCCCACGCCATATTGTCTGGCGCCTTCGCAGACTGCTGCAATCAACTGGGGATGACTGGCAAGGCCAAGATAATCGTTGCTGCAAAACGCGAGGTATTCTCGCCCAGCCGTCGAAACGTGCGTTGATTGAGCGCCTTCCAGAGTCAGGCGGCGGCGATACAGCTTGTTCTTTTCCCGGCTCTCTAGTTGTTCGCGTAGTTGTTCAGTAAGATCGTTGAGCATTCCGGCTATCGGGTGGCGCGGCCTACGCGCTACATCGAACGAAGTCCCAACTTGTCAAACAATGCCTTGTCTCGCTCAGCTTTCGGATTACCGGTAGTAAGTAATTTATCTCCATAGAATATCGAATTGGCACCTGCAAGAAAACACAGCGCCTGCACTGAGTCCGGCATTTCCTGTCTGCCAGCCGACAGCCTTACCATCGCTTTAGGCATCGTAATCCGCGCCGCTGCAATAGTGCGCACGAATTCCAGCGGATCGAGCGCCGCCGTACCGTGTAGCGGCGTACCTTCAACCTGCACCAGATGGTTGATGGGAACGGATTCAGGATAAGGATCAAGATTTGCCAGCTGTGCGATCAGGCCGGCGCGTGCATGGCGTGATTCACCCATGCCAACGATGCCGCCGCAGCATACGTTTATCCCCGCGCCACGGACTTTCTCCAAAGTTTCCAACCGATCCCGATAATTGCGGGTCGTGATGAATTCACCATAAAATTCCGGCGCGGTATCAAGATTATGGTTGTAATAATCAAGCCCGGCCTGTCTCAATTGCTCTGCCTGGCCTGGTTTCAGCATGCCTAGAGTCGCGCACGTTTCAAGCCCCAACGCTTTGACGGCGCTGACCATTTCCACCATTTTCTCGATGTCTCGCTGCTTGGGCCCGCGCCATGCCGCACCCATGCAGAAACGCGAGGCGCCTTGCGTCTTCGCCGCCGTTGCTGTTGCCACAACCTCGTCGAGCGACAACATGTCCTGATTTTCGACACCCGTGTGATAGCGTGCAGCCTGAGGACAATAACCGCAGTCCTCGGGGCAGCCGCCGGTCTTGACTGAAATCAATGTGGACAACTGCACCGCATTGGCATCGTGATGCTGACGGTGCACCAATTGCGCGTGATGGATGAGGTCGCTGAACGGCAGGTCCAGCAACGCCTCGATCCGAGAAACGTCCCAGCGCTGCGATTCACTCGTGCTGACGGCGTGTTTGGCAACTGCATTACCCGAGCGATTCTGCATTCGATCTGAAACCATGCCAGAACTGGCCGTTGTGCCGGAGATATATTCCTTCATGCCAAGTCCTGTATCGCTATTTCGTTTTGTTAAAGCAATTGGCTGATTAGTCTGCGCTACAATTAATGCGAAGTAATACCAGTCGCCTCTGGAAAATACATTAAACCTAATGCGCCGCAAAAATCGTGCAATCCGCTTCGTAGCGAACTCACCCAAAAGATGAAGGTCAAGCGGTCCAGAAAATTGTTGTGGATCATGGCACTAAATTAACAAATAATCGGCCAGCCGCCGGATTTTAGGTTCAATCATCAGGGATTCCGATATCATTGTCAAATTTTTACCTCATATTCTTGAACAACAGATTAAATATTATGCAGACATTATTCAGGAAGAATTGTCTGCTTTGCGGCGCCGCAAGTGATGGCGATCTATGCACACCGTGTCTGGACAGTCTGCCTGAACTGCCGCCTCATCGTTGTGAGGTATGCGCACTCCCCGTGGCAGAGTCTCGCGTCTGTGGTGCTTGCCTTGCAAATCCACCCGCTTTTGATCGTACTATCGCGGCGTTGAGTTATGCCTTTCCGGTGGATGCCCTTATTCACTCACTCAAATATCAGGGGAACCTCACCATGGCACCTGTCCTGGCCGGCTTGCTGAGAGCACGGATGGGCGCTGTTGCGTCACCGGATTTCATCATACCCATGCCGCTGCATTCCGCAAGATTGCGAGAAAGAGGTTTCAACCAAGCGCTTGAAATCGCCCGGAGCGTATCAAAGAAAACGGGTATTGCGCTGCTGCCAGCGGCGTGCAAGCGTATCAAGAATACGCCCTCTCAGACTGGGTTGCCCTGGAAAGACCGTGAGAAAAACATTAAAGGTGCATTCACATGCAAAGCTGACCTTGCGGGTAGGCAAATCGCCATACTGGATGATGTGATGACCACCGGCGCAACCCTGAACGAATTGGCAAAGGTACTGCGGAAAAGCGGCGCTATTCACGTCAGTGGATATGTAGTCGCCAGAACACTGCCTTACAATTGAAAAATCCAGGGCAACTGATCAGTTTATGCTCAATGTCATTCTATTCCAACCTGAAATACCGCCTAACACCGGTAATATCATACGACTATGTGCCAATACGGGTGCAAAGCTCCACCTCATCAAGCCGCTGGGCTTTATCCTGGAAGACAAGCAATTGCTGCGGGCCGGACTGGATTATCATGAATTTGCCAGCATAATGATCCATGAGAGCTGGAGGGAATGCGCCGAGCATCTGCAAGGACACCGTTTTTTCGCCGCTTCCACCAAAGGGAAGCAGCGCTATGACTTAACCGCATACGCCAGCGGAGACGCTTTCATATTTGGTGCGGAAAGCCGTGGACTGCCGGCTGAGATCCTGGAAACATTTCCAGAACAACGCAGGATCCGTGTACCCATGGTAACCGGCAGCCGCAGCCTCAATTTATCCAATACCGTCGCGGTGGTGATTTATGAAGCGTGGCGGCAGACAGGTTTCAAGAAAGGCGCATGACTTTTACGGTGAAACGAAGCTTTCTTCCCTAATAGTTTTCTGTCTTCGGTTCGCGGTTAAGCAGTGCCTCCACGGCCATTCTGGCCGGCACGCCATCGTGGAGTATACTGCATATTGCCTGTGTAATCGGCATTTCAATTTTCAGTTCCCGGCTTAGCCGCAACACCTCCCGGGCCGTATGGACGCCTTCCACGGTATGTCCAAGCTCCCCCAGAATGTCCGGCAGCGAATGACCTGCCGCCAGCATTAGCCCCACTCGCCGGTTGCGTGACAGATCACCGGTACAGGTTAGTATCAAGTCGCCTACTCCCGTCAACCCCATGAAAGTTTCCATACAGCCACCGAGTTTCAGCCCCAGCCGGGTAATTTCCGCCAAACCGCGCGTAATCAGGGCTGCGCGGGCATTGTGACCCAACCCCATACCGTCGGAAATGCCCGCGGCAATCGATATGACATTCTTGATCGCTCCGCCCGTTTCCACGCCGACGACATCCCTGCTCGAATAAACCCGTAGCCGGGCAGTATGCAATTGTGCCGCAACGTTTCGGGAAAATCCTTCATCATGCGATGCCAGCGTCAAAGCAGCGGGAAGCCCTCGCGCGACTTCCTGCGCAAAGCTAGGTCCGGACAACACGCCGCAGGGCGCCAGGCCAGCGTATTCCTCCTGTGCCACCTGATGAGGCAGCTTGGCAGATTGCGCTTCGAATCCCTTACAGCCCCATATTACCGGCACCACTCTTCCGGAAGCAACAATTCCACGCAATGTCTCGCGTAATCCGGAAATGGAAACAATGATCAGGGCAAGTTCCGCACCCTCCACGGCGGCATCGAGAGCGGATGTCAACCGCAGAGAATCGGGCAAGGAAAAATCGGGGAAATAGCGCCGGTTAGTACGCTGAGAAACAAGTTCGGCAAGATGACCCGCACTCCGGGTCCACAGCGTCACGTGATGGCTCGAACTGGTGCTGAGACTGATGGCTAGCGCAGTGCCCCACGCGCCCGCGCCGAGAACAGCTATTCTCATGAACCCCAGACTTGTTGTGTTCTGACATAACCCATTTGTCCACTGCGGTGGCGCACCTTGACCCAGCCATTCGTCGCAGCCTCCATCTGTTCCAGAACCACATTTTGCTGCGCCTGAAATACCAGCGCCGAACTTGCATTCGCCGCCTGATAAGCCTCAGCCTGAGGTGCGGTAACAATTACATAGCGTTTTTCGCTTAACGCTTTTTCTTCCACCCAGGCAAGACTACCCTCACTATCGCGCACCTTGACCCAACCTTCAACTTTCACCACTGCCTCTACCGGCAGATAGCGGCTTGCCACATACAATTTATCGGCCTTAAGTGACGGCGCGTCATACATGATGGTAGCATTATCAGTTATTGAAAAAAACTCAAACGCTGCAATGGCATGCGCCGGACACAATAGTATGCCAATCAATAGCGCCAGAGCCCGGCACTGCGGGAACAGAAGGGTGACGAATGCATCACGGGCATACTTCATTTTCAGTGCGTCGTTTTCTTCACTTCTTCCAGTTTCTCTGTTTCCGTGGCATTCATCTCAGCCTGCTGCTTTCCCTGGTGATAAAGCGCCTCGAAATTCACGGGGCTTAAAATGACTGCATGAAATCCGGCGCGGGTAACAATGTCAGAAACGGTTTCGCGCAGGTAGGGAAAAAGAATATTGGGGCACGCAATCCCCAGCACGGGGTCCATCTCGGCCTCTGGCACATTGCGAATCTGAAAAATGCCTGCCTGCCCCACTTCAACCAGAAACATAGTCTTATCCTTGACCTTTGCGGTGACGGTTATAGTCAGCAACACTTCATACATGCCCTCGTCGATGCGCTCACCCTTGGAGTGCAACTGTATGTTCACCTCGGGTGTTTCGCGCTCGAGAAAAATCCTGGGAGCATTGGGAATCTCCAGGGATAGATCCTTGATATAGATTTTTTCAATACCAAAAATCGGCTGTAGCTGGTCGCTCATGGGAGTTTCCCTATGGAGTAATCAAAGATGGGATGTTACCGCAAAAAAATGTGCCGCAAGGGTAAAGCTATTCTAAAAGACCGATTGAACAAAGATGCAGAGCCTTATCATGACATGCGAGGCGCATAACATATGCGCTAACCGAGCAAGACCGGTCAGGGATTCCGAGGGACGCCGGGCAATTGAATTCCCGGGATCTCGCTGCCCCGCTCCCTCGCAATAACCGGCGATCAGCCTGTCAGGAGTTTTATCAACCCATCGTTGCGGTCGAGCTCCGCCAAATCGTCGTAACCGCCTACATGCGTGTCGCCAATGTAAATTTGAGGAACAGTGCGACGCCCGGTTTTCTCCATCATCTCGGCGCGCCGGGCCGGATCCAAATCGATACGTACTTTTTCTATTTCTGCCACTCCCCTGTCGCGCAACATTCGCTCCGCCCTTATGCAATAGGGGCAGAAACCGGAGGAGTACATGATTACCTTCATCATATACGCTTCCATCATTTCTTTACTATGGGTAAATTTGCCTGCTGCCATGCATCGAAACCGCCTTCGAGGTTATGCACATGCGCAAACCCATGGTTGCGCAAAAGCGAGCCTGCTTTGCCGGAGGCATTTACACCACTACGATGTATTAATATGATCGGCTTGCTCTTGAATTTTTCTAGTTCGTGCAAGCGTTCCTCAAGCTTGTCAGCGGGAACATGCTTTGAATTGGGCACATGACCCGAACTGTATTCACTTCCCTCGCGCACATCCAATACCTGCGCGTCCTTGTAATTAATGAGTTGAACCGCCACCAGCGTATTCACCTCGGCGCCGGAGCGGCGGAATATCAGCGGCCATAGCAGCATGCCCCCACTCATCAGGGCGGCCGCAATCAGGGCAATATTATTCTGTAGAAATGTCACTTCACGCTCCTTAGTTTTCTCAACCGTGAATTCTAGCAGAGATGGGAATGTTGCGGAATTCTCTCGCTCTGGCGGGCTCGGAAAGGCACAGAACTGATAACCGTCATGGCAAGGCGCGGCCTTGATGCGGGCTACGAGTAATGACCGATTTTTTGCTTGCTATTAAACGCCAGGAAACCTGCATCCCGGTGCCTGCGTGCTGCGGCCATTGTCAAAATAGATTAAAATACCCGGTATTTCAAACCGCTTTACGGAAAAACGTATCTTTTTTATAAAGAACAACATGAAAAAACTCATTCTCCTGCGGCACGGAGAAAGCACCTGGAATAAGGAGAACCGTTTCACTGGCTGGACAGACGTGGATTTATCACTAAAAGGTCTGGAGGAAGCCAGAAATTCTGGACGATTATTACGGGAAAACGGATTTACGTTCGACGTCGCCTACACGTCAGTGTTGAAACGCGCCATTCGCACGCTATGGATTACCCTGGATGAAATGGATCAGATGTGGATCCCTGTCAATCTATCCTGGCGATTGAATGAGCGGCATTACGGTGCACTGCAAGGCCTGAGCAAAATTGAGACCGCGATAGAATATGGTGAAGAACAGGTACTGATGTGGCGGCGCAGCTACGACATTCGCCCACCTGCGCTAACGCCCGAGGATGAGCGCTATCCTGGATTCGATCCTCGCTACCGGGATTTGGCCAAGCCGGATATTCCACTGACCGAGTGCCTTAAAGATACCGTGGCAAGATTCCTGCCTTACTGGAATGAGACTATTGCTCCACAGGTGCAATCCGGGCAACGCGTCCTTATTACCGCCCATGGCAATTCGCTGCGGGCGCTGGTTAAGTATCTCGACAATCTTTCAGATCAGGACGTCCTGGAACTCAACATTCCTACAGGTGTTCCGCTTGTGTACGAGCTTGATGACAATCTGAAACCCATCCGGAACTATTATCTCGGCGATAAGGCGAAAATCGAACAAGCCATGCAGGTCGTGGCCAATCAAGGCAAAATACTGCCTCACCCCTGAATGCACCGATATTTCTTATGGTAACTGTGGATCTTTGTAACCCAACCGTTCTGCTGGTTGAATCCATCTCACCCGGATATTGTATTCGGCGTATGATTTCCTTCAGTAAAAACATATTTGAAAATCTCGGCCTTGATCGGCATTAGTCCCTGGCCGAATATGATTGGCAAGCTCATCCCGGCTTGTATACTGATACTGTCGCATTCGCTTCATGCGGCTCCCAAGGTTGACAAGGAAGACCTGAAGCAGCTACGCGGCCGAATTGAAACATTGCAGAAAGAACTGGCAGGTACGGAAGAATCGAAATCGGAAGTAGCGGACGCACTGCGCGAATCAGAGCGAGCCATCAGCGGCGTCCGCCGCAAATTAGCCGCGCTTACTCAAGCACAAAGCGAAGCCAATGACAGGCTCAGTCAATTGCAGACCCAGTCCGGACGGATTAAGAGCCATATTGAGGCGCAACAGTCACAGCTAGGCAAATTGCTTTACCAGCAATACACGGGTGGAAGCGGGTATAAGGAATACCTGAGTCTCTTGCTCAATCAGCAGGACCCGAACCAGATTGCACGTAACCTGCATTACTATGGCTATCTTTCCAGCGCACGCGCGGAAAACATCCAGGCTCTGCGCATAAATCTCCAATCGCTTGATCAGCTCACGCGCGAAAGCCGCCAGAAAAGCTCGGAAATCGCCCTGATCCAGGTTAAGCAAGCCGAGCATAGAAAGCAACTTGAACAGGAAAAAGCCGAGCATAAGAAACTGCTTACAGGCATTTCAATGCAGGTTGAACAACAGCGGCGCGAAATCAGCAAACTCAAGCATGATGAAGAGCGGCTCGCGCGCCTGGTGGAGAAAATCGCCGAAATGCTCGCCCGAAAAAATAAAAAACGCACCAGGCCTCTGAGCAATGACACACTGCCTGACGCATCGACGAATGGAAATCCATTTTCGGCATTGAAGGGCCGCTTGAGTTTGCCGGTACGCGGGGAACTTGCCAACCGGTTCGGTAGTCCACGTGCTGATGGCGGCCTTACCTGGAAGGGATTGTTCATCCGCTCGGCCAACGGTTCGGAAGTGAAAGCCATTGCGGGTGGCCACATAGTTTTTGCCGACTGGCTGAGAGGATTCGGCAATCTCATGATTGTGGATCACGGCGGCAGTTACATGAGCCTCTACGGCAATAACGAAACCAACCATAAGCAGGTAGGCGATGTTGTTCGCGGTGGCGATACAATTGCCGCGGTGGGAAACAGCGGCGGCAACCCGGATTCCGGTTTATACTTTGAACTACGCCATCAGGGCAAACCGTTTGACCCCTTGAACTGGGTCAGAATAAAATGAGCAACGCAACAATTGACAAGTGTGGAGAACGTTTAATGGGTAACAAGATGCGGCAATTCGGCTTGGTCATTTTCGGCGCCATCGCCGGCATAATGCTCAGCCTTAATTTTTCTGCTGTCGCCGACAAGGAAACACAGGAGATCCTGCGCCCGCTTCCAGTCGAGGAATTACGTGCATTCACCGAGGTATTCGGCCGCATCAAAAGCGATTATGTCGAACCCGTCGAAGACAAGAAGCTTATTACTGAAGCCATTAACGGAATGTTGACCGGTCTTGATCCTCATTCTGCCTACCTTGATGCGGATGCCTTCAAAGAGCTGCAAATCGGCACGCAAGGCGAATTTGGCGGATTGGGCATTGAAGTCAGCATGGAAGATGGATTTGTCAAGGTAATATCGCCAATAGAGGATACCCCCGCGTTTCGCGCTGGCATTAAACCCGGCGACCTCATCATCAAACTGGACGATACCGCGGTGAAGGGCCTGTCGCTCACCGACGCGATCAAGCGCATGCGTGGCAAACCGAACACTTCCATTACGCTCACCGTGCTGCGCAAAGGGGAGACCAAACCGCTCGTTTTCACTCTGATACGCGCCGTTATCAAGATTCAGAGCGTCAAGTCAAAGTTGATCGAGCCGGGATATGCATACATACGTATCACTCAGTTTCAAGAACAAACGGGCGAAAACCTGATCAAGGCGATCGACAAACTATTCAAGGAAAGCCCCATACCGATGAAAGGATTGGTGCTGGATTTGCGTAACGATCCCGGCGGGTTGCTGAACGGCGCGGTTGCGGTTTCCGCTGCATTTCTACCGGCCAACTCGCTGGTGGTTTATACCGATGGCCGTACCGATGATGCCAAAATGCAGCTAAAGGCCAGCCCCGAATTCTACCTGCGTGACTCAAAAAACGACTACCTGAAGCGATTACCGCCCGCTATCAAGACCGTGCCGATGATTACCCTTGTAAATGGTGGCTCGGCTTCTGCTTCGGAAATCGTGGCAGGGGCTTTGCAGGATCATAAGCGTTCCATAGTGATGGGTACGCAAACTTTCGGCAAGGGATCAGTGCAAACCATACTTCCCCTGGGCAACAATACCGCCATCAAGCTTACCACTGCGCGCTATTACACGCCCAATGGGCAATCCATTCAGGCGAAAGGGATTACGCCGGACATCCTTGATGAATCCGCAAAAGACGAAACCGAGCGCTTGCGTGAAGCCGATCTGGATCGCCATCTGTCTAACGGCAAGCCGGCGGAAGTCAAGCCTGAAACCGAGGCAGTGAAGGAGGTGCCGAAGCCCGCCGTCAAAGCGCCCAAGCCAGAGAACGGCGACGACAAGGATAAGAAGCGTGAACCGCCAGCGGAATTTGGTTCCAGTGGCGACTTATTGCTGACCCAGGCAATGAATTATTTCAAAGG
>JBDTKY010000194.1:0-4390 GCA_039935055.1 Nitrosospira sp.
GCCAGGTGTTGGACATTCTGATGGCCAAACTTGCGAAGCGCAGCGTTGACGTACGCTGCCTGGACAAGGAGGTAGCAGAGAAAATCAGCGGTAATAAAGTCAAACAGCAGGTCACGATTAAAACGGGGGTGGAAAGCGAGTTGGCGAAAAAAATTCTCAGACTCATCAAGGACAGTAAACTCAAGGTGCAGGGCAGTATTCAGGGGGAGGCAGTGCGTATTTCAGGGGCAAAGCGCGACACTCTGCAGGAAACAATACAACTGGTAAAGAAATCAATCACCGAATTTCCGCTACAATTTCAGAATTTTCGCGAGTGACTCGAAGTACTTGTGCTGTCATGAATCTCGCTATGATAAACCTGAAATCCATTTTGTATACAATCGGTTGGCGACCTGATTTAATACCGACACCCGGCTCGCCAAATCTATTAGGATTGCCTCCACCGATTGTACCGCTGGTCCGGAACTGCCGGCGATTTCCTCGGCGCCTGTTTGGCACCAAGTCTTTACCATGTCTTCAGTCATTTCGACATGACATTGCATTCCCAGATGCATGCCCAATGTAAAAGCCTGATTCTCGCAGTAGGGGCTGGAAAGCACGCGAGTCGCGCCGTCCGGGAGACTAAAGGCTTCGCCGTGCCAATGGAACGATTTAAATTTTGATAATTCCCCGAACCATTCACGGGCGACAGGGTTGTCCGCGACGCTAATTTCTCCCCAGCCGATTTCCTTGACCGGATTTTTGCTTACCACGCCACCCAGCGCCTTTGATATCAATTGTCCGCCAAGACAATGACCCAACATTGGAATATTGTTTGCCACCGCTTGCCGGATTAATGTGAGCTCTGGGGCAATCCATGGTAAATCGTCGTTTACACTCATGGGCCCCCCCATGAACACAAGTCCACTGAATTGATTGGTACTAGAGGGAAGCGCCTCATTGGCGTCGATCCTGACAAGCCGCCATGGAATGTAATGAGAATCAAGAAACGTAGCGAAATAGCCCGGCCCCTCAGTGGGAATATGCCTAAAGATTGCAATGGGTCTCATGGAGCAAGCGCGCTTTTATGGTTATGTTGTTGTAACAACGTAAAGTATATGTCTTATTTCCAGCGCCGGGGTTATGGCCAAAGATGACGTTTGAGATTTCACATTAGAAATATTTGGGAAGTATAGGGTGGGTTGTTCTGCAACGCGGCCGCAGAAAACTATCGCCCGGGCCGCCATGGAGCGACATCCGCTTCGGAGATAACTCTCTGTCCAGTAACGCGTACGCTATCGAAATCCGCCCGTTCACGTGCGCTGACCAAGTATGTTCCCGTTTCCACCTGGATCTCGACCTGCCCGCTTGCCACGGCTACACTGCCTCCATTTCCTCGCATGCTGACGCTAAAACGGGTACCGATATCTTTGATATACACTGTACCCACTTTCACTTGCAGTTTGCCGGCGTCGATGGGTTTGACATCAAAATAAGCGTTGCCTCGCAGCAGCTCGATCCGGGGGGGCTCTGAGTTGGAGATAGTAACACTGCTATCGGTGTCCAGAATGACGTCAATGTCAGGAGTCGCGGTTATCGTCAGGCGTTGTCCCGGGACGGTCTGGTGAATCCGGGTTGACATGGGTTTGGCGATAAACCATGACACGAAGCCTAGACCCAGCCCCGTGGAAGCAATGATGCAATGCAGCAGAATGCGCCGCCAACTGCGTGGACGAGCTACGGCAGGCATATAATCACGGCTATCCTGCAACCCGATAGCGTTTACCAGATATCGTGCGCGCGGATAGTTGTGGGACGCTGGAAGTCATGGTTTAGTCATGCTTGAGCAAGCAGCTACTGTTTTGAAGGATCAGTAACGAATCCAATTCGTACCAGCCCGGCTTTCGCTGCAATTGACATCACCTGTGCTACATGTTCGTAATGGACACGTTTGTCTGCGCGGATATGCAGTTCGACATTGGGGTCCTGTTTCACCGCTGCAGCAAAGCGAAGCGACAACTGGTCCATGGGAACAGGTTCGCCGTTCCAGTAGAGACTGTCGTCGTCCCGAAGTGCGAATTCGACATGTTCCGGCTGGGTGATATTCGGATTGCTGGACGCCTTGGGTAGATCGACTTTAACTGAATGTGTAAGCAAAGGCGCGGTAATGATGAAGATTATCAGCAGCACCAGCATCACATCCACCAGCGGCACCACATTAATCTCGGTCATTGGTGCCGGGCCACTGCCGCCGTTCATGCTGCCAAATGCCATCACACCCTCCTTTCACTAGGAGTAACCACACGCAGCTGACGCTCATCGCCTGCGGAGCTATTGGTTTTGGCGCCAACGGCGATCAACACGAATAGATCATGGGCGAAGGCATCAAGGCGCCCTAGCCATATACGATTACGCCGTACAAATGTGTTGTAGGCCAATACCGCTGGAATTGCCACAGCGAGTCCCAACGCAGTCATTATCAATGCTTCGCCCACGGGTCCAGCCACTTTGTCCAGTGTACCCTGACCGGAGAGTCCGATCTGTATCAGGGCGTGATAAATGCCCCATACCGTGCCAAACAGGCCGATGAAAGGTGCAGCCGAGCCAGCTGATGCTATCACGGTAAGACCATTTTCGACACGAGTTGCTTCTTGATCGATGCCGTTGCGCAGTACGCGCGTAATGAATTCGCTTGCCCCGCCCGCCGCAGCAAGTTTCTGCAAGCCGTGCTTTTCCGAGTCGACTGCGGCATTCATCCCAAGCCGTGCAAGCTGTGCAAATGCATTATCGTCGGAACCTTCTTTCAAGGTGGAGTTCACTTCTTGCAATGAGCTGGCGCTCCAGAAGCGCTTGAGAAAAGCATCCGCGCGTTGCCCAGCCAAAAAGTTGGAAATACCTTTGGTGAGTATGAGATACCAGCTTGCCACCGAGAGCGCCAGCAGCAGTACAAGCACGCTGATACCGACGCCATCGAGTTGGACCAGAAAATTTGAGAATCCGAGGCCTTTTTCCATTAAATCAATCTCCTTGCAGTACAAAGTTGAAGGGTTGCAGAGCAATGGCCCGTACCGGCTGACCATTGCGTTGGGGCGGATTGCAACGCCAGGTTTTCACCGCAACCATTGCGGCTTCGTCGAGACGTTTGAAACCGCTGCTCGTAGCTACCCGCGCTATGTTTACGTGGCCGCTCTCATCCAGTTCCACTCGCAGTACGAGCTTGCCTTCTTCACCAAGCCTTCGAGAAAGGGGAGGATATGCCGGTGCGTGTAATTCGGGACACGCGACAGATAGCTCCGAGGAAAGCGTAATTGGTCCAGCCGCCATCTGCGCAGGACGCGCTTCCGCCGTGGCTACAGGTTCTGGTGCGGGTTCTGGGTCCGGTTGGGACGGCAATGCGACCGGCTCGCTCTCGGACAGCAGCGGTGCTTCCGCGACTATTTGGCGCGACTGCGGCTTCTTTACCGGTTGAGGCTTGGGGGGCGGCGGCTCGGGCCTGGACTCTTCCACTGGCCTTGGTGCAGGGATAAAATTGACGAGCAGTGTGGCTAACTGTTCCGGTGGAGGAATCAACTGCTGCTTAAACAGAAAATACAGTAGCGCGCCATGAGCCGCAAGAACAAGCATTAGGCTGGGTAAAAAAGCGGGATTACGGTTGATCATCATGTCTTCAACGTCTTGGGTCAGGCACGGCATTGCGCGCCAGCCAGTCTTCAAAAAACTTCTTGTTGATCAGACCGGTCTTGGCCTCCCGCTGATGCTTCTGATCATAAAAATACGTACGTGGTACTTCGCCGTACCAGCGACGATCGATTTCAAAACGCAAGCGTTCCGGCATATCCTCCGCAAAAACCCATTGCTCAACCTTGTTCAGTCCATAGCTTTCCGCCCGCGAGATAAGCTGTGGTATATCACTAACCGAATCGGTGGCAATGAGAACGATATCCAATGCAGGGTGGCTGCGCTTGAGTTCACTCAGCATCTTCAATTCGGTTGGACAATATTGACAGTCAAGAGACCAAAAAACGAGGATGAAAGGCTTACCTCCGCGGGCATCAAGAACTTGCGCAAGACTCCCCAGCGTAAACGGACGAGCGCTTTCAGCCGCACCGGTAGCGCTCATGAAAGTTAGCATCGCCACGAGAAGTAAACCGCGCAAGCGATGGTTAATTAACAAAGATTTGAACTTGAAAATACTGAACATTAGTAATGTGAATCTAATTAAGAATCAATCGCACTAAAAACTGGGATTTTACCACTTAATTTGCACATTCACGCATGGCATGCAAAGACATTCCATATATTTTTTTATTGTGTTGCGAGTTCTGCCTTGTGCCAGACTCTCCATTAAACCGGTTAGAAAGAATGATAGGCGGGAGAATCAAGTATCGCAATGCGACAAATTGTCGCAGGT
>JBDTKY010000195.1:0-16640 GCA_039935055.1 Nitrosospira sp.
TTACCTGCTTCAGCAATTCCATTGCGGAAGGGTTATGACAGCAATTATACATTCCTGCCATGATGGCATTCCTGGAAATGCGGTTATCTCTTCCAGGCCACCACAAAACGGTTCGTTTGACAGGCAGTTCCTGAACGCCTTTCTGGTTTTATGCCCAGAACCGCAATTAACCTAAATCCGGCAGTTGGCCGCTCATTTGTCAGTCTTGCACTATGATGGGTAAAGAATTTTTGTGCCACTCGATTCTCACATTTTGGGTGAGTCCGCTACGAGGCGGATTGCACAGTTTTTGCGGTACAGGGCTGCGTTGTTCGCAACGCCTCGGAATGGGGCCCCTGCGAAGCGGGAATCGGGGAGTGTAGGGATGCCGCGGCCGCGTTTCAAGGCGCCCGCATCCTGCTGCGAGGTCACACCTTTCTGTGGAAGGCACTGCTCCGCCCTGCGCGGTCGCGCTATTCCGTGTCGTTGCGTCTTGCCCTGTACCCCAAAAACCGCGCACTTCACCTCGTCCAACTACCGGATTTAGGATTAAAAAAAGCTCTGAATAAATTTTGTGAGAAGCATATTGCCGGCTAAATCGGCGTTATTTAAAAACCTAAGGAAATGCCGATTTATTCGTCTGTTCTGACAACCGCACATAGGCTTGGAACGTTAGTAAACGACCCTCAATAACTTCGACTGAGCCCTTCGCAAGGGTTACCATGACGAATCAACCAATGAGTTTTTCCGAGGCCAAATACAGTACCAGGAAGAAGCGCACGCGGCGTGACATCTTTCTATCCAGGATGGAACAGGTGGTGCCGTGGAACCGGCTTATCGCCATCATCAAGCCGTATTACCCCAAGAGCGGCAAACGCGGGCGTCCGCCGCTAGGCATCGAACGCACTACCGCAGGCCATACTGCAAGAGGGCAACGCACTGCTCAAAGCGCGTGGGTTGCTGATCAATCAAGGCACGCTCATTGACGCCACGCTGATCGCTGCCCCCCGTTCAACCCAGAACAAGCCTCGTGCGCGCGACCCTGAAATGCGCCCGGCCAAAAGGCAATCAATGGCACTTCGGCATGAAGGCCCCCATCGGTGTTGATGCGCAATCAGGCTGGGTACACCCCCCTCGTGAGCACCGCCGCCCATGTCAGCGAGGTGAGTCAGACCGCCAACTTGCTGCACGGTGAAGAGACGTGTGTGGGAGCGGACGCGGGCTACGCAGGCGCCGCCAAGCGTGAAGAAGTGCGAACCCAACTACAAGGCAAAGTACACGCATTGAAATGGCGCATTGCCAAACGCAGAAAGCCGATTAAGCAAATGCCTGAGTGCTGGCAAAAGGATCTGGCGCTGGCCTATGAGAAACTCAAAGCCAGTATCCGGGCCATGGTCGAGCATCCGTTCCACATCGTCAAAAACATCTTCAAACACAAGAAGACCCGCGCTACAAGGGAATCGGCAAAAATGATGCGCAGCTCAATAGGCTATTTGCCTTGAGTAATGTATACAGGGTCAGGTGCAAGTTGTTCCCATGATTCAGGAAATGGGTAGAAAAGTCGCAAAACATAAGCACAACCGGAAAAAATAAAGAGAAAACTTCGCATTTAACTAAAAACTGAACGTGGCGATACGAGCGGGTGCCGCAATTCTTGCGCTGTCACTGCCGGTTGCGCAAAAATTCATTTGATCGGCGTTTCCTTAGCCGCGAACCTTGCGAGCGAAACCAATCTCCATCCATTTTTTGATACGGTTGGCATCGCCGATGCGGGAATTTTTTCCCCAGGAATCAAGCAACACAATAATAACCGGCTTACCAATTATTTTCGCTTGCATCACAAGGCACCGGCCGGCTTCGCTAAGAAAGCCCGTTTTTGATACACCAATATCCCAATTCCCGCTACGCACCAAGTTGTTGGAATTGGTAAACTGCAAGCTACGGTCGTCTTCGGCGGAAGCCACTGCGTGCGAAGCGGTAGTAGAAAATTCACGGATGATGTCGTAATCATCTGCGGCATCAACCATTTTTGCCAGGTCGCGCGCGGTTGAAACATTGGCGCTATTCAATCCGGTAGAATCAACAAAATAACTGTTGCCCATGCCAAGTTCGAATGCCTTCTGGTTCATCGCTGCAACAAATGCATTTATGCCGCCAGGATAAGCACGCCCCAGTGCCGCGGCAGCGCGATTCTCGGAAGACATCAGCGCCAATCGCAGCATTTCCTGACGAGGAAGACTTGTTCCTACTCGCAAGCGGGAGCGGGTGTTCTTAAGGACATCTATGTCGACAGGTTCGATGACGATTTCCTCAGTCAGCGGGAGTTGCGCATCAAGTACTACAATTGCTGTCATCAGCTTCGTAATGGAAGCGATCGGCATTACGGTATCTGCGTTCTTGTCGAATAAAATGCGCCCATGCTGTGCGTCCAGGATAAACGCAGCCTGTGACCTGAGATTCAACCCCCTCTCCTGAGCAAAAACACCGCTACTCAATACCAGCATGGCGCAAGCTGCAAGGATCATTTTTTTCATTTGTCTTTATCCATTGAGAAAATTTATCCGTCGCCTGCGGATCGGGAGAATAATACCGAATAAATTAACAAATATCAGGAGATAGGGAAAGGACTTTATGTTAATTATTATTGCAAAATGGCGATGCTTTTGCTAGTTATACCATGATGGCCAGGCATGGTGTCGCCTACATTTATCAGGAGCAGGAATTTTAGCTCAGAAAATCAATGGGAAAAAGAGAAATCTGCGTTACCGGCCAGGTCGGGGTTGGTGGGCGGATGATCACAGTTCAGGTGTAGTTTCTCATTCAGCTCATCAGCAACTGGCGGCCTTCGGCAAGCGCCTGCGAAGCACTTTCCGGTGGCAGCGGCCGTGAAAAATAATAGCCCTGCATCTCATCGCAACTGTGATGTACCAGAAAATCCAGCTGCGCCTTGGTTTCCACGCCCTCTGCCACCACCTTTAGTTCCAGGCTATGGGCGAGATTGATCATTGCCACGGTGATTTTTGCGTCGTCCGGATCGGTGGTAACATCCCGGATGAAAGTACGGTCGATCTTGAGTATATCGAGCGGAAACCGCTTGAGGTAGGCAAGACTTGAGTAACCAGTGCCGAAATCATCCATTGAGATCTGCACACCAAAGGCTTTCAGGTTTTGCAACGTATTGACAGCTGTTTCGGCCTCTTTCATCAATACCGATTCAGTCAGCTCAAATTCCAGCAGACGAGGATTGATTCCGGTGATCTTCAGGGTTCTTCCGATAACGGAATCGAGGTCTTGTTGCTGAAACTGTCGTGCCGATAGATTGATAGAGATCGGATGCAGGACCAAGCCCTCGCCCTGCCATTTCTTTATCTGTTCACAGACTGTACGCACTATCCATTCGCCAACCGGCACAATCAGCCCGGTATCTTCGAGAATCGAGATGAATTGCAACGGCGGTACCAAGCCATGCGCCGGATGGTGCCAGCGCAACAGTGCTTCAAAGCCGGTGATCGCACCGCTGACCAAACTTACTTTTGGCTGATAGTGTAATACGAATTCATGCCGTGCCAGCGCGCCGCGTAGTTGCGTTTCCATCTTCAGGCGCGCTACCGCGCGCTCGTTCATCTGTGGCAGATAAAACTGATAAATTGCAGGCCCGTGTTCCTTGGCCTGAAACATCGCGGTGTCGGCATTCCTGAGCAGGCTGTCTGCGTCCGCACCATCTCCGGGGTAGATGCTGATACCGAGGCTAGCAGAAATGTAAATTTCCTGACCTTCCAGCTCGAATACCAACGAGAGCGCAGTAGTCACTTTCTCCGCCACTACAGTTGCGTCCTCGGCATGGGCCAGATTGGAAAGAATGAATGCGAACTCGTCTCCTCCCAGGCGCGCGACCGTATCGCCCGAACGCACGCATTCCTGCAGCCGTTGCGCGACCTTGACAAGCAGCTTATCGCCAATGCTGTGGCCCATCGTGTCATTGACAATTTTAAAACGGTCGAGATCAGCAAACACAACCCCGATTCGCCCCCGGTTGCGCTGCGCTTGCTCCATCGCCTGCCCGAGGCGGTCGAGAAACAGGCTGCGGTTAGGCAGTCCCGTCAAGGGGTCGAACTGGGCCAGGAAGGTAAGCCTATCCTCGGCGCTTTTACGATCAATCGCTGTCGCAAGAACATTGGCGAGACTTTGCAGAAAACTGATGCTATCCAGCGTAAAACGAAGCTCGTCGCGGGAATAGGAACCCAGCACGCCATAGGGGCCGCCAGCTCCGGAGATAGGCACATCGACCCCGCTGCGTATACCATGAGTCCTGAGGATCTCGGAGGGTTTGAAACGGGTCTCGATGCGAAAATCCTCCACGAGGACGGGTTCAAGGTTCGCGAGAACAAACCGGTTTTGTGTATTCTCACCGGTGGTAGATATGTGATGGCCAATCCACCCGTCTCGCCAACCCGAACCTGCCTTAAGTATGAAGGAATGTTTATCAGGTGTAAGCTGAAGAGCCTTGCAGAAATCAGCCGTGAGACCTTTGCATGTAATCACCGCCGCCTGGTCCCAGAGCTCGTCCAGATCAGTACTGGCGAGCGCCTGTTGCCCGAACGCTGCAATAAGACCCTGCTGCATGGCATGTTGCTGTATTGCCAGTTCGGCCTGTTTCCGCTTGGTGATGTCGATCGCAGTACCCACCACCTTCAGCTCATTGCCCCTCATACCCCATGTTACTGCTTTGGCGATATGAAGATAACGTACGTTTTCATATGCGTGCAGAATCCGCAAAACTATTTGCCCCCGCCCGTTCTCCGCGCTGATTCTTTCCAGCTGCGCTTCCTGATTGGGCAGATCATCGGGATAAATATAGGATTTCCAGATTTCATAAGTAATCGCACGCTCACGTGGAGCACCGTAGAGCTCATACATGCGATCATCCCAGATGATCTCGTTGGTAACTGTATTCCATTCCCATATACCTATCGCCGCCGCTTCGGTGGCAAGAGAAAGACGGGTTCGTTCCTCCAGCAAGACCCGTTCTCTGCGAGTCGACTCGGCTCGAAGCCACACATTTTCTATGACTGTAGGTAACCGCTGAAGATAGCCAGCACTTTTTACCACATAATCAGCGGCCCCAAGTTTGAGAGATTGGCGTGCAATTTCTTCGTTTCCCTGTCCAGTAACGAGAATGATTGGAAGATCAAGCCCTCGTACCTGGCAAAGTTCCTTTAAAACATCAGTGACAGAAGCTCCGGGCAAGCGATAATCAAGTAGAAGAACATCCGTAACGAATTTCGGATTAGGCACCGCAAAACGATGCAGGACCTGCTCGGCTGTCTGGAGTGATTCAATGTGGAGATGTGGAGCGATGGAAGCAAGCTCCCGTTTCGTCAGATCGATATCATAAGCATTCGGCTCGACGTAGAGAACTCTCAGAGCGGCGGCTCGCCGGAACGTTTCTGTACGAAACTTATCGAGTGCGGCGCGCAGCACGAGAGCTAATGTCTCAAGAAAATTACTACGTTTTACGACGTAATCATCGGCACCCGCCCGGAGCAATGCCACCAAGGTTTCCTCGCTCCCCGAACCGGTTAGAACTACGACAGGTAGCGGCAGGCGCTTGCTGCGAACCTGGGCCAGCAAGGTCTTACCACTACCATCAGAGAGATTAAGATCAGTCAGGACCAAATCATAACGAGGAGGAGCACCCGGTTTGGCCGGCTCGACCGCCGCCGTTTCCAATGCAGCACCATAGATCGCATGGCATCGCTCCAGCCGTGCAAGCGCCTCGGCCAATGTAGAAACGACATCCAGTTGAATATCCGGCGCACGCCTCCGCAGCTCGATTTGCACAAGACTCGCATCTTGAGCATTATCCTCCAGATAGAGGACTCTCATTAATCGTACCTGGGAAGGGAGTGGATGTTGAGAACAGTCCAGTAAAGCTCGATTTGTCTGGCTACATCGATAAATTTATCAAAATCCACAGGTTTCACGATGTAGGAGTTTGCCCCAAGCGAGTAGGCTTCATGAATATCATGATCCTCAGCCGAAGAGGTAAGAATGACAACGGGAACAGTCCCAAAACCGGGATGCGCCCGGATGGCCCGCAAAACCTCAAGTCCACTAACCTTTGGTAATTTTAAATCAAGTAATATGACTGTGGGCAAGGGCTCCCCCGCTGTCCATTTTGCAATGAAATCTAGTGCTTCCTGTCCGTCGCGCGCCACCTTGAGTGGATTCGCCAAATTGTGTCGGATAAAAGCGCGTCGCGTGAGATCCACATCCATCGGATTATCCTCAACGAGCAGTATTGGCAAAGCAATATTCATGGTTGCATGCTGGAAGCAAGTACTGGAACCGCTCTGGACAAAGGCAGTTCCAGGAAAAAAATTGCTCCGGCGCCCAACTGGCTTTCTGCCCAAACCCGCCCTCCTATTCGTTCCATGGCTTTGTGTACCATTGCAAGTCCGATGCCCGTACCCGGATACTCTTCCGCTCGGTGAAGACGCTGAAATATCTCAAAAATTTTGCTGTAAAAGCGCATATCAAATCCAATGCCATTGTCGCGTATCGAGAGAACGCAGCGGCCACCCACAGCCTGTGCACGAATTTCTATGGCCGGTTCAGGTGTATATTTGGAAAACTTGATGGCGTTATCAATCAGGTTGCGCAATGCTATCGCGAGGCCCTCCGGATCGACACTTACATGAAAGCCGCCGACTTCGACAGTTAGGCGCACATCTTTAGAACCGGCGCGGCACTCCTCCAACAGATTGGATACGAAACCAGAGAGCTCTAAGGGTATTGTAGATGCTCCTCTCCGTTCGAGCCTTGAATATGCGAGCAGATCTTCAATTAAATCTGTCATATTTTTCGTTGCCGCTCGCACATTTTTCAGAAAACCCCGGCCTTCCTCATCGAGCTGCTGTTGGTAGTCTTCCAATAAAAGACGGCTGTAGCCGTCAATTCCGCGAAGTGGCGCCCTGAGGTCATGCGAGACGGAATAACAAAAATTTTCCAGTTCCTTGCTCTTGGCCAGCAACTGAGCGGTCCGCTCATCCACCTCGCGCTCAAGGTTTATCTTTGCACCTCGTAATGCTTCATCTGCATTTTTGCGCTCAGTGATATCTTGAATGACTAGAAATGCCAATTCCTTGCCATCACCGTAGTGTGAGAGGGATCCGGAATAGCTGAAGATACGATTCCAGTCTTTATCCATGCGCCTGAGCCGCAACTCCAAATCATGCAGGCGTCCATCCTTAAGAAGGCGTTTCAATGGCCATTGGTCAAATGGCAGAACAGTTCCCTCAACGGTCGAGAATTCATAGAATTGCTTGAAATGATGAAGATTGATTAATACACCTTCCGCACTGCCAATGTCGTGCATCTCCAGCGCCGCCGGATTCCAGTGCAACAGTTGACCTGTAAAGTCAGCGATAACAAGACCTTCTCTCATATTTTCCATTACCACTTGAAGCCGCCTCTCCGTTTCGCGGTGAGCCTTCTCCACCAACCTCTGCTCGTTTACGTCCGTATTGGTACCAAACCACTGCACCACATAGCCTTCTGAATTCTTTAACGGCTCCGCCCGGGTCAGGAATATCCGGAACTGTCCATCCGCGCCGCGTAATGGAAATTCCATGTCGAAGGCCTGCTCAGCGACCGTAGAATCGTTCCAGCACTTTACGACTTTAGGCAGCATCTCGGGATCGTGCACTTTTTGCCAGCCAAGACCCTCCATTTCTTCGCGCGTTGTACCTGTATAGTCATACCAGCGCTGGTTGTACCAGGATCTCGACCCATCAGCTTCTGCTATCCATGCGAGTTGCGGGATGGTGTTGGCCATGGTCCGAAACCGTGCTTCGCTCTCCCGTAGCGCTAGCTCGGCGCGACGGCGAACGGTGATGTCGAGAATCATTGCGAGAAACCCGATGCGGCCAGATTGCTCAAATAACTGCAGGTGAACTTCAACTGGATAACGCGTGCCATCAGCACGTAAATGAACGGTTTCAAAAATGAGAATTTCTTTCTCACCATGCAGAAGCAGATCGACCATGGTCCGGAATGACGCCTCGTCAAATTCTGGCTTGATATCCAGTGGCGTCATCATCCGCAGTATATCCATGCTATGGCCCAGATTACGCCGGGCACACCTATTCACATACTCAAAACGCAGGGTCTGAGCATCAAAAAGATAAACTTCGTTCAAACTCTGCTCTAGAATGCTGGCAATTCTGAAGTACGTTTTTTCGGTTTGTGGAGGCTCAGCCTCCCAACTAATCTCTGAGATACTTGCGATCATTCCTGCATGGCTTTTGATTGGAGATATCATTACGAAAACTTGGAGCTATTGACTCTACTTTTATCTAAAAAATAACTATGCATATCGCTACTACCGTTACAGGCGTTAAATTCAATCAACCCGCATGACCAGCTTATTATTTTTATCGCACCGTTCGTCGTATCTGGCGAACATGATTTGTTCCGCTGTCCGGTAATGTTTCTGGACATCTCGGCGGATGCAATCTTATTTCTGGCGCGTCGTAACGACGCCAGAATCATATGCGTTAGTCCGCTCATCGCTCTTTTCAATTGATGGATATTTGCATACGCTGCGAGCCTGTCCAGGACAAACAATAAAATAGCTATGAGACCTTAAAATGAGCGCCAGGGATAGCTGTAAGATCTTACAGCTTGGCATAGATAAAATATGCCCTGGATAGGCAAGATCAGACTTTACGCAGAGCAGTTGACGACAGGATTTTCTAACTAACAAGGGGAGGAATGTAACCCCTTCCGGAGATAACCATGCAAGAACTACAAACAACCTGGACCGCATTAAAACTCGGCGGGATAATTATTTTGCCGTTGTCTTTGCTTGCGGTAGTCGCTTTGGCCATTATGCTTGAGAAGGCATTTATCTATTGGCGGTATGCCCGTCTTTCACATGATTTGCTAAACCTCGTTGAAACCTACGGCTTCACATGGCATGACTTGGAAAAAATACTATCCGGGCTCGATGAACGCCACTATTACAAGCGATTTTTCGAGATAGTCATCAGCAACAGGCATCGGCCCTCGTGGTGGACCGAATCTCGTGCAGCGGATGAAGCCCAGTTGATTGAGACATCCCTTGCCCGGCGGCTATGGATATTGGAGACAATCGTCACTGCCGCGCCTCTGCTCGGACTCGTGGGAACTGTTGTCGGAATGATGCGCGCTTTTCAGGTAATAGGTGGCGAGGGGATCGTCAATCCGACAGCGGTAACAGGAGGTGTGGCCGAGGCACTGATTGCAACTGTGGTCGGCCTGGTGATCGCACTGGTTGCCTTATTCGGGTTCAATTATTTTTCTCGCTTGCAATCCCAAACAATGGACGAAATGGAACGTCTTGGAACGCGCCTGATCGATCATATTCGCCTTGACCAGGAGACCGCCAATGAAACTACGTAAACCCAGGGTGTTTCGTAAAGGACGAATCGAAATCATTCCGATGATCGATGTGATGTTTTTTTTGCTTGCGACATTCATGCTGTCTTCATTATCGCTGCAGAATCTTGATTCATTGCAGGTAAATCTACCCCAGGGGGAGGCTGAAAAGCTCCAGACTAAAGCACCTGTAACGCTGACGCTGACAAGCGATAGCCAAATTTTTATTAACCGGATTCCCGTTACATTGGACACGCTGTCCGCCACCCTCAAACCGTTACTGCAGGATTCGGATCAGAAACTAATCGTATCCGCGGACAACGATGCGCCACAGGGAATCGTAGTGCAGGCGATGTTGCGGGCTCGATCTGCAGGCGTGCAGCACTTCATGATCGCGGTGAAACACAAGTAACGTCCTCGGCATGCACAATTCCAGAGCGAAGGAGATGCAACTCTGGTGGCCGCTGCCACTGGCGGCCCTCCTCTGGCTGATCATTATCTGGGGATTCGGATTTTTTCTTACCACACCCAAGGTCGAAATTGAAACACCGCCTCCAATTGAAGCAAGCTTTGTGGAATTGCCCGAAGAAAAAGCAGAACAAAAGCTGCCCGCAGCCCCGAAGAGCCCTAAGGCACCCCCCACGCCCAAGCCTCAACCCCGTCTGGGAGCCGGACAGACAAAGCCGATGAAGCCTTCGCCTGAGAGAGAAACCTCAAAGAAAGAAACCCAGGCAAATCGCACACAAGCTCCCAAGCCGGAGGCTTCAAAAGATCTAACGGACTTCATGAAAGAAGCCAGGGAACGCCGCACTGCGGGAGGAATTTTTGAAGATGAGCCCACTAAATCAGAAGCTATCGAACGTGAGCCTTCGGAAGAAGAGCTCCGAATGGCCAACGTCAAACGCAACCTTCGAGAACCCGGCACAAGCGGAATATTTCAAATTATGAGAATGGGACCTCGTAACGCTCAGTTCCTGTTTCGCGCCTGGAGAACGGATATCAGTAACCCACGGCGCGAGGTCGTCGAAGTCCATGCCGGACCGGATGGCGATATACAGCGCGCCATCGTCCGGAAAATGATCGACCTGATTCGCCAGTACCAGAAAGCCGATTTTCAGTGGGAATCGTACCGGCTCGACCGCGTGGTCGTCCTGTCTGCACGCATGGAAGATAGCAAGGGGCTTGAAGACTTTTTGATACGCGAGTTTTTCGAGGGACCCGCGGGAGTTCGGTAGAGGGGCTGAATTTTTCAAGAATCTGTGCTTGACGCTAATGTGTACTACTCCTCTGCTCGTTCCCCGCCCCATCCTTCTGCGCTCCATCCAAGCCTTTCAGGTATTTATCCAGAAACTCCAGTATCCGCCGATTAGCTTCGATCTGATTTTTCTTTTTCGTGAAGCTGTGACCTTCATCGGAGAAAACGACATATTCAACCGGGATATTCTGCTTCTTGACGGCTGCCACGATTTCATCACTTTCAGCCTTGATGACACGAGGATCGTTGGCACCTTGAATAACAATTAGCGGCTTTCGTATTTCCCTGGCGTGAAAGAGCGGCGAGGTAGCAACGAGGATGTCTATATCCTTCACAGGATCACCAATCTCATCATAAATAGCTTTGCGGACCGACTCCCAGTAGGGCGGTATGCTCTCCAGCGTTCGCAACCAGTTACTGACACCAAAGATATCCACGCCCACCTTGAAGGCCTCGGGGCGGAAAGCCAGGGCTGCCAGCGTCATATAACCGCCATAACTCCCACCCATGATGCCGATGCGCTCATAATCGATGTAACCCAGGCTGGCGAGATAGGTCTTGGCCTCTACGCAATCCCATAGCGGCTCACGCCCATGTTTACGATTAGCGGCAGTAAAGAAGGTCTTGCCATAGCCTGAACTGCCACGGTTATTAATCCCCAGCACGGCGTAGCCATGGTTCACCAGGTATTGGATCTGAGCGTTATAACCGCGCATGGTTTGCCCTCCCGGGCCGCCATGCACATACACAATGGCAGGCACTTTGTTTAACGCCGAGGCCTCATGCGGTTTGTAATAAATAGAAGGTATCACCATGCCGTCGAAGGATCGGAAGCGAACCACTTGTGCATCCACCAGATCTGATGGGTCGATTTCCTTACTCAGGCTCTGGGTAAGTTGCTGGAGCTGTCCGGTCTCGAAATCGTAGACAAACAGGTTATCGGGAGAACGATCGCCGTTCACGTAAAAGGCCATACGGGTACTACCAGCCGAAAATATCACGTCCCGAATTTCGCCCTCCGGCAGTGTGGGAAGCGTCACAGGCTTCTCCTCACCGCCACCGCACTCCACCACTCGGATCACTATACTGCCGTCCTGATTGATACCCGTTATCCTAAATCGCCCATCCCTGGAGAAATAGGTATAGATCACGTCCCACTCAGCACTCTCATGATCCTGGATGACACCCGTGATCAAGTCATAAATGCGCAGGCGCTTAAATTCGCTTCCCTCATTCGTAAGGAAAAACAGCCTTTGAGAAGCCGGATCGAAGGTCTCGGCACGAAAGCTGATGGCATCCTGGTGGGGGGTCAGGTGTTTCACCTCTTGTTTTGCGACATCGAACAGGTAGATATCGCTATCGGAAGTAGTATTGGCTCTGTTCAGCGCGATCCACCGCCCGTCGCGGCTGATAGCGCCCAAATCGAATCCTTCCTCATTTTTATATAGTAAAATACGGGCATACGTCTGGGCGTCGTAGCAGTACAGATCAAAGAATTTTGGATCACGCTCGTTGCTGGAAACAAAGAAAATGGTCCCATCCGGACGCCAACCCATGAATTGCGCCTTGAGCTTCTCTCCTGGGGTCAAGTCTTTTTCCGTGCCATCCGAATCAAGCAGGAAAAGATGAAAATTCTCATTGCCGCCACGATCCCGCGTAAAAAGTATCCGATCGTCATGCGGAAAAAAGCTGACCGAAAAAGTGCTATCGACGGTAGACTGTGTCAGGGGCTCTGGCTTACCGCCGCCAACTGGTAGCGTGTAGGCATTGAAAATACCGGTCGCGTTGCTGGTGAAAAGAATACGCCTCTCATCAGCACTGAACGATGCTCCCAACATGGAAGTCGTAGCCATGAATTGTTCTATGGTATAGCGTTTCATGTGAGGAATGATTTCAAATGGGCCGAGCTTGCCTGCACGAGAGCTAGCAATGGCGAATATTTTATTAAACCTAAATCCGGCAGTTGGACTGGGTGGAGTGTGTGGTTTTTGGGGTGCGGGGCAAGGCGCAACGACGCGGAATGGTGCGACCGCGCAGGGCGGAGCAGTGCCTTCCGCAGGAAGGTGGTGTGACCCCGCAGCGGGATGCGGGCGCCTTGAAATGCGGCCGCAGCATCCCCTGCGCTGCCCGATCCCCGCTCCGCGGGACCCCTCGTGCGACGCTCCAGGGCGCCCCATTCCAAGGAGTCGCAACGCTGCCATGCGCCGCAAAAACCGTGCAATCCACCCCGTAGCGGGCTCACCCAGAAGGTGAGAGTCAAATAGTACAAAATATTTTTATTTATCATAGCTATTACCTGATAAATGAGCGATCAACTGCCGGATTTAGGTTAAAACAGAGTAAGAGCTTCCAAGATTATACTGACCCATCGTCAATGCGAGACTCAAATCTTCTCTTCTATAATAAATTCACAACTCAAGAACCGTAACCATCGGACAATGATCGCTTGTTGCGATGGGTTGTGGGCGTTTTTTCACCACGGCAATCTTGCGCGAGCCCAGCGCTTGAGTCTGTGCCTGTTTGATTGAATCGCTGATAACGATATGATCCAGCCCTTTGAGACCGGTGCACCCTGGCTCGGCGGATGCCAGCGGCACCTGATGCATCACAGGAAACCCATCGGCAACCTCTTGCCACAGGTAGCTGCTCTTGACCCTCCCCCGCTCATCTTTTGTATTCGGCTCCACTGGGTCCGTACCATCGGTACGGACTTCGGTCCTTGCAACCGGCGCGGCTGCTTCCTCGTCTATCCGGCGATTAAAGTCGCCGAAGAGGACGAAACGCGGACTCTCCTTAGCCACGTTCTCGACCCAATCTTCGATAATAGGGGTTTGCCGGTTGAGAACTTCGCACGCCGGGTCCAGATCGGTCAATTTGTGACCTACGAAGCCCCCGCCCGTTTTCAGATTGGCGCAGCCGGACTTGAGATGAATATTCAGGAAAGTCACCGGTGCGCCATTGATTGCCAATTGTAGCGCCAGCCCAGGCCTAGCGCGATGCACAGAGAACTCGGCCTCGGGCCGTTCGATGATTGCCAAGTCCGGATTCGGTACGCATCTGTTCATATCAGACGGATTTGATGGAATTGATTTATCCCAGGCAAACGCCACTGTTTGAAAAGCACTATGAGGCGCAACACAAACATTAAATTCTTCGGAAAATTTGCCAAGCACATGCACTATGACCTCCCGGGACTTAACCTCCTGGAACGCGATAATCTTTATGTTTTCGTTTTGGATCAGATTCTCGACAGTGGCACGCAAACCGCCTAGCTTCACATCGTAGTTCTCCACCGTCTCCGCTCTGGCTGGATATTTTCTCTTCCCATATGCGTTGCAAGGGGCCGTCATCATCATTGCTTCGAAGCTCCCAGCCGCTGCAATGGTTGCATCCCGGCACTGCCTTGCACGAATCTCCTCTTCCGGTGCCGCATGCCGCTCGCCCCGAGGAATCTTGACCCGGCTGTTGCACCAATCGACTTCCGGCGCACTGCAAACCTCGACATGACGTTTAAAGTCATCAACGGTTCCCGCCCAGGCCATGTTGAAGGTGGCGATTCCTACTGGCGTGACTTCCTGGGCTTGTCCGCTGACTCGCAAGGCCAATAACAAGATTGCCAAAAAGAAAATGACACGGGGAAGAAGCACGAAAACTCTCCTGATGAGGAGGCAATAAACACCACTTTGCGCCGGCAGATTTTACGTGAAGCAGTATCGTGGTATAAATTTACAGGAACTAACGGTGGCAAGCAGTCTGACATCATTTTTTGATCACTGGACGTTAATAAAGAGGGAACTTCAATCAACTTCCAATCTCATTTGGAATGACTATATAATCCCAATTAAGCTATTTTTTAATCAAACGGCTCCTAACTATCCAGGCTCACAGGTCGCTCTCATGGCACGCGGTACTTAAGAGACCCGCTCTCGTGCTGAATACGCTAGCAGCCTGTCGGACTTGAAGAATCGAAACGAAAAAGCGGCTGAGTGAGGATAGATTTTGACGATTTTGAAGGCCAATAGTTGTTCTATTGGTCGAAAAAGCGGCGAAATATAGACCAGCCAGACGCTTTTGCAGCCGATTTCCTTTAAGTCCGACAGGCTGCTAGAGTATCTTTTGACGGGTTTGGGCGATTTTTCCAGCATTTTCATGTGCGCTGTTGCGACCGCCTTCAGCTTTGGCTGGGTGCGTGCAGGTACTCTTGATCCAATCGCGTGCTTCTAATACGGCGTTCAGTCTCTCCTTCCGATTCAATTATCGGTAAGGGATGCTGACGCAACGATGGCGAACTCATTACAAATTTGTAATCTTAATGAGTCGGCCCTGCAAAATTCGCTTTCACCCGGTTGTCGTCCATGAGGTGGCTCGTCGCTGGGGCTCGCGAGCTCGACGCGAAGAAGACGGTCGCGTTCAAACATAGGCGAGCGCGCGGCCATATGGCCGATGCGACGCTCGTTTGATCGATGCCTGTGACAACGCAGCCTGCAACAGGCACAAAAAAAGCGGCCCCAGCCCCAGACGGGCGATCGCACGCAGCAGCCAACGCAGGTTGTAGCCAGCGGCGCAGCTGATGGCGTGCAAGGCATCACCCAGCGCACCCTGGAGCCAGCAGCGGTCCATGCGGTTCTCGGACTTCAAGTGTCCGATGGCGGGCTCGATAGCCGGGCGCCGGCGCAGCCAGCGCTTTTGCTGCGACGTGAGCGATTTGAACTTGCCCCGATGAATGATCTGTACATCGGGGTTGTCTGCATCCACACCGCGGAACCCCAGGTCAACCACGATTTGTTTGAGCTTGACCGGATGGTCTTGCATCAGATTGGCCGCCTGCTCCAGCGCGGCGTTCAGGATGTGGCCGTCGTAGGGGTTGCCGGGGAAGGTGCGCGCACCCAGCATCAGGCCGTGCTTGTGTGAGACCACCACGGCGCTCTTGACGCCGAACTCGTAGGGCTTTCGGGCCTTGCCCTTGGCGAGACATTCGACTTCCGGCGCGTGCAGCGCGTACAGCTTGTTCTTGCCGTTGCGCTGTTGAGTGCGGATGCGCCCGGCACGTCCCAGCCACATCATCAGATCGCTCGCCGCCTTGGGGTGATCGGGTGCGAACTCCGGCGCTTCGATCTTGCGCTGCACCTCGCGCATCACGATGCCCAGAATCGTGCGCTGGCGCTTGACGACCCTCTTCAACCGCCGAAATTGCTTGGCATGCGCGTAGCCACCGGCGCGGCGGCGCAGCTCCTTGCCCTCCTTGGCAAAGGTCTGCTTGAGCTCAATCCCGGCATGCTTGGCGGCGCTTGCCACTTTGTGGCGAGCGATCTCCAGCAGGCGACTGTCCACGGGGTACGCGATAGCCTTCTCCTGGACCGTGGTGTCAACAATCACCCGCTCCAGATCCCGGGGCTTGACCGCCTTGATGGCCACCGCCGTGTCGATGGTGGCCTTGAGCAACAGCTCCATGCCGTCCTCGCCCAGGTCGCGCCGGAAGCGTCCGATCTGCGTGGCGTCACACGGCAACCGGTGCTCGTAATAGTCCAGGCCGCTGAAGAACTGCCACACGATGTTCTCGCTCCAGCGCACGACAAGCTCCTCGTCGCTGAGGTTGAAGCTGTGCTTGAGGTACAGCAGGCTGGCCATCAGGCGAACCGGCAACTTGGGGCGGCCGGCGTTGCTGGTGCCCGCGCCTTCCAACACCAGCGCCGGGCCAAACATGTCGTGGCATTCAAGAACCTGGCCAGCGCGTTCCTGGCGTGCAAACTTAGCCGCAAGTACCGCTTCGATCTGAGCCCAGGGAAGGCGCCTTGCAAGCACCGTCAACGGATTGTTGAGGTTGATCATCGCGTCGATGCGCGCGCGGAAAAAGTCGGCCGTCTCCATCCTCGAATCCCCCAGAAATCACCTGATCAGATAACGTTTCTCAGGGGATTCGGTGCACCACCTTCACTCAGAAAATTGAGCGTCCATGCGGGCTGCAGAGATTTTTCAGGGCCGACTA
>JBDTKY010000196.1:0-21296 GCA_039935055.1 Nitrosospira sp.
CCGGCTTCTGTAATGCCAAGGGTCATGCCCCTTATCGGTAGCAACTGTTCGGGCAGGGAGGGTGTAAAGTTGACGGGCATATTGATGCAGCCGTAATATAAATGGAGCGTAGCCTGATTCTCAATTAAAACAACATAACGGCATTAATTTCGCCTTTGATCTGAAATTCACGGAAGCGCGTTATCCTAACTCATCTTTAACTTCTCTCCATACTTTCCTTGAGTATTTCTTGTAGCATATGAACCTAAATCCGGCAGTTAACCGCTCATTTCTCAGATTAACAGCATGATCTACAAAGACTTTTTGCATCACTTGACCTTCACCTTTTGGGTGGGTCCGCTACAGGGCGGATTGCACGGATTTTGGGGCACATGGCTGCGTTGTAACTCCTTGGAATGGAATGACCATTCCGCGTCGTTACGCCTTGCCCTGCACCCCAAAACCACACACTCCGCCCTGTCCAACTGCCGGATTTAGGATGAAACATTTTTTTGATAAGTCACTTTGCTGCATTCAGGTTGGCGTCACAAGCTATCCATTAATCAGTGATCAAGGAGGATATGCATGAACTGCGATAAAGAGCTGGATGTGCGCGGACTTAACTGCCCCCTGCCAATCCTGCGCACTAAAAAATCTCTGGTGGACATGACTACCGGGCAAGTGCTGAAAATCGTAGCCACCGATCCGGGTGCGGCGATCGATTTCCAGGTTTTCGCTGATCAGACGGGTAATGACCTGCTGTCTTCAGCAGAAACGGCCGGAGAATTCACGTTTTACATGAAAAAGAAATGAGGGAGCCGGAGCTATTAACCTAAATCCGGCAGTTGACCGCTTATTTATTAGATTAACAGCATGATCTACAAAGATTTTCTGCACTACTTGACTTTCACCTTTTGGGTGGGTCCGCCCCGTCCAACTGCCGGATTTAGGATTAATGATGGGGAATTGGCGAAGCGTATCAGCAATATATTCCATACTACCTCTTGGACGCATGTGCATATATCAAAGTGCCGCGCATGCGTCGGCTGCAGCCATGAATTTTCCATACCGTGCCAGCCACGGTAGCGGAATGGGGCATCCGGGATTATCCTGTTTCGTCATATGTGCCGCAACCATGGCGCCAAGCATGATTGAGCGGCCGCAATTATCTCCTCCGGCACGAATGTTGGACTCGATGGCAATGCGATAGTCAGTTGCGTGTTGCGCGATATGAAAAATGACTGGCAGGCCTTCTGCAACATGGCAGGCCATACCAAAATGCTTTGCAACCCCAACGCTATCCAGCGTTGGGATGGCGAGCGCCTCTTCAAGAAGCGGTCCAAGCGTATTTCCTGCAAATGGCAAGGCGTTCGCCAATGCCTGCGCAATCGGCGTACCGTGCAACACTTCAAACAATGCTGCTGCCGAACACTGTGCGGCAGTGACCGCCTTTACATTGTTATTTGTTACGCGCACGACTTCCTCGACGCGTGCCATCAGTTCCTCCAGCGTCCCGGCGTGAGTTGCAACCAGCGCCGGTAGCGCTGCCAGGGCTGGATGCTGGTCGTCATCCGCACCTGATGCCGCCGGAAATTCTGCCGGTTCAAGCGATAACAGCGTACGTAACGTCAGGCGGGTAGGGGAGTCGATATAACCGGTAAATGTGCCACCAGGCCCAAAATGCGCGCGGTATTCGGTCTGATACCCGGTACGATTGAAGGTACCGTGCTTCGCCAGATGCTCCAGCATCAATAAGCACGCTTCGCCGTAGCCGGTCGAGTCGCCAGGAGACCGGCCACCGTGCGCGAAATAACCCTTTGCACCGGCATAATTGTCTGCCTCGGGTTGCAGGAACACCAGTCCCCGGGTTGCTTCAATTTCTGCAATGCGCACTGGATCGTAGAGCCAGTGCAGACCGAGCGCGGCAGAATCCGCAACCAATGCACCGAGGATGGCGGCACTATTTGGACTCTTCATGGTTTACTTAACCCTGCAGCAGGATACCGGTTCCATCTCTTCCCTTTACCGGAGCAAATAAAGTTTTTGAAACTAGATTTCTTCTTCCGGAGACAGTCTTCTCGCCTCGTCTTCCAGCATTACGGGAATGCCATCCTTGATAGGAAAAACCAGCCGGTCCGCCTTGCAGATCAGCTCATTTTCGGATTTCTTATATAGCAACGGTCCCTTGCAAAGTGGACAGACCAGAATGTCGAGCAATTTTACGTCCATGAATTTATCACCTCAATTTTATTGATTGCTTCAACTGCTTCGGGATTGTGACGTAATCCAAATTACTCATCAGCAATAGCCATACATTTTAACGCATTCTCCTCCGCAGTCACGGTGATCCTAGCAGTCTGTCGGACTTAAAGGAAATCGGCTGCAAAAACGTCTGGCTGGTCTATATTTCGCCGCTTTTTCGACCAATAGAACAACTATTGGCCTTCAAAATCGTCAAAATCTATCCTCACTCAGTCCCTTTTTCGCTTCGATTCTTCAAGTCCGACAGGCTGCTAGCGGGGGGTCTCGGTCGTAAAGGTAATGTGATTGTATCCTGCCAGACGTGCTGCCTCCATAACCATGATAACGGACTGATGCGTGGCCTCGGCGTCCGCATTGATGACAATTACCGGATCAGGGCGGTCGCCCGCCGCAGCGCGCAATTCGCCGCTGAGTCCTTCAGCACCGGAGTTTTTGATGGATGCCCGGTTAACGGTATAACTCCCGGCGGCGCTCACCGAAACATCTATGACATTGGGCCGGTCTGCGGGCTTGCCGGACGTTGCCTGCGGCAGATTGATTTCGAGCTCAGAAAATTTCGAGTAAGTTGTGGTAATCATCAGGAAGATCAGTATTACCAGCAATACGTCAATCATGGGTACCAGATTGATTTCGGGATCTTCCTTTTGTCTGCCGCGCTGGAAATTCATGGAATGAGTTTGTCGTCTGGTAAAAGATGAACTGAAAACGATAAAAAACTCATGCTATGGAATCAGTCCCGCCGCTCGCCATGAACGATTTCCACCAGTTTCAGCGCTTGCAGCTCCATTTCTACCACCAGCGAGTCTACTTTGGCACGAAAATAACGATAAAAAATCATGCTGGGAATGGCCACCAAAATACCGAACGCGGCGTTATAAAGTGCCACGGAAATACCGTGAGCGAGTTGTGCCGGATTGCCGCTACCTGTAGCAGGAGTGCTTACGCCAAAAATTTCTATCATGCCGACCAAGGTTCCGAACAGACCCATCAGCGGACTCAGGGAAGCAATGGTTCCTAACGTGGTGAGATAACGGTCAAGGTCATGGGCGACAGCACGCCCCGCTTCTTCGACGGATTCTTTCATGACTTCGCGCGTACTCCGGTCATTTTTCAAACCCGCTGAAAAAATCTGGCCCAAGGGGGAATGTTTCTGGAGACGTGTAAGCATATCTTCGCTTACGCCGTTTTGCCGGTACTCATGCACAACCTTAGGCAGCAGATCTCTCGGCGTTACCATGCTCAGCCGCAAGGCCCATATGCGCTCGCCTATGATGCCCATGGCGACGATGGACGCTAAAATGATTGGCCAGATTGGCCAACCTGCAGCTTGAATCAAAGCGAGCACGCGACAATCTCCTCAGTAATCGATGATTAAACCAGAGCTGTAATGTATCTTGCCCATGTAATTTCAGCAAGGATAAGGACATTATTTTCTGTCCACAATTGCTGTGGATAAGTTTGTGGATAGTTTGCAGATAGCGGCATTAAGTCGCCCTATCATAACAATATTTTCTGATTAGATCAATTTTTGAACTTCTATATAATTGTTGTGAAACAGATAGTTATATGTATATTTAGGATTCATGCGGGTTCGGCGGGTGCAATTATGCTATTTTTGTGACGAATGTGGATACTGTAGAATGTCAAGATGAATTTTCTTATGGAAATGGAGATCGCCCGCGCTGTCTTGAGCGTGAGCGAATTAAACCGTAGCGCCAAGGACTTGCTTGAGCAGGCCTTTCCACTGCTATGGGTCAGCGGTGAGATTTCGAACATCAAGCGCTATGGTTCCGGCCACTGGTATTTTTCTCTTAAGGACACAAATGCCCAGGTGCGTTGCGTCATGTTTCGTGAAAAAAATCAGTATCTGGGTTGGCAGCCCCAGGATGGCATGCAGGTGGAAGTGCGCGCATTGGCGACGCTATATCAGGCGCGCGGCGATTTTCAGCTGAGCGTCGAAACCATCCGCCGGGTCGGATTCGGCACATTATTCGAGGCTTTTGAGCAACTCAGGGCTAGACTCGGAAAAGAGGGGCTGTTTGACGCCGGCCGCAAAAAAACATTGCCGCTATTTCCAGAACAAATCGGTATCATCACCTCTCCGGACGGTGCCGCACTGCACGATGTACTATCCACATTACGGCGGCGCATGCCTTCCCTGCCTGTGATCGTTTACCCTGTACCGGTTCAGGGTGCCGGTGCTGCGGTAAAAATAGCGGCGGCCATTCAGAAGGCTGCGATCCGGGCTGAGTGCAATGTACTGATCCTGTGTCGCGGCGGTGGCAGTATCGAAGATCTGTGGGCGTTTAATGAGGAAATTGTCGCCCGGGCAATTGCTGCCTGTTCCGTTCCCATCATCAGTGGCGTGGGTCACGAGACTGATTTTACCATCACTGATTTTGTCGCCGATCTCCGTGCAGCTACGCCTACCGGCGCATCCCAACTCGTCTGCCAGGATCGTGAAGAATTGCTGCGTCGTGTGGAGATTTTATACTGCCGTGTACAGCGCGAACTGCAGTGCGGCATTGAAAGCTGCATGCAGAATACGGACATGCTTGCATGTCGTCTGGTACATCCTCGCGAACGGATTAATGACCAGCGTACGCATCTTCAGCGCTTGCGCGAACGGCTTGCTCACTCCTGGCGACGGAATTCTGAAAACAGATATTGGCGTGTGCGCGAGCTTAATCAGCGTGTTACTGCCGCCCGCCCCGACATTTCCCGCCTGATCGAACGGCAATACGAACTCGGTCTTCGCTTGCGCAGAGCCATTGCCGGCTGCATCGAAACGCTCGTCATGAGTTTGGAACATCAGCAGGCAAACCTTGTCCATCTTAACCCGGAGTCAGTACTGGAGCGTGGGTATAGCATTGCTTATACTGCTGATGGCACGGTGTTGAGAGATAGCAATCAGATCGACATCGGCGATACTATTCGGGTCGCGCTTGCCAAAGGAGGGATCAAAGCGTGTGTGTCGGAGAAAGGCGAATAATAAGAGTCACTGCATCGCATTACGCTTCGTTGTGCCGTTGTAAATAACACCTGCCTGATGCCTGCATTAGCGCTTATAAAAAATTCGCGATCATTATGGACATTTAAAGAGCAGTCATGCAGACTTGGGGTGTGCCAGACGCCTGTGTCAATTCTCGCTATGCCAAGTGCTGTTCTCCGGTATAAATTCCATGTGATTCCCTCTGTATCAAGTTTTGTTTAGCCTCTTCATCGGGAAATATATCTCCAATGCCAAGAACCTTTCTCATGCTCGGTGCTATCAACGCATTTCTGTGCGTTGCGCTTGGCGCTTTCGGTGCGCATCGTCTGAAGCAAAGACTCTCTATCGACATGCTTGCCGTGTACCAGACCGGAGTGCAATACCATTTCTATCACGCACTGGGTCTTGTCGCGGTCGGCCTGGTGCTGCTGCACTTTCCAAAATCCAGATTGGTGGCATGGTCGGGTTGGTCGATGCTGGCAGGAATCATTCTGTTTTCCGTCAGTCTCTATGCACTAAGTCTGACGGGAATACGGGGGCTTGGTGCGATCACGCCATTGGGCGGCGTAGCATTTCTGAGCGCATGGGCGATGCTTGCCTATGGCGTCTGGTCTGAAAAATGAGCTACGCAGTATCGTAATGGTCATTGTTGTAATTCCAGTTTCATTGCATCGGTAATGCTTCATTATTTTTTCGCTCCTTGCCCGCGCGGACTGGAGCCCATGCTTGTCACCGAGTTGGAACAACTCGGCGCCGCTTCTGTGCAGGGACGCGACGGCGGAGTGCAATTTCAGGGCGATTGGCAAATCTGCTACCGGGCTAACCTGGAAAGCCGCATTGCCAGCCGTATTCTTTGGCAGGTTGCAAGCCAACCCTATGGGAGCGAGGCAGATGTATACGATGCAACTCGCACCCTCCCGTGGAATGAGTGGTTTAGCCCGGAGCTGACTATCCGGGTCAACATTGCCGCAATAAAATGCCCGCTGCGCAGTCTCGATTTTGTCACGCTCAAAATCAAGGATGCCATCTGTGACAAATTCCGCGAGATTACCGGCAGACGTCCCAGCGTGGACACCGCGCTGCCGGATATCCGCATTCACGGCTTTCTTGATGCGCGAAACTTCTCTTTATATCTGGACACCTCGGGTGATGCACTTTTTAAACGGGGCTTAAGACAAAATGCTGGAGAAGCGCCAATACGAGAGAACCTCGCCGCTGGAATTTTATACTCTATAGGTTGGCAGCCAGGCATTCCCCTCCTCGACCCGATGTGCGGCAGCGGTACATTTCTGCTTGAAGCAGTGCAAATCTCATTGAATATCGCACCTGGATCGGGACGCAGTTTTGCCTTTGAAAAACTGAAGAGATTTGATAAAGGATTATGGAATAGGCTGAAGGAAGCAGCGATAGCGCGGCAAAAACCGAAAACACCTCAGCCAATATTCGGTAGCGACATGTATGGTGATGCCCTGGCCGATGCACGTGCAAATTTATCTGCTGCGGGGTTTGCTGAAATGGTAACGCTGAAGCAGGCAAACGTGCTGGAAATCTCTGCGCCTGCGCCTTCCGGCTTCCTTGTCACCAACCCGCCCTACGGTGTACGCATAGGTGAGCAGCAGAAGCTCACCGAGCTTTATCCGAAACTGGGAGATGTATTGAAGAAAAAATTCAGCGGCTGGAAAGCATATATTCTCACTGCTGATCCACTTCTGCCAAAATTTATACGCTTGACTGCCTCGCGCCGTACTCCCTTGTTTAACGGTGCGCTGGAATGTCGTTTGCTAGAATACAAGATAGTGGCGGGAGGAATGCGCAGAATGAGGGAAAGCGACGCTACACACCAGCCAGACTAAGATCTGGACGGGAGCCCCTGAATAAGTCCCAAGGTTGTCAGGAAGGGGCGCGACGGCGGTTCTGTAAGATGGGATCCACCCACCCGTCCAACTACCGGATTTAGGATAACTAGCCGATGAAGCCGGGAATAAGAGCGATTTTTCTATTGATATTTCTAGGCTGCACCAGCCTGATCGGTTACGCCCTCTATTTGCAGCTAGTAAAAGAACTTTTGCCCTGTCCGCTTTGCGTTGTACAACGCGTGGCATATTGGCTCGTGGGCTTACTTGCCTTATTGGCATTTTTCCATTCTCCGGGGGCAGCAGGCCGCCGGGTTTACAGTGGTATGATGGCCATTTTTGCATTCACCGGGGCGGTGGTTGCGTTGCGTCAAGCTTGGCTAGTGCGCTACCCTGAGGCGTTCGAATGCGGCATCAGCCCGGAAGAAAAATTTTTGAATGCCTTGCCGATCGCCCAATGGTGGCCAAGCATGTTCGAAGCAAATGGAGACTGTGCTGATGCGGCGTGGGAATTTACGTTGCTCACTCTCCCGGATTGGTCGGCAATTTTTTTCATAATCATTTGCAGCCTGGCAGTTTATGTTTTCTTTACCAGACAGCGCAATCGATAGAGATTAGAAATCGTTAGCACGGATACAAACAAGTACATATGCGGCCAACGGTAAAGGACTGCAGAAGGCACGGCTGCCGAACCTATTGAAAACTGAACTTGCAGCCCCATTTACCACCTGTCTTTTATACGATAGAACGGAATCCAACTCCATGAAACGAATTTTCTTATTCATGATCACTAATTTGGCTATTCTGCTAGTGTTGAGTATTACTCTGCGGATATTAGGCGTGGATCGCATCCTGGATGCAGAGGGTAGCGGTATAGATTTCAATTCTCTGCTTGTCATGGCGGGAGTGATTGGATTTGGCGGTTCGCTGATTTCGCTCGCCATGTCCAAATGGAGCGCGAAACGGATGACCGGTGCAGTAGTGATCGAGCAGCCTTCGGATCCGACCGAGCGCTGGTTAATCGATACTGTCCGCCGCCAGGCCGAGGTGGTGGGGATTGGCATGCCGGAAGTGGCAATTTATGACGCACCCGACGTGAATGCTTTTGCCACCGGTATGAACCGTAATAGTGCGTTGGTGGCGGTAAGCACAGGCCTGCTCCAAAACATGCGCAAGGACGAGATCGAAGGGGTGCTGGCGCATGAAATGAGCCATGTAGCTAACGGCGACATGGTGACGCTTGCACTGATTCAGGGAGTGGTCAATACATTCGTTATCTTCCTGTCCAGAGTAATCGGACATTTCGTGGATCGCGTTGTGTTCAAAACCGAACGTGATCACGGCCCGGCTTTTATGATTACAACTATTGTAGCGCAATTGGTGCTGGGCATACTTGCAAGCATGATAGTCATGTGGTTCAGCCGTCAGCGCGAGTTTCGCGCCGACGCAGGCGGAGCACAGCTCGCTGGACGCGACAAGATGATCGCCGCACTGGAGCGCCTGAAACAACGGCATGAGCCGTCGCAATTGCCGGATCAGATGGCGGCGTTTGGCATTTCTGGCGGGGGAGGCGGCAGCGGTCTCAAGGATTTGTTTATGTCGCATCCACCGCTTGAAGTGCGTATCGCGGCACTACGTGCAATGCGCTAATCCATTTTCTGGAGTATGAATAAAAAACGGCGGAAGCGTTATGCGCTTCCGCCGTTTTATTTTATCTAACAGGCAACAACTAATTCAGGACTGAGTTGATTCAGATCAGATGTTCTCCATAATTGCCTTAATCCTCTTCGTCATCTTTGGCAGGTGGAGGATTGCCGTCATACACCAGGCTGCGTCGTCGTTGAAGATAGGCTTCGCGCATGAACTCATATTTATCCAGCGCAGCTTCATCCAGCGTTTTCTCGGATTTCAGCAATCCAGCGCGTGTATCCGCAGCCCGAGTACTACCAACTATCGGGCCGATGAAAGGGGCAACGAAGAAGCTGCCTACAAAGACTGGATCGGAAGCAATGTCCAATACCCGGCCACCCGCATCGCGGGTGGAACTGGGTCCGAGAAAAGGCAATACTAGATAAGGACCGCTTGCAACACCGTGATATCCCAAGGTCTGCCCGAAATCCTCATCATGTTTTTCCAGGCCAATGTCGCTGGCTACATCCACGATGCCCGCCAGGCCGAAAGTAGTGTTGACCAATAACCGCAAGCTGCTCGTTAGCGCATTGCCGAATTTTAGCTGTAGAAGGTTATTGAGCGTAACGGGAATATCATTGAAATTGGAAAATACGTTGCCTACCGCCCTTTCGATGGGGTCGGGCACCACCCACTTGTAGCCCTTTGCCACCGGTTTGAATACATAATTGTCAGCCGACTCATTAAAGCTGAATACCGCGCGGTTCATTGGTTCCCACGGGTCTTTCTTGCTACTATAAGTTGGATAAGTAGTCGGGGCGCCGCTCTTGAATACAGGACCACTGGGCGATTCTGACGGGTCTTTTCGACTATTGTTCGTCGCGCTGTTGCTGCTGGTCGTGGCGCTATTATTATCCGAAGCGCTATCCATCATGGCGCTCTTATTATCCGAAGCGCTATCCATCATGGCGCTCTTGGTTGTCGCGTCCTTATTATCCGAAATGCTATCAGCCGGCGCATTGACGGTTGCTGCGCTCTCAGCCTTGGCCGCTGCGCTATCAGCTGGCGCGCTATTAGCCTTAGTTTTACTGGTCGTAGCACAACCGGTAAGAAAAAATCCCAGCAGTAACATTAACAGGGTGGTAGATCTGAAGAATGGAGAGCGATTCATATTCGAAATATTTAAATTTATCTTTGCTGTTGGGTAGGTAAAACAGCCGCCATTATATGGCGAATCCTGGTTTAAAATGCAATTTTTTCTCATGGGAGGCGCAGTTTCCGCGCAGTTTCCGTTTAATTTAGGCGTTAAGACCGTTTAAACGTTCAATTTCGCTCGCAATTTAATCTGCAAAAAATGGCAATTTTCCTGATTCGGAGTCTATTCGGTAGACTCATGATATTCTGTAATAATATGATTATTAAAAATTAAAGTTTCTGGAGCGTATAGTGTCACGTCTGACAGCGAAACAATTCCAGCTACTGATTTTCCCTTACCCTCAAGCCGGTGCGCTATATCGCTGGGCATACCAAGGTTTTCGGCCGGGCGATATTGTCAGATATTAATGGGAATAAGGAGAGTCGCTTCAATTTATGATTTTGGTTCCGACCCGGTTCGACTTATGTCGTGTCGCGCCTTGAGAAATTCTTCAGACGGAAACCGAGCAGCCATAACGTGGCGAAGTAACTGGTTGCGCCAGATATAACCACCCATGTCAGCCGGGTAGTGCGTTCGAAAGTAGAGATTGTCAGCCACGACGCATCGCTACCCGAGGCGAACCATAGCGTGCTGCCCATGGTTGTAAGCGCCACGAGTATCTTGGCCGTGAAGATCCCCCAACCCGGCTGAGGTTGGTAGATATGATGGCTGCGCAATTTGTAGTAAAGCAGTCCGGCGTTAAGGCATGCGCCCAAACTGATGGCGAGCGCTAGTCCGGCATGACGCAGCGGTATGATGAACGCGAGATTCATCAACTGGGTAGCGATGAGAGTGATGACGGCAATTTTCACCGGTGTCTTGATATTCTGCCGCGCATAGAATCCCGGGGCCAGCACTTTGATCAGAATCATTCCCAACAACCCCACGCTGTAAGCCACTAAAGCGTTGCGCGTCATCCACACATCGTTGGCGGAAAACTCTCCGTGATAAAACAATGTGGCGATGAGCGGAGTGGCAAGCAGCGCCAAAGCCACCGCGGCAGGCAGCGTTAGCAGTATGGTCAGACGCAAGCCCCAATCCAGCAAGCGTGAATATTCTTCAGTACTATTGCCGGCATAATGCCGGGACAATGAGGGCAGCAATATCGTTCCCAGCGCCACGCCCAGGAGACCGGCGGGAAATTCCATCAACCGGTCCGCATAGTAGAGCCACGACACGCTGCCGGTGATGAGGAAAGAGGCGAATATAGTATTGATGAGCAGGCTTATCTGGCTGATGGAGACGCCAAATACTGCCGGCCCCATTTGTTTAAGTACGCGCCATGCGCCGGTATCAGGGGATTTCAGCCGTAGACGCGGCATCAGCTTGAGGCGCATGAGAAACGGCACCTGAAAGGCGAGTTGCAATATGCCGCCGATAAATACCGCCCACGCAAGTGCGAGCACCGGCGGCGTCAAAAGTGGCGCAAGCCATAAGGCGCAGCCGATGAATGACAGGTTGAGAAGCGCCGGAGTCAGTGCCGGCACCGAAAATTTACCGTGAGTGTTGAGTATGCTTCCCGCCAGGGCGACCAGTGAGATGAACAGGATATAGGGAAACGTGATCCGCAGCAGCTCGACTGTCAATTCGAATTTCTGCGGGCTGGCGGCAAACCCTGGCGCACTCACGTAAATTATAAAGGGTGCAGCGATTACCCCTATCAGGGTAACCAGGAACAGCGCAATCGACAGCAGTGTCGTGACGTGATTGATCAGTTCCTGTGTCTCCTCCGCTGTACGGCGGTTTTTATATTCAGCAAGTATGGGCACGAATGCCTGCGAAAATGCACCCTCGGCAAACAGGCGCCGCAGCAGGTTGGGAATGCGAAAGGCGACGAAAAACGCATCGGTTGCAATACCGGCACCAAAAATGCGGGCAATCATTACATCGCGTATGAATCCCAAAACGCGGGATATCAAAGTCATCCCGCTGATAGTGGCGAGGGTTCTGAGCAGATTCATGGGTCAGTATGGTAACCTGAATAGTCCCGTTGGTTCACGCAGCAGAAGAAAATCTCACCAGCCATGCTTTAATTTTCCTGCTGGATATTACCGTAACCGGGATTCTTTCTCCAAATTTTTTCTTGCAATACGGCGAAAATATCCGTAATATTAAAAAATTTTAGCAACAGTCAATTGAGGAATTTTTATGGCTAATAGCGCACAAGCGAGAAAACGTGCAAGGCAAACTGTCAAGCAACGTGACCACAACACCAGTCTGCGCTCCCAATTGCGCACCGCGGTCAAGCATGTGAGGAAGGCTGTAGGAACGGCCGACAAAACCATTGCGCAGGCTGCGTTTAAGGCGTCCATTGGTGCCATAGATTCGATCGCTGATAAGGGAATCATCCATAAGAATAAGGCTGCGCGCCACAAGAGCCGCCTGTCTGCTGCCATCAAGATGATGGCCTGACCGGTCAATTGCCTAAAAAGAAGTCCGTGTCACGGACTTATCATTTCCCCCCTGGTTTTTCCAGCTTAATCTTCGCGGGTTTAATTCCCTTCCTTTTGGGGCGGGGCTGGCTGCAAGCCCGCGGACTGTAAGAGCGCAGTTAATGCTTGCGGCGGGATGTCTATATGCTGTCGCATCGCTATTTCAGGTCGTCCCGGTATTACGGTTCTTAAGGGCATCCGTCAGCGCCATCACCAGGTCCATTGGTATCGGAAAAATGATAGTATTGGATTTGTCAGTGGCAATGTTTGTGAGGGTCTGGAGATAGCGTAGTTGCATTGCGCCTGTTTGCTGGGAAAGAATTTGTGCGGCTTGCATCAGTTTATCCGATGCCTGCAGCTCACCTTCGGCATGAATCACCTTTGCGCGCCGCTCGCGCTCTGCTTCAGCCTGGCGCGCAATGGCCCGTATCATGGATTCATCAATATCCACGTGCTTGATTTCGACATTGGAAACCTTGATGCCCCAGGCATCGGTCTGGATGTCCAATGCCTTCTGGATATCCATATTGAGTTTTTCGCGTTCCGCCAGCATTTCATCAAGCTCATGCTTGCCCAGCACCGAGCGTAAGGTAGTCTGTGCGAACTGGCTGGTGGCGGCGAGAAAGTTCTCCACCTGAATGATGGCTCTTTGCGGATCCACCACGCGAAAATACACGACTGCGCTGACTTTTACCGAGACATTGTCGCGTGAGATCACGTCCTGGCTGGGCACATCCATCACGACAGTGCGCAGGTCAACTCGTACCATTTTCTGGATGCCGGGAATTATCAGGATCAGGCCGGGGCCTTTTACCTTGTGGAAGCGGCCGAGCATGAATACTACCCCCCGTTCGTATTCCCGCAAGATACGAAATGCAGAGAATAGCACCACCATGAAAATGATGACGAGGGTACCAAAACCGAAGTTGGCGAACATGAATGTCTCCTTTGACTATTCCTCTGTAGAAGTTACCTGTAAAACCAGACCATCGATTCCTGTCACACGCACCTTTTGTCCCCGGATCAGAGGCTGCGCGCACCGCACACTCCACAATTCGCCATGGATCCGTGCCATGCCTTCGCCCGGAGTGTCTTCAAGTACTTCTCCCATGGCGCCAACCAGCTCTTCGCGGCCGCTGACAATCGGGTTGTGCCGCGACTTCAGCGCCATGCCGATAACAAAAATAAGGAATAATGCGCTCGCCGCGGTTATTCCGGCAATCATGGGCCAGGGAATGCCGTAGCCGGGCATATCGGTGTCAATCAGCATCAATGAGCCGACGAAGAAGGCAATAATTCCGCCGATGCCAAGCGAACCGAAACTTGGTAAAAAGACTTCCGCTGTCATGAACGCGATGCCCAGCAGGATCAGGGCAAGACCAGCATAACTCACAGGCAGCAATTGGAATGCAAACATGGCGAGCAGCAGGCAGATGGCGCCTGCCACACCAGGTAATACAAAGCCGGGATTGGAAAATTCGAAGAACAGTCCGTAAATGCCGATAAGCATCAGTATATATGCCACGCTGGGGTCGGTGATGATCGCCAGCAGTTGTGTGCGCCAATCAGGTTCGACGACCTGTATCGTGGCTGATGCGGTATTCAGGGTAAGGTCCTGGCCATGTATGGCTACATGCCTCCCATTCACCTGTTTCAATAAATCCGGCACGTCAGCAGCGACATAATCGATGACTTTCAGATTCAGCGCTTCGGTCGCCGATAGGCTTATCACTTCGCGCACAGCCCGCTCCGCCCATTCCGCATTCCGATGGCGCATTTGCGCAAGTCCACGGATATATGCCGCAGCGTCATGGATCATTTTGCGCGACATCGCATCCTTTATTGGTACGCTGTCGTCCTTTGCTGCATCCTGATCGCGGCTCTCGCCTGACTGCGCGGCAGGGGAATCCGGCGATGACTTCGGCTTGGTTTCAGGCTCCGTTCTGCGCTCGGGTGGTTCTGGCAAGCCGCCGATCTGTACCGGCGTGGCTGCGCCCAGATTGGTGCCTGGCGCCATCGCGGCGATGTGGCTGGCATAAAGAATATAGGTTCCGGCACTGGCTGCCCGTGCTCCGCCCGGTGCCACAAAAACCGCCACTGGCACCAGTGCAGCCAGAATGTCGCGTACAATCTGGCGCATCGAGTTATCAAGACCGCCTGGCGTATCCAACTGCAATACTACGAGCGGCGCTCCTTCGGCCGCGGCACGTTGTAAGCCGCGTTCGATAAAGTCAGCGCTGGCCGGTGCGATCGCTCCATGTAATTTCAGCACCACCACCGGGGCAGCCAGAACGAAAGCCGGCAACAGAAGCAGTATTGCCGCTAAACCATTATGCAGAACCCGAATGAATAGTTTCATGTAATCACTATAGTCCGTTTCAGTCTCGACTGCATCCGATCACGGTCAGGCGGCTATTGAGGGTTGGTCTTGAAAATTCTCCTGAGACTTGCAATGAATGCTGTTTTAGCGCATAAAGCGCTTTTCATATTGGAAGCAGTGTTTTCATGAAGAGACCCATAAGCCGAATTCTCGTTATCAACGATGAGAAACTGATATTAAAGGAACTTATCAAGGGACTGAATGCGGCCGCCAAGTCCTTGGAAAATCCGTTAGGTATCAGTTTTATCGGCGTTACCACCGCGCGCGAAGCGCTCCAGGCAATTGAGCAAGATGGCGACATTCAGTCGGTCGTGGTGGACGATACGCTCTACACCCTGAAAAACGGTGAAAAGGGCTCTCGCAACTTACAAATGACGGCGTTAAAGCTGGTACAGGAAATTACCCGTTTTCGTCCTGAGCTGGACATCTATATTCTGATTGCGCAGGAAAAAGAGGATGAGGTGGTAGATGCGCTTTTTTCGGAAACGGTGGATGGTTATTTCTACCGCGAAGAGCGCGACTATCGAGGCATGTACCGTATTCTCAACGCTCAGCTTCAGGAAAAAGCGCGCACACCATTTTATGACCAGCTCAAGAATTATGTACTCATGGCGAAGGATGCCTGGCATACGCCGGGGCATTCCTCCGGAGATTCGCTCCGCGACAGTCCTTGGGCCAGCGATTTTTATGAGTTCATTGGCGAGCATATTTTTCGCGCCGACCTGTCAGTGTCGGTACCGATGCTCGATTCGCTGATGGAACCCTCCGGCGTGATCGCGGAAGCGCAGAAGGTTGCAGCCAAGGCATTCGGCGCGCGGCGCACTTTTTTTGCCACCAACGGTACCTCTACCGCTAACAAGGTAATATTCCAGACGCTACTCGCTCCCGGTGAGAAGCTGTTGCTGGACAGGAACTGTCATAAATCCGTGCATCACGGTGTTGTATTGTCCGGCGCCCATCCGATTTATCTCGACTCGTCGGTCAACAAGAAATTCAGTGTTTACGGACCCGTGCCGAAGCAGACTCTATTCAACGCCATCGAAGAACACCCAGATGCGCAGGCACTCATACTCACCAGTTGTACTTACGATGGTCTGCGCTACGATTTGCCCCCCATCATCGAGGCAGCGCATGCCAAAGGCATCAAGGTCATCATTGACGAGGCCTGGTACGGCTTTGCCCGCTTTCATCCGGCTTTCCGCCCCACCGCGATGGAAGCAGGCGCAGATTACGCCACCCAGAGCACGCATAAAGTGCTATCGGCTTTTTCTCAATCCAGCATGATTCACGTTAATGACCCCGGCTTCAATGAACATCTGTTTCGTGAAAACTTCAATATGCATACCTCCACCAGTCCGCAATACAGCATGATTGCAAGCCTCGACGTGGCGCGCAAGCAGGCAATGATGGAAGGATACAAGCTGCTTTCGCGGACGCTGGAGCTAGCGAAGGAGGTGCGTACGCAAATCAATTCCACCGGGGTATTCCGGGTGCTGGAACTCCCTGATCTGCTGCCTGACGAAGTAAAATATGACAATATTCAGCTCGATTCCACTAAGGTGACCGTGGATATTTCCCGCTGCGGCTTTACCGTGGAGGATTTAATTCGGGAGCTGTTCGAACGATATAACATTCAGGTGGAGAAATCCACATTCAATACCCTAACCTTATTGCTTACCATTGGCACTACCCGCAGCAAGGTTTCGCGTCTATATGATGCGCTGATGCGCATTGCGCGTGAGGGCCGTGCTCCCCGCCGGCTATACCAGATTCCCGAGATTCCGGGTTTTACCGATCTGAAATATCTGCCGCGCGATGCATTCTACTGCGGCGGTGAGCTTGTGCCGCTGCTGGACGAGCAGGAGAGAGTAAACACCAGTCTGGATGGGAAGGTATGCGCGGATCAGATCACGCCATATCCGCCTGGCATTCCAGTGCTGGTGCCAGGGCAAACTATTACGCACGAGGTCATGCGATATCTGGTGAGCATGTTGCGTTCGCAGAAACGTGTCGAACTGCATGGGATCGTTTATGACGGCTATCTGCCATGTTTGAGGCTGTTGACCGCTGCTGAGGAAAAAGGCTTGAAAAAGCTGGTTAAATAGGTAAAGATACGGGTAGCGCAACAAACAGTTCACGGCGGCTCATGCCGCCGTGCTGCATTCGGGCTCTGAAAAATGGGGTTATTTATGGATACTTCTATATTACGAACGTCTCCTCTATAAACTCCAAGTTTCAAGTCAACTCATTTACCACCCCGAGACCACCGAGGGGGTACGCAAGAAATTTCCGCGCGCCGCATATTTTGATATGTAAGTAATAGGTTTTTTGAGCTGCACAGTACACGACCAGGCGATTTTAAGATTTAAACACAGATGATCCATTAGGATGCGAGATGATTGCCAGTACTCGGGTAGGTTCGGAGAGCCGCTTAATGGGTCTGGGTTATCTGGGTTAAACAGGCATCCGCGAAGCGGATGCTCATAAATTTGAATTTATAGAGATGCTCTTATGCCAAATCTAATGAATACTTACATGCAACTCCCCGTTACTTTTGCCAAGGGGGAGGGCGTGTGGCTGTGGGACGAAGCAGGCAAGCGCTATCTCGACGCACTGGCAGGCGTTGCCGTATGCGGTCTGGGGCATTGTCATCCAAAGCTTGTAAAGGCAATTTGCAAGCAGGCCGGAACGCTTATCCATACCTCCAATCTTTATCATATAGCCAAACAGGAACAGCTGGCCAGCAGGCTGGCTGTGCTGTCGGGTATGGACAACGCATTTTTCTGCAATTCAGGTGCAGAAGCAAATGAAGCCGCGATCAAGCTGGCAAGACTTTATGGCCACGGCCGGCATATAGATCTGCCTACCATCATCGTGATGGAAAAGTCCTTTCATGGACGTACCATGGCGACTTTGACTGCGAGCGGTAATCGCAAGGTCCAGGCTGGTTTCGAACCGCTGCTCACTGGCTTTGCACGGGTTCCGTACAATGATCTGGAAGCCGTGGCGCAAGTAGGCGTGCATAACAAGAATGTTGTCGCCATACTGGTTGAACCGTATCAGGGGGAAGGGGGTGTCAATGTGCCCCAAGCGAGCTATCTTCAAGGTTTGCGGCATCTATGCGATCAGAATGGCTGGTTGCTGATGCTGGACGAGGTGCAGTGCGGGATCGGCCGCAGCGGAAAATGGTTCGCCTTTCAACATAGCGGCATTGTTCCGGATGTGATAACGCTGGCCAAGGGTTTGGGTTCGGGTGTGGCCATTGGCGCCTGTCTTGCGAAAGGTGCGGCAGCGGAAGTATTCAAACCTGGCAATCATGCCTCCACTTTCGGCGGCAATCCGCTCGCTTGCACTGCCGCACTCACCACGCTAGAGGTAATCGAAGAAGATGATTTGATTAGAAATGCGATGGAACTGGGCGACTTCATGCGCAGCATGTTTAAAGCACAACTGGCTGACTTGCCTGACGTCAGGCAGATTCGTGGCCAGGGATTGATGATAGGTATCGAACTTTCCAAACCTTGCGGTGATCTTGTGAAAGAAGCCCTAAAGCAGGGACTCCTGATCAATGTGACCTCGGACAAGGTAGTGCGTCTCCTTCCGCCATTGGTGATGCAACGGAGCGAGGCGGAACAGGTAGTAGATATCTTGTCTGCAATAGTAAGAAAGTTCTTAACGGCTTGATTTACGATTGCAAGTCGTGAGAAGTGAAGCGGAAGCTCTTGATTCACGTTTTTCAAGTTTCGAGATTCACAATCCATGATTCACGATAATATGCAGATCAACCATTTTTTACAGTTCAACGATTTTTCCCGGGAGGAGTTCGAATATTTGTTCGAGCGCGCACGCTGGATCAAGCATGAATTCAAGCAATACCGGCGTTATTGGCCATTGGAAGACCGTACGATGGCAATGATTTTCGACAAGCACTCGACGCGCACACGGTTGTCGTTTGAAGCGGGCATGCATCAGTTAGGCGGCGCAGCGATCTATCTCTCCACCCGGGATACGCAATTGGGACGAGGCGAGCCTGTAGAAGATGCAGCACGTGTGATTTCGCGTATGGTGGATATCGTCATGATCCGTACTTACGAGCACGACATCATCACGCGCTTCGCTGCGCATTCGCGGGTGCCGGTGATTAACGGGCTGACTGACGAATATCACCCCTGTCAGATCATGGGTGATATCTTTACCTTCATCGAGCAAAACGGAAGTATTACGGGCAAGACGGTGGCATGGATAGGGGATTCCAACAACGTTTGCAATACCTGGCTCCAGGCGGCGGAGGTATTCGATTTTAATGTGCATGTCTCGACTCCGCCCGGTTACGAAGTCGAGCCGGATCGGGCCGGGCTCTATGGCACCGATCACTATGAGGAATTCGCCGATCCGCATGATGCAGTGAAAGATGCCGATCTCGTTACTACTGACGTCTGGACCAGCATGGGTTTTGAGGCAGAAACCGAGGAGCGGAAAAAAGACTTCGCCAATTTTCGCGTGGATGCTGAAATGATGTCCTGCGCTAAGAGAAATACGCTTTTTATGCACTGTCTGCCTGCCCATCGTGGGGAAGAAGTGGCGGCGGAGGTGATTGATGGTCCACAGTCCGTCGTATGGGAAGAAGCCGAGAACCGGCTGCATACGCAGAAGGCACTGATGGAGTATTTATTGCTGGGCAGAATAAGCGACGCTCCTGCCAGTTCCAAGTTCTAGCAGCCGCCGGACTTAAAGGAAATCGGATGCAAAAGCGTCTGACCGGTTCATATTTCGCCGCTTTTTCGGTCAATAGAATAACTATTGGCCTTCAAAATCGTCAAAATCTGCCCTCGCCCAGTCACTTTTTCGCTGCGATTCTTCAATTTGGACAGGCTGCTAGCGGGCATTTTTGTTAAGTGATACTCGTCAATTCAGACTTTCTGAGGAGGCGTGAGATAAACATTAGTTTGTAGGGATTTGAGGTTATCTATTAATGGGCGAAGCATGAGAAAGATAAGGAAAGGCGGTTCCGAAGTTAACAAGGTCGTCCTGGCATTTTCAGGCGGACTGGATACGTCAGTGATTTTGAAATGGCTGCAGGATACTTATCAATGCGAAATCGTCACTTTCACGGCGGATATTGGTCAGGGGGAGGAAGTGGAGCCTGCGCGCGCCAAGGCTAAACAACTTGGGGTCAAGGAAATTTTCATCGACGATCTGCGCGAGGAATTTGTGCGCGATTTTGTTTTTCCCATGTTCCGCGCGAATACCGTTTACGAGGGCGAATACTTGCTCGGCACCAGTATCGCGCGTCCACTGATTGCCAAGCGGCAGATTGAAATCGCGCGTAAAACCGGAGCAGACGCGGTCTCGCATGGCGCAACCGGAAAGGGTAATGACCAGGTACGCTTCGAACTCGGCTATTACGCGCTCCAGCCTGATATCCGCGTGATTGCGCCGTGGCGTGAATGGGACCTTACGTCGCGGGAAAAGCTCATGAGCTATGCCGAACAGCATGGCATCCCGGTGGAAATGAAGAAAAAAGGCGGTTCTCCCTACAGCATGGATGCCAACTTGCTGCATATTTCCTATGAAGGCCGTATGCTCGAAGACCCTGCGCAGGAACCCGAAGAGTCGATGTGGCGCTGGAGCGTATCGCCAGAAAAAGCGCCTGACGAGGCGGAATATCTCGATCTGAAGTTCAAGCAAGGCGATATCATTGCCTTGAATGGTAAAAAACTTTCTCCCGCGCGCATACTCGCCAAACTCAATCAATTAGGTGGCAAGCATGGGATCGGACGTCTGGATCTGGTCGAGAACCGCTATGTTGGCATGAAATCTCGTGGCTGTTACGAGACCCCGGGTGGCACTATCATGCTGCGCGCCCATCGTGCCATCGAATCTATCACCCTCGACCGTGAAGTGGCGCATCTGAAAGATGAGCTGATGCCACGCTATGCCACTCTGATTTACAATGGTTACTGGTGGAGTCCCGAGCGCAGAATGATGCAAACCATGATTGATGCATCCCAGGCTCATGTGAACGGCTGGGTGCGGGTGAAACTCTATAAGGGGAATGTTATCGTAACCGGGCGGGACTCCAAAACCGATTCGCTGTTCGATCCCCGCATCGCCACCTTTGAGGAAGACAAAGGTGCTTACAACCAGGCCGATGCGGCTGGATTCATCAAGCTGAATGCGCTACGGATGCGCATTGCGGCAAATTTGAAGAACCGAAAATAATTAGCGGATCACCAGCCGGATAAATTCTTTGGAACTAAGCTTGAGGAGGGCCGGTTATGCCGTCATTCGATATTGTTTCAGAAGTCGATAAGCAGGAAGTCAGAAACGCAATTGACCAGGTGAACAAGGAGGTTGGCACACGCTTCGATTTCAAGGGTTCGGATGCGCGTGTGGCGCAGGCGGATTACAAGCTTACCATGTATGCGGATGATGAATTCAAGCTGGGCCAGGTGTTGGACATTCTGATGGCCAAACTTGCGAAGCGCAGCGTTGACGTACGCTGCCTGGACAAGGAGGTAGCAGAGAAAATCAGCGGTAATAAAGTCAAACAGCAGGTCACGATTAAAACGGG
>JBDTKY010000197.1:0-2868 GCA_039935055.1 Nitrosospira sp.
CCATCCTGCGTACAGACAGCAGCTAATCGGATGACCATCCGCCGTCACCCCTTACTGAAGGTCACAAAACTCGTCCAGTAGAGACGACTGTTTTACAGTCTTAAGACTCGTACGACTGCTAATTATGTATATGAGTTCAATGCCGCCGTGATATTTCCGCAGAAGGAGATTTCCCTTTATTCCTTACAATTAATAAGGTTATAACCGAATTTGAAGTTCTTTCCACGATACTCTCTTGCACTTGGGCTGTTTACGTACGCAGGTGGCAGTAATTCCTTGATGCGCATGAGCGATCCCGGCGCCGCGCTAGTACCTAGGTCCGATGGTCAAAAAAAATTTAGCGGGTAATATAACGCTCGCCGCTATCAGCGGGATTTTCGAATAGGCCCCCGATTGAATTATTATTTTTTTGCCAGTGATTACACTTACAGAAATTAAGCTATATGAAGAGCCTGAGTGAGGCGTTATCGGTGGTGGCGTTATTGCCGGAACCGTTTGCGGCGGATGCTACCCTGATTGGCCCCGTTCCCTATACTTCGTTCGCAGATAACCTTTTTACACGCGCTTTATTTGACTGTTTTCAACCTGAAGACCTGGAGGAGCACCTGCCTAACGCTTGGGGCATTCCCGCGTCACATGGAATAGCGCCGGGGCCTGCCGGTTTGAGTGACCGGGTCGATCCGGACGATGTCCCTAGTGGTTCCGGAGCTTCTGGCCATACATGGTATTTCGATGGCGTTTCGAGCATAACATTTACCTTCAGTCTAGCATTGCTCGGTACGTTGCCCGTTCATGCCGGTCTGGTGTGGACCGGTCTGGGTCTTGCCAACATTCGGAAGGGTTTCAATAGCGTACTGTTTGAAGCCTTCGATACGGTGAATAACTCGCTTGGGCTTATTGGGCCCTCCGCATTGGGAGATGGATTATTTGCGGGTCAAACGGCGGAAGATCGCTTCTTTGGCATCACCAGCGCGAGCGGGATTGGTTCGGTGCGCATCAGCTTGCTTCATAGCACCGAGCAGGGGCTGGATAATTTGCAAAAGGATTTCAAGAAGTTCGCACAATTGGCTGCCGATCCCGACCTTGCCGCCACGCTCGCCGTGCTCGTTGTCGGCCGAACCGGGGCCGGGTTCACACGGCGGCGTTTGCATGGCTAGCAGTCTGCCAGACTTGAAGAATCGAAGCGAAAAGCGACTGAGTGACCCGCCAGACGCTATTGCAGCCGATTTCCTTTAAGTTTGACAGACTGCTGGTTATGCAGTCATTCAATTCGATCTGACAAACAATGCCGGATTCGATTGCCGTAAAGACCATTCATCAGGTTTTTCCCCGAGCCTTTTGGCACTATACCTTAACCACGGTGGTGAAATCGCCGGCCGCCACCGCATTCATGTAAGCGAGAATCAGTTCTTTGGTGAGGTAACGCCCGTGAGCTTTTTCGTCCTGCTCGCGCACGATGGGAAACTGATCGAGGATGTAGGCCGCATCGTCGTGGGAGAGACCGTAGAGGTGAAAGAACAATGCGTCCAGTCGCGCAGTGCGGTGGCGGCGATCGTCCTCATCCCATACGAACGGTACGCCGTCATAACCCATGTCGCGGGCGAATGGAGCAAGGTCATGCGCGGTGTAGGAAAGGCGCAGCACTTCCTCCTGCACGAAGTCGGCGATTTTAGTTTTGCCTAAAACTTGCTCGAATTGCTCCAGGCGGATCATGGGGAGTTGTTCGACGATGTACCAGTTAAGGTGTTGCCCTTGTACTTTCTGGCGAGCTAAAAAATCTAACGCAAAGGAGTTGAAGTTGGCAAGAAGCGAAGGAGAAAGCCTTGCATACTCTACGTTGGAAGTAGTTTCATCAGGAATGAGGACAGGCAATGTGTTGCCATATGCTGCGAATGGCACGATAGCGGCGATCATAGTGCGAACATTGGTCGGTGCAGTAACATCCTTAAAAGCGATTACCCATCGATCTTGGTTTTGCTGCCGCATATCCGACGTGCTGATGTAAAATTGCGGCGTGGGCGAAAATACGGGATCAGCGTGCTGTGCAGCGGTGCTGGCTTCCTGTTGCGCCGGGCGATGCAGGTTGTCGGTGTTCATCACCACATTCGCGGCGCGATGATCATACATCTGTACCATCTTACCTTCATACAGCGGTACTGCTTCCGTCGTACCTTTCTTCAAGCGGTTGCCGTCCACCGGATACCAGCCTTGCGCGTCCAGCTCATCGCGGCGTTTGAACAGGTGCGAATCATTGGTCATGTGGAACATGGTGCAATAGCGCACCGGCCAGACCCTTTGCGCTGGTTCGCTACGGCGATCCACCAATACCGGCTGTCTGCGGTAAATCGCAGTGGTGATGTCGGCATCGCGGCGGGTGCGAAAAATGGGCGCCGCACCGGTATTGGGGTTGACTGCCATGAAGTCCTGTGCGGCAAGATGTAACGTTCGCGATGGGTCGTCCGCTTCTTCCAGCGTATGCAGATAAAAGGCACAGCGCGCGGCTGGAATGGTGCGCGCTTCCCCGCCGAATACCAGCGCACAGAATTTAAAACTGGCATGAATATCCGGGAAAAACGTTTTTTTGTTCTCGAAGTCGTAGAGTGCAACCAGCCGTCCCGTGCTCGAAACTCCGCCAAAAAACTTCGCCGCGCCTTTGTCGGCGGCGATGCCGGAAGGGCAAAGCAGACCGATGAGACCCCATGGATGAATCAGCGAAGTGGCGCGTTCAACGAATAGCGAATAAAGATTGATGTCGCCCCCAGACAGCAGCGGATAATCTCCACACTCGCGCGCCACGCGGCTGCCCGCTTCGGCTGCGGCTTGCGCGATAAGGTAATCCTCCCATAGTGGATCGTTCTCGGCTTCCAG
>JBDTKY010000198.1:0-20617 GCA_039935055.1 Nitrosospira sp.
TGGCAATGGATACGCATCTGTTCTTTATTGGCCTGCTGCATATGTGGGTGAAAGATACCGATGGTAACCGGTTTCGTTATCAGGCAATTGAATTGATCAAAGCCCATATGAAGCTTCGCCAACGCTAGAAAATATTCCCATGGCGGATGCGTTATCCACATGGTTTTCATCATGGCACATTGTATGCGGCATCCCTGGTCGTCTGGCTGGGGTTTTTTTTTACTCATGCAATTAGAGACTTCAATAATCGCTTTTCCCAGAATGTCGTAACGCGCCAGGATGGCGATCGCTTTCAAGTATCGATTCGAATGAGTGATTTCCCTTGCAGGCAAGGATGCTCTATCGGATGACTATGGAACTCAGCCGCTAGCGAGGGTTCAGTATACTTGACTAAATCAATCAAGTATCTTATAGTTGACTAAATCAGTCATGTATTGACGGTACTGGTTATGTTTAATATCTCCATTCATTGGATTACAAGAGTAAAGAGGAATTCTATCATGAGGTTAACAACAAAAGGACGGTTTGCAGTAACGGCGTTGCTCGATCTTGCAATGCAACGTAGCACTCATCCTGTGACACTAGCTGAAATTAGTCAACGTCAGCAAATCTAACTATCTTATCTTGAGCAATTATTTGCCAAGCTACGCCAGCGTTCACTTGTCGAAAGTGTGCGGGGTCCGGGAGGCGGCTACTGCCTGGCCAAGGATATGGCGCAAGTATCGATTGCCGAGATTATTCTTGCGGTTGATGAACCGATCGACTCAACTCAATGTAGCGGAAAAGAAAATTGCCATAACGACAAAAAGTGCATGACCCACGATTTGTGGATAAAGCTAAACGATCTTATTTTTGATCACCTTGGTGCCATAACGTTGAAACAGTTGGTTGATGAACAGAAAGCGAGGCAGAGCGGTGTGGTGCAAATGCTCGATATGCGGAAAGTCATACCTGAACTCATGCCCGAACGTGATCGCGTCATGCCCGAACGTGAGCACCGCGTCTTTTCAGCTTGATTCGGTACGAATGACCCCTATATTTCGATCATCATAGTTGCTTGGTAACTGGAGAATAGTGATGGCGATAACATTAACTGAGAATGCATCGAAACAGATCCGGAAGCAGCTTGCAAAGCGTGGTAAAGGGCTGGCCTTGCGCATCGGTGTGAAGAAGGTCGGTTGTTCAGGTTTTGCTTATACATTTGATTACGCAGATGAAATTCTTGAGGGCGATCAGATGTTCGAGTCGGGTGACGCCAGTGTGGTAATCGATGCCAGCAGCCTGCCTGTGCTCGACGGTTCGCGCGTTGATTTTGTCAAGGATGCTCTTAATGAGTCATTCAGGTTCGACAATCCTAACGTCGACAACATGTGCGGGTGCGGCGAAAGCTTCAGTCTGAAGGAACCTGCCCAGGTTTAGCTGTCCAGACGATGTGTTCCGGTCCCGGGGCATAAAAAGACAGGCGGACACAAGGGTCCGGCGGGAGTGAAGGGGCAAAAGAATTTGGACAACGGATTCGAAGGTCATCTTTCACGTAAATGATATTGGAGTAAATCTAATGAGTGCAGTATTACAAAACCTGGTCAATCAGCCCTATAAGCACGGCTTTGTTACCGAAATCGAGTCCGATGTTGCACCAAGAGGGCTCAGTGAAGACACTATTCGTCTTATTTCGGGCAAGAAAAATGAACCTGCGTGGTTGCTTGAGTTTCGGCTCAAGGCCTATCAGCAATGGCTGAAGATGGAGGAACCAAAATGGCCGAACGTTAAATATCCGAAGATCGATTTTCAGGCGATCAGCTACTACTCAGCACCGAAGCCGAAGCAGAAATTGAGCAGCATGGACGAGGTCGATCCCGAGTTGCTGCGTACCTTCGAAAAACTCGGGGTGCCGATGCATGAGCGAGCTACTCTCGCCGGCGTCGCTGTCGACGTGATTTTCGACAGCGTATCGGTGGCGACCACGTACAAACAGAAGCTTGCCGAGGTCGGCATAACTTTCTGTTCGATTTCGGAAGCCGTCCAGGTGCATCCCGATCTGGTGAAACAGTATCTTGGCACTGTAGTGCCAGTGGGTGACAATTATTATGCGGCGCTCAATTCGGCAGTCTTTACCGACGGTACATTCTGCTTCATTCCTAAAGGCGTCAAATGCCCGATGGATCTGTCAACCTACTTTCGTATCAATACCGAGGAATCGGGGCAGTTCGAGCGTACTTTGATTATCGCGGAAGAAGGGGCGTCGGTCTCATACCTTGAAGGTTGTACTGCACCCAAGTTTGACACCAACCAATTGCATGCGGCGGTAGTCGAACTGGTTGCGCTCGACAACGCCGACATCAAATACTCAACGGTGCAGAACTGGTATGCAGGTGACGAGAACGGTCTGGGCGGTATCTACAATTTTGTCACCAAGCGTGGCTTGGCCAAAGGCGTTAATTCCCGCGTTTCGTGGACCCAGGTTGAAACGGGTTCGGCAATTACCTGGAAGTACCCTTCCTGCGTGCTGCAGGGCGATAATTCGGTCGGTGAATTCTATTCCGTAGCGGTCACCAACAATTATCAGCAGGCCGACACCGGCACCAAGATGATTCACATCGGCAAAAATACTCGCAGCACCATCGTCAGCAAAGGGATTTCAGCGGGTCATTCCAATAACAGCTATCGTGGGCTCGTCAGAATTGCGCCTACCGCCGCCGGTGCGCGCAATTATTCGCAATGTGACTCGATGCTGATTGGCGACCAATGTGCGGCGAATACCTTTCCCTACATTCAGGTTCGCAACCACAGCGCCAAAGTCGAGCATGAAGCATCGACGTCAAAGATCGGTGAAGATCAGTTGTTCTACTTTGCGCAACGTGGCATCGGCAACGAGGAGGCGGTATCGATGATTATTAATGGATTCTGCAAGGATGTATTTCAACAGCTGCCGATGGAGTTTGCGGTTGAAGCGACCAAGCTGCTAGGCTTCAAGCTCGAAGGGAGCGTCGGATGATTTATCAGGACAGCAAAACGCTACTTGAAGTGCGCGGACTGCGGGCGACCGTTAATGGCATCGAGATACTCAAAGGTATTGATCTGACCGTTAGAAGTGGTGAAGTTCATGCAATTATGGGAACGAACGGTTCGGGCAAAAGCACGTTCGCAAAGGTACTCGCTGGTCACAACGCTTATAAGGTCACTGGCGGTTCAGTAACATTCGAAGGCAACAATCTGTTTGATCTCGAGCCAGAGGAACGTGCACGCGCCGGCGTATTTCTGGCTTTTCAGTATCCGATCGAAATACCCGGCGTCGCTAACAGTCATTTCTTGCGCCTTGCTTACAACACAGTGCAGGCGCAGCGTGGGAAAGAGGAACTTGACCCGCTTGAGTTTGAGGACTTTGTGCACGAGAAAATGAAATTGCTTGAAATGAATCCGGATTTTCTCGATCGTGGCGTCAATGAAGGTTTCTCCGGTGGAGAGAAAAAAAGAAACGAAATATTGCAGATGGCGCTGCTTGAGCCACGGCTGGCAATTCTCGACGAGACAGACTCCGGTCTTGATATTGATGCGCTCAGGATTGTCACAAGCGGCGTGAACCAGCTTGCCAACAAGGACAATGCAATTATATTGGTGACGCATTATCAGCGTCTGCTTAACTATATCGTGCCGGATTACGTGCACGTAATGGAGTCTGGCCGCATCATCAAGACTGGCGGCAAAGAGCTTGCGCTTGATCTTGAGTCACGTGGCTACGATTGGGTGGGCGTCGAACAACGCGCCGCAGCTGGAGCATGAGCGTGAGTATGGTTACCGGCAACAGCTATCTCGAAAGCCTGCTTCAAGGGCGGCCGCAACTGCCATTAACCCCCTTGGCATGGCTTAACCAGTTGCGGGCCAATGCGGTCGATCGTGTTGGTACACTGAAAGTACCGACCACGCGCGACGAGGAATGGCGTTTTACCGATATTTCTCCACTTGCCAAACTGTCATTTCAGCCGTTGCATGCTGTATCGTCATTGCAGATTGCCGACGTCGAACATTTTTATATTGAAGAAGCAGCAACCCGGCTCGTGTTCGTCGATGGCGCCTACGCGCCGGAGTTGTCCACGCAGCCGAATGGTGTCGAAGACGCAGGTTTGATAGTTACGAATCTGCCATCCGCGGTAGCTGCGAACGCAGCTGCAATAGAGCCACATCTCGGCCGCTATGCCGCGTTCGAGGACAATGTGTTTACCGCGCTTAATACAGCGTTTCTGCATGACGGAGCACTGATCATCGCGCCGCGCAATGCAGCAGTTGATAAGCCGGTACATCTGCTGTTCATCGCGACGCAAAAGGAGACGGCAAGCCATCCGCGCTGTCTGTTGATTGCCGAATCCGGCAGTGCGGTAACGGTCATCGAGGATTATGTTTCGTTGCAGAAAGAAGCTTATGTAACGAATGCGGTGACGGAAATCGCGCTTGCCGATAATGCTCAGGTTAACCACATCCGAATTCAGCGCGACAGCACAGAGGCATTTCACATTGCAAGTTGCGCAGTGTCACTGGCGCACGCAAGCCGCTATCGATCAGTCAGCGTCGCCCTTGGTGCGCGTATTTCGCGCTATAACCTGAACGCGCTGCTTGCTGCCGAGGGGGTTGAGTGCACCATTGACGGACTAGCATTGATCACCGGACGCCAGCTCGCTGATACGCATACCTGCATCGACCACGCAAAACCGCATGGTACAAGCTGGCAGTCACATAAATGTATTGTTGACGGTGCTGCGCACGCGGTGTTTAACGGAAAGATCATGGTACGTCCGGGTGCACAGCGCACGGATTCTTCGCAGTCGAGCCGCAACTTGTTGCTGAATGCCAAGGCACGGGTCGATACCAAGCCGCAGCTGGAAATTTTTGCGGATGACGTGAAATGTGCTCACGGGGCAACCGTTGGTCAACTCGATAACGAGGAAGTGTTTTATCTCAAGAGCCGTGGATTATCCGAGATCACGGCGCGCAATTTATTGACTTATGCATTCGGTGCTGAAATCATCGATCGTATATCCGTTGCGTCGCTCAAACACCGGCTTGAACAAACGGTGCTTGAGCAAACTCAGAGAAGCTGAACCATGAAACTTGTAGAGTCTGTTTTGGAACCGCAATTTGCCTCGATATTCGATATAGAGCATGTCCGCGCTGATTTTCCGATCTTAAAGCTCCAGGTCGACGGCAAGCCGCTGGTCTATCTCGACAATGCGGCATCCAGCCAGATGCCGCAGCCAGTGATCGACCGTCTGGTGCGTTATCAGACCACGCAACATGCCAATATCAATCGTGGTGTGCATTATTTGTCAGAAACGGCTACCGCCGAATACGAGGAATCGCGCCGCAAACTGCAGCGTTTTATCAACGCGCGCGAAGATAGGGAAGTCATCTTCACCAGCGGCACCACGGATGCGATCAATTTGGTGATGCACGGCTATGGCCGTAAGTTCATCGGCGCGGGTGACGAAATCATTCTGACCACGCTTGAGCACCATTCGAACATCGTACCCTGGCAGATGCTGGCGGAAGAGAAAGGCGCAAGAATCCGTGTCGTTCCAATTAACGATGCGGGTGAGCTTCTGGTCGACGAGTATGAGAAGCTGTTTAATGAGCGCACGAAATTCGTCGGCGTGATGCATGTGTCGAACGCGCTCGGTACCATCAATCCGATTAAATCCATGATTGCGTTCGCGCATGCGCGTGGTGTCCCGGTGCTGATCGATGGTGCGCAGGCGGTACCGCACATGAGAGTCGATGTGCAGGATCTCGACTGCGATTTCTATACCTTTTCCGGGCACAAGCTTTGCGGCCCGACCGGCATTGGCGTTCTTTATGGCAAGGCGAATCTGCTCGAGCGCATGCAGCCATTCAAAGGCGGCGGCGATATGATTTTGTCGGTGACGTTCGAAAAAACGACTTACAATACTATTCCGCACAAATTTGAGGCCGGTACCCCCCCAATTGCTGCAGCGATTGGACTTGGTGCAGCGGTTGATTATCTGTTGGCAATCGGCATGGATGCGATTGCCGCGCAAGAACTTGAGCTGCTCAACTATGCGACCGAACAGATAAGCCGTGTGCCGGGTGTGCGCATTATTGGTACCGCGGCAATCAAAACCGCAGTGCTATCGTTTGAGGTTAAGGGCGTGCATCCGCATGATATCGGCACGCTTTTGAATCAGGAAGGAGTCGCGGTACGTACGGGGCATCATTGCGTGCAGCCAGTGATGCTGCGTCTCAAGGTGCCGGCAACGACACGGGCCTCTTTTGCATTTTATAATACGATGGCCGAGGTCGATATATTTATCGCGGGTCTCCGCACTGTACAAAAGATTTTTACATGATGAATACGAAATCGAAATCGCTCTATCAAGAGGTTATCCTCGATCACAACAAGAAACCTCGCAATTACGGTACGCTGGACAAGGCAAGTCACCACGCGGTTGGTCATAACCCGCTATGCGGCGACCACCTTGATATCGCGCTTAATCTCGACGGGGAGCGCATCGATAGTATCGCATTCCATGGTGAGTCATGCGCCATCTGCAAGGCATCAGCCTCCATGATGACCGCTGTCGTCAAAGGCAAAACGCGCACCGATGCCGAAACATTGATTCAGGAGTTTCGCGATATGGCGATCGGCCAGCTCAATCTTGATAGCCATCATCATCTCGGGCGACTCACGGTTTTTGCCGGGGTGCGGGATCTTCCGACACGCGTCAAATGTGCGATTCTGCCGTGGCATACATTGCAGGCGGCGCTTAACTCGGTGACCACGACGTCGACAGAGGCTGAAGAGGACCCCATGCACGCCGCGATCGGTGATGCGTGACCTGATACGAAGATAAGGAGAAGGACAAGGAAAAAATGCCTAAAATATCGGAAATAGAGGGTACGCCAAATCGGAACGCGTTGAAATTCATTCTCAAGGAGCCGCTGACTTGGGGAGTGACGCATTCATACGATAATGCCGAGCAGGCGAAGGATGATCTGTTGGCCGCGGCGCTGTTCGATATCGATCATGTGACCAATGTGTTTTATGTCGATCGCTGGATCACGATCACGCAGGACGGTGGCGCTGACTGGCAGGATCTGGCCCGCGAAGTTGCCGACCCGATCCGCGCCGCTCCAGCGGCAAGCGCACAGTCGGCCGCCGCTGTAGCCGAGGCAAGCACTGCCATTGCCGGTTTGAGTCCCGAGGATCAGCAGCGCCTTGAAACAATCAATGAGATGCTTGATGAAGAGATACGTCCCTACCTGCAAAATGACGGGGGTGATCTCCACGTGCTCGGTCTTGAAGGTAACAAGCTGAGCGTACACTACCAGGGTGCCTGCGGCACTTGCCCGAGTTCAATATCAGGGACGCTTAGAGGTATTCAGAATATGTTGAGGTCGATAGAGCCCGACATAGAGGTTGTCGCCATGTAGCGTAGTGCGCCGTTCTTCTTACTGAATGTTTTCAGATACTCCTTCAATACCACGGCGTTATCGTAGTTGAGCACTTTGGAACCATAAAGAAGCGTAGCGTTTTCGACCTTAAGTTTTGCGATCAGTTCCTGTATGGCCGCATCATTGTTCTTCAGTTCTTCCAGGTATCTGCGCCGGAATTCGGGTCATTTCTCCAACTCGTGCTGATACCAGTGACGCAGCGTATTCGAGGGCGCTATTTTCTTAGTCCAGAAATCGATTCTGGCATCGGTCTTCGAAAGTCCGCGCGGCCATAGCCGATCGACGAGGACGCGTATTCCGTCCAGGAGTAAGGGTGGCTCGTATACGCGTTTAAGTCCAAGCTTCATCTTTATTGCAGGCATATCGCCTTGCCACCAGCCAATTATAATTTGACCCGTACGCTGAGAATTCGTTCCTTACGCTTCGAAGCGGGAGACAAGTCTTTCCAAAGGAATTTAATTCATCTGCCGATGCTGACCGGCTATAGTATTATTGGTTTCCTCATGTATGCCGCTGGCGCTGCGGCGTTTGATGAATAGTCCATTAAAATAATCAGATGCTCTGGATAAAATCTCTACACATAATTTTTATGGTGACGTGGTTCGCCGGGCTGTTTTATCTACCACGTCTGTTCGTTTATCATGCCATGAGCACGGATGCAATCGGCATCGAGCGTTTTAAGGTGATGGAACGCAAACTATTCTATGGCATCATGACTCCAAGCGCCGTGTTGACTATCCTTTTCGGCCTGTGGCTCTGGCTGGGTTATGGGATTTCCGGCGGTTGGCTGCATGCCAAGCTCGTTTGGGTAGTAATGCTAATAGCATACCACCTTTACTGCGGCAAACTGCTTGCCGAATTCAAGTATGATCGCAACCGGCATGGTCATGTTTACTATCGTTGGTTCAACGAGATTCCAGTGGTGATTCTGTTTGCCGCGGTGATACTGGTGGTGGTAAAGCCGTAAAAATCGTTTGCCACCTCTCCATGAAGTTTCTGCAAAATATAGCGTGCCGATCATCAGCTACTCTCGGGCAAGTTCAGAAAATTGCGATTGTGCTCCGAGGTCAATAGAAAAGAAAACATGCAAACCATTACGGTAGGTCTTACCCGGTCACCGAGTGAGCGCAGCTATCCGATACATATCGGTAGCGGCATTTTGAGCCATGCCGGACTTATTCTGGACCATTTGCCACGGAAGCGGGCTGCAATTGTATCCAACACCACGGTAGCGCCGCTTTATATGGGAATGCTGTGTGGCGCGCTGGAGAGTCATGGCATCGCGCCGGTCCCAATCATTCTCCCTGATGGTGAGGAGCACAAGAACTGGCAGACGCTGAACCTCATTTTCGATGCGCTGCTGACACTCCGCTGTGAACGTAGTACCCCCATTATCGCCCTTGGTGGCGGAGTTATCGGTGATTTGGCGGGATTCGCTGCCGCAACATATTTGCGCGGCGTGCCTTTTATTCAAATTCCGACCACGCTGCTGGCGCAAGTTGACTCTTCGGTTGGCGGCAAGACAGGTATCAACCATCCGCTCGGCAAGAATATGATCGGTGCTTTTTATCAACCCCGAGTAGTATTGGCGGATAGTACAACACTCGATACTCTGCCTCAGAGAGAGTTGTGTGCGGGCATCGCCGAGATCATCAAGTATGGTCTCATTCGGGATCGTCCTTTCCTGGAGTGGATCGAGGAGAACCTGGCTAAGCTTGTTGCACGGGATTCCAATGTGCTGATCGAAGCAATACACCGAAGCTGCAGGAATAAGGCGGAAGTTGTGGAAGCCGATGAGCGCGAACGGGGTGTTCGGGCATTACTCAATCTTGGACATACCTTTGGCCATGCAATTGAAAACGGAATAGGTTATGGCGTGTGGCTGCACGGTGAAGCAGTGGCGGCAGGTACGGTACTGGCGGCAGAACTCTCACAGCGCATGCACATGATCAGCGTGGCTGACGTAGAACGGATCCGCAAGCTATACATACAGGCCGGTCTTCCCGTTGCCGTCCCCAATCTTGGTCCGGATAAATACTTGCACTTGATGGGATTGGACAAGAAAGTGGAAGGGGGAAGAATGCGTTTTATTCTGCTCAAACGTATTGGTGAGGCCGTGGTCCATTCCGATGTTCCCACGGAGGTGCTCATCGAGACGCTCCGGGAATGCACCGCCGATGCATGAGTTGGCGCCTTATGCGGTATCGCCGGCAAACTCGCGCGGGCGCCGTATCGGGGAAGAATCCTCCTCCGGACGTACGGCATTCCAGCGCGACCGTGATCGCATCATCCACTCCACCGCATTCCGCCGGCTTGAATACAAGACCCAGGTTTTCGTCAATCACGAAGGCGATCTGTTCCGTACGCGCTTGACGCACAGTTTGGAAGTGGCACAAATCGGCCGCTCGGTCGCCCGAAATTTACGTCTCAACGAAGACCTGGTTGAAGCTATCGCTTTGGCGCACGATTTGGGTCATACACCATTCGGTCATGCGGGGCAGGATGCACTGAATGCTTGCATGAAAGATTACGGCGGTTTTGAGCACAATTTGCAATCCCTGCGTGTGGTAGATGTGCTGGAAGAGCGCTATGGCGCATTTAATGGCTTGAACCTATGCTTTGAAACGCGCGAAGGCATACTCAAACATTGTGCGAAGAAAAATGCCCGAAAGCTTGGAGATGTGGGAGAACGTTTTTTTTCAAACCAGCGGCCCTCGCTGGAAGCGCAGCTTGCCAATCTTGCCGATGAAATCGCCTACAATAATCATGATGTGGATGATGGTTTACGCTCCGGTCTCGTCACGCAGCAGCAGCTTGAAGAGATCGGATTATTTTCCCGGCATATGGCAATGGCAAAAAAAGAGTACCCTGAAATCCTGGGGCGGCGGTTGATTCATGAGACCGTGCGGCGCATGATCAATACGTTGGTGGCGGATCTGATCAAGCAAAGCGCAATCAATATCGCCGATGCGCGTCTGGATGGCTTGTCCGCGGTGCGGGCGGCACCCGTCCTGGTCGGTTTCAGCGAAAAAATACTGCAGGAGCAGCAGGAATTGAAGAAATTCCTGCGCGACAACCTTTATCGGCACTACCAGGTGGCGCGCATGAGCGCCAAAGCGCATCACACCATTGAAATGTTATTTAACGCGTTCCGTTCCGATATCCAGCTCCTTCCACCGGTGTATCAGGCAAAATACGCCACGGAAAAGCATCAGGCAATTGCTGACTACATCGCCGGTATGACCGATCGCTACGCCATTCGGGAATACAGGCGGTTATTCGCCATCGAGGAGAGCTGAGTGAATGATATATTTCATTGCATGCAGCAACATCGGGTGCCGATGTCATTGATCGTCAATATCCATGGAATTCATCAGGATAATGTACCCGGAAGCCAATCGCTGGTAATATCGGTAGTTTGGGAAAGCGATACAAGGGATGCTTCCTGTTGAATTCCACGATTAAGTAGGATTGATGACGAAACTGAAAAACGATACCCTGCTACGAGCACTGCTGCGGCAACCTACCGAGTACACACCTGTGTGGCTGATGCGTCAGGCCGGACGCTATTTGGCGGAATATAACCAGACCCGTGCTCGAGCCGGTAATTTTCTTGCGTTGTGCAAAAATCCCGATTTTGCCACTGAAGTCACGATGCAGCCACTGGCGAGGTTTCCGCTGGATGCCGCGATATTGTTTTCGGACATTCTGACCATTCCTGATGCAATGGGGCTGGGCCTCTATTTCTCCGATGGGGAAGGTCCCAAATTCGAGCGGCCTTTACGCGAGGAATGGGAAATTCGCGCACTTACGGTACCTGATCCCGCAGTGCATTTACGTTACGTTATGGATGCGGTTTCACAAATTCGGAAGACACTGGATAATCGGGTTCCGCTGATCGGTTTTTCCGGCAGCCCCTTCACGCTCGCCTGTTATATGGTGGAAGGTTGCGGCGGCACCGATTTTCGTCAAATCAAAACCATGTTATACCAGCGGCCCGATTTGCTGCATCACATCCTCGATATCAACGCACAGGCAGTAACCGCCTATCTGAATGCGCAGATCGAATCCGGCGCTCAGGTAGTGATGATTTTTGATACCTGGGGTGGAGCATTATCGGACGCTGCATATCAGGAATTTTCCTTGCGTTATATTAGCCAGATACTGGCCGGACTCACGCGTGAGCATGGTGGCGGGCGCGTCCCCAACATTGTTTTTACGAAGGGTGGCGGGTTGTGGCTGGAGCGTATCGCTGACAGCGGCTGTGATGCGGTGGGGCTCGACTGGACCGTAGATATTGCTGAGGCACGACGGCGCGTCGGTCATAAAGTCGCGCTGCAAGGGAACCTTGACCCCGCTGTGCTGTTTGCTGCACCGGAAGTCATCACTGCGGAAGTGGAGAAAATTATTGCGGGCTACGGCAACGGCCATGGTCACGTGTTCAATCTGGGCCATGGCATTTCTCAGTTTACCCCGCCGGAGAGTGCGCTGACGCTGGTGGAAGCGGTCCATAGTATCAGCCGAAAATATCACCAGCACTAGTTTTTATAAATATAAAAGGTTTAAACTACAACGACGCATCCATCAGAACGTGCTAATTTATTAGCGCTGGTATTTCAGAAGCCTCGCGATAATTTGCGTAGTTTTTTTATTGGTAGCGAAATGTGATGACTGGGGTGGTGATTCCGTGGTGACTCACGCAGTGGCCAAAGAAATTATCCTGCGAATAAAAAAGGCATGAAACAGTTTGGTTGAGCTTTCGTTATCTTATAATTTTTGGTAGGACCTTCCTGTGCACATACTTATTATTGAAGACGATCCGGCGATTGCCACTAACCTTTACGATTTCCTGGAGGCTCGTGGCCATAGTGTCGACGCTGCCGCTGACGGCATTACCGGTCTTCATCTCGCGGTTACGCAGCGATTTGACGGTATTCTGCTCGATCTTGGCTTGCCAGGTATGGACGGTATCACGCTTTGCCGAAAGCTTCGCCAGGAAGCGAATCTCGACACGCCCGTGCTGATGCTGACAGCGCGCGATACGCTAGCGGACAAGCTGAAAGGTTTTGACTGCGGGGCGGACGACTATCTGGTCAAGCCGTTCGCGCTGAAAGAGGTCGAGGCACGCCTGGTTGCGATGCACAAACGGCACGGAGGGAAAGTTACCAGCCGCACGCTGGAAAGCGATGATCTCTCATTCGATCCAAAAACGCTGTCAGTCCTTTTTTCTGGCGCGGCCGTAAAATTGCCGCCGAAATGCATTCGCCTGTTGGCGCTCATGATGGGCGAACCGGGCCGCGTATTCAGCCGCAGGGAATTGGAATCGGAAGTCTGGGGAGATGCGCAAGGAACCAGCGATACTTTGCGCAGCCATATGCACGAACTGCGCCGCGCGCTGACCCGGGCGGGTGGTTACGATCCGATCGAGACAGTTCATGGACTCGGTTATCGCCTGATTTCTCGTGCCCGGGTTTAAGCGTGGACTCCGCCTGCGTGTTGCGCTGGCATTTGCGGTATTCTGCATAGTTGTCGTCGGAACGCTTGGTATCAGCCTTTATATTGCTTCTGACGATATCGAGGAAGCGCATATCGAGCAGATCATCGAAACCGAGATGGATTATCTCCTTCAGCGCTATCGCGAAAGTGCTGATTTTGTACCGCAGGTCGGATCCAACCTCGAAAAATATATTGTTCATAATGCCGCCGAGGAAGCCCACTTACCCCAGTATCTGCAGCGGCTTGACTACAGGCGTCACAAGGTGTTTCGTGGACCGGAGGAGGTTCGTGTCGCAGTGCGGCACGTTGATGGTGTCAAATTCCTCGTTGCCTATGAAATCGGGCTCCACGACCAGCGGCAGCAGGAACTGAGGCTGCTTATCGTACTGTCCCTTCTTTCAGTGGTCGGAGTCGCGCTTGTAGTGGGGTATCTGCTAGCGGGTCTGCTGGTCAAACAAGTCACCGACTTGGCCGAGAGGGTCAGGCATCTTGCGCCCGGTGATGTTCAGGGCGCCACAATGATACAACCGGGGCAAGATGAAGAGGTTGCGCAACTTGCCCATGCGTTGGACGACTACCAGAACCGTATCACACGCATGTTGCGGCGTGAACAGGAATTTACCGCAAATGTAAGCCACGAGCTGCGTACTCCAATTACTACCATCCTGACGAGTTGCGAGCTTCTGGCAACCGAGCCAAACCTGTCGGAAAGGGCGCGCGTTCGCGTGGGAATGATCGAAGCCGCGGCAACGCGTATGGGTGAGCAATTACAGGCCTTGCTATTCCTCGCTCGGGAACAGGCCCTGGGTATCATGGAGCCGGTTGCGCTCGCAGAATGTGTCTACGATGCTGTGGAACCCGTCTGCAGCGAAATCTATCGCAAGCGTCTTATTTTCGAAGTTGCCGTGGAGCCGAAAGCTGTTTTAACCCTAAATCGCCAAGCACTGCATACCGCTCTGGTGAATTTGCTCCGTAATGCAGTGCAATACACCGAGCGTGGTTTCATACGGGTAAACTTCAATCAGAACCGGATCTCGATCTCCGATTCCGGCATCGGGATCGAGCCCTTCTATATGCCGCTTTTATATGAGCGCTTTTTTCGAGGATCTGCACAAGGCGAAGGTTTGGGCATCGGTCTCGCCATCGTCAAACGCATCTGCGATCATTATGGCTGGGTCATCGATGTTGAAAGTACGCCGGGAAAAGGTGCGACCTTCCACATCACATTTCCATGAAGTCCCTATTAAGTCCCTGTTGGGTCTTCACAAATTCTTCAGGCTTAATATGTTAATATTTTTATTTCCAACGCAAAATGACTGGAGTCGACAGTATGTACACTAATGTTACCCGTTTACCCATAGAAAAACGTATAGACTGGCTATTCAATCTTGCCGACCGCCATGGCGCGACTTTTCGAAGCCCTGAAGCGTGGCTGGCACGCGAGCGTTATCTCGCCGAACATCCGACCGCGATTGCCGTACTGAAGTGCATGGATGGCCGTATCAATCTGCCAGTGATGACGAATACACCAACGGGGATCCTGATGCCTTTCAGGAATCTTGGCGGTGCGTTCGATCTGGGTTGGCCGCATTTGGGCGAGGTGCTCGCGCATCATGTCGAACATTGGGTAAGTACCGGCAGGCGTGTGCTGTTTCTGGTTACTTATCATTTTTCAAAAGGCGACCCGCACCGTGGCTGTGCCGGTTTTAACTACGACACCGAGGCGGCCATGGCTCATACGCAAGTCATCCGCCGCCAGATGGAACAGATCTTTGGAACAGGGCACAGCACCATCTATCCCCTCATCTGTGGTATCGAAACTGATGAGGACACGATAATCGTACATGGTTCCACCGGAGAAAAACTCGATCTCTCGCTGCTCACGCCGGACGATAAGGCAACTCTGGAGCCACGTCTTGCTGCCCTGCTGCCGGATATGCCGCCGCAGATGCGGGCCGATCTGTTGCCATTGCTGCTGGGCAATCTTGAAACTATTGAACGGGTACGCGAACAGTTGCAGCGACAAGAGCGGCATCTGGAGATTGAACACCGCGAGTGGATGATCTGTCTGGGCCGGGGTTTTGATTTCTTGCATACGCCCAACCTGGCCCTGATCATCGGGCCGTACAGTCCGAATCTCGACGTGCCTATCGGCAAGGCCGGGGGTATTATTCAGGCTAACATGCGCAGCGGACGGATTCCTGATGATGGCTTCCTGCTGCTGGCTTCGGTTCCCTACATGGAGATTGGTATGGATCGAGCGCGTGCCGAGTTGAAATCTCTTTTTCTGGCTCGTTTCGCCGCAGAAGTGCTGAGCAGAGAGTACCCCGCGCTGGCTGAAAAGATGTTCGTCCGTACCGCTGTACTTGACTGGCACTCACGGACGCTGGAAACCGTAAACGATAATTTGACTGAGGGTGATCGCAGCCAGATAGCCGCTTCATTCTGAGTGATTGTTGGCCATAAAGCCGGAATTGCTATAAATTCAGGCAATTCCGGCAAGCGATGAGATTTGCATGCATGCCTATGCACGCAATTACTGGATCAACCGGCTTAACCAGGACTCAGCAGCTATTTTATTGATATCCAGAACCAGATCGGGAAAGAATCCAAAGAACAACACCAATAGCGCTGGTATGCATAATAGACCAAACTCACGGGCGCGCAGATCCTGTATTTGGCTTAATCTAGTATTTACCACTGGTCCAAAAAATGTGCGGCGCATAAAGGACAGCATATAAGCTGCACCCAGAATAGCACCCAATAGGGCAGCAACGCCCAAACCGGGATGTGCGTTTAACGCCCCAATAATCAGAAGCAATTCCGCCGGGAAACCACTGGTTCCCGGTATACCCATGCTGGCTATGGCAAATAAAAAGAAAAAACTGGTCAAGCGGGGCATTACTTTCGCTAAACCGCCTAGATGGATAATTTCAGTACTGCCAATGCGATGCTGAATGAAGCCAGCAATCAGCATCAGACAGCTTGCAATCATGGAAAAATTGAGCAATTGAAAAATTGCTCCCTGAATACCTTGCATATTGAGAGCCGCAATACCGACTATCACCAGACCCACATGGCTGATGCTGGCGTAAGCCAACAGGCGGCGCAAATTAGTTTGTTGCAATGCAATCATGGCAGCGTAAATAAAGGTAACCGCACCAAAAATACCCAGTATCCAGGCATATTCAACGGACGCATGGGGCGTTAGGGGCATGGCGAAACGCAATATGCCGAATGCTCCCAGTTTCAAGCCGATTAACAATGCGGTCAGTTGTGTTGGCCCTTCCACGGCGGTAGTGGGCAACCAGGTATGAAATGGAGCTAAAGGGGCCTTGACCGCAAAACCTGTAAGTAAGAGCAAAAAGATAATGACTTGCAGGTCATTCGATATGTGGGTCTTTAACAGTACGGGGAAGCTGAACGATAGATCATGTGGAATACTGCCACCCGTTTGCATGGCATGATTGACTCCCAGCATGATGAGAGCAAATAATAATGGCACACCGCTAAATAACATATACAGCATATATTTCATTGCTGCGCCGCGGCGTTGCGGACCCGCGCCCCATAAACCGATCAGGAAGAAAATGGGGGGTAATATCAATTCCCAGAACAGGAAGAACAGCATCATATCCAGGGCGACAAATACACCCATGGTGCCGCCTTCCATAATAAGTAGCAGGGCGAAATGAAAACGGGTCAGATGCTGAACCGAGTTCCATGAAGCAATAATGACGACCAGTGTTAGTAATGCCGACATCGGTAAAAACAACACCGAAATACCGTCGATTCCTATCAGGAAGTCAATATTCAGGCTCGGGATCCAGGCATGCCTTTCAACCAGTTGAAAATCACCATTGGCAGAGTCAAACCATTGGACAACAACCAGCGTGGCGATAAGCTCGAGACCAGCGATTAATAACGCAACCCTTTTAGCCAAACCGATGCTTTGGATAGCTCCAATTGCGATAGCGCCCAACACCGGTAGCGCGATAACAATGCTTAATATCGGTACATTTTGTTCAATCATGCTGGGTACCCTTTACAGCACCGTCACCGTCGAATTTGACCGGCACTTCGTTAGAATGTTCGTCGCGATATTTGTGATAATACGCGCTCATTCCGGTCGGATCTCTTTCTATGAAGTTTAGCCAGGGTTCCGTGTTAAAGCCGGTGCCGATGAGCAACGAACAAATCGTTATAGCGATAACAGGTTCCATTTTGGCCACATATTGAGTATTCCTGAACGGTAGTATGGCTCGTTTTGAACCTGTCATGAATATTTGCTGAAAAGCCAGCAGCAGGAAGGCGGCAGCCAGCACGTTACCCACCAAAATCGCGATGGCGACCAGCCAGCCATATTCTTCAATGGTGCCTTCAATAAGCAGGTGGGCCGCATCGAATCCCGGTGTGCCGGGCATGACCATGGTGCTAAGCGCGCTAATAAAAAAGAGCAGCGCTATGCTGATATTGGTATCAAACAGCCCGCCTAGACGAGGGGTAAACGCCGTGTGAGTACGCTCATAAACCAGGCCGATGCTGAACAGCATCCCTGCCGATGCCAGGCCCCAAGCCACTGAAAGAAATATCGCGCCATTCAATCCATGCTCATTAAAGCAGAAAATACCGATAACCAGCATCCCCATATGGCTGATGGCAGAGAAAGCCAGCAGCCTGCGGATGTTGATTTGCATCAATGCCAGCAGCGCTCCATAAAAAATACTGATCAGGCCCAGCGTGACCACGAACCCGGACCAATGTTCAGCAGCCTCTGTAACCAGAGGCATGACGAAACGGGCGGTCGCATAGACGCCTAGCTTCAAGCCCACCAGCAAGATGATTGCACTGGCTACCGTGCCTCGTTCCGCCAAAACGGGCAGCCAGCCATGGAATGGAAAGAGGGGCATGCGTATGGCAAAGCCGCAAAACAGCAGGATGAAAATCAATGTTTCGTTTTGTAAAAAAGCCTTGTTTTGTTTCAGCGTAGACCAGTCAAAACTCAGGGCATGACCTGAATCCATTAATCCAAAGCCCAACAACAGAAAGCCGGTTAATGTCATTAGCAGACCCCAGCCCCAGTATTGAACCAAGTGAGTGATTACCCATCGCTTTCTTTGCCCGGTGCCGCCGTGGATCGTTAATAAGATTACCGGTAGCAGTTCGAGAAAACTCCAGAACCAGAACTGCATGACATTCAGAGCGGTAAAGGCACCCATGAGGATGGCTTCATACCCAAGCAAGCATGCCACGAATTTCCAGTCGACTGTTCGCCGGGTAATTGCTTTATAAACCAGAATCAGCAACGCTAAAAATGCTGTGAGCGCAATAAACAGAATATTCAGGCCATCAACGCCGACACTGTAATAGGTAAAGTCGAGAAAACGCGCTTGCTCGGCTAGTTGAACCCCGGCTTTTTCCGGGTCAAACACCGACAACAGATAAAAGCTCAGAAATAAATTGAGCAGCGTTCCGGCAAAGCCAAAGCTCATTGCGACAATCGTGGAACGTGAAAACAGGACCGCGAACATAGCCGCCAGCGGAACAAGAGTCAGTGTGGTCAGGAGGGGAAACGCTATTGATTCCGACCAGAAAGAGACGTTGGTAATCATCAGAACCTCACAGCGCAACCAATAATATTATTGATACAAACAATGCAAGGTAGCCGGGATTGAGCAACAGCCGCTCAATCTTATTGGCGGCAAACCCAAGCTGGCGGCCGTAGTCAATCATGTCTTCGCCGATGCCACGTATTACCAGGCGATCTTCGAACCAGTACAAAATCGCAGTGATCCGCTGCGTGAGATCCCCTGCAAACCCGCTGCCACGAGCAAAATCGTCATTCTGGGTTTCCTGCTGCACGGCAATTCTTTGTTTTCCCGGTTGCGTCAGATTGCCGGCAACTCCCAATGAAGAGTACAAAGACTGCCGTGTAGCAATTTTCCGCTTTTCCATCTGTGCCAGCGTGGATATCGTGCGAAGTGAGGGTAGGGGAATTCCCATGGCGCGATCAATGACGTGATCATCAAAATAAGCCAGATCATGAGCCAGCCGGCGTACTGGTTTTACCAATGCCCAGTCGGTGATCTGATCCAGCCAGAAACGCTGTAAGGATGCGACATATACCCAGCGTAAACCGGCGATTTCCCTTTCAACGGGCTTGATTGGATTACCGAGGATATAATGCATGAGCGATGGCGCGGTGAGAACCTGATAACCGCGGACCACGGCGTGAGCACAAAGATGCCAGCTTGCCAATTGCCAGAAGCCCAGTCCACATTCCAGAAACATCAGGCCCAATTGCCCTGTCGTGGAAAAAAACAATGAGCTCTTGACATCAGTCTGGGTTAGTCCTACGACGAAACCATATACGGCCGTTAATAATCCCACGACTGCGACCAAAGCCATTATGAGCGGCGCTCGTTCAAAAATCGGCTGTAACAGAAGTATGAGATAAACTCCGGCATGTACCATAATCGCACCGTAAAATCCCGCGCTGGATGGGGTAGGTCCTTCAGCCGCCCGGGCTAGCCAGGGAGCAAAAGGTATCTGCGCCGATTTTGCAAATGCTGCCACCGCAAAGCAAAATGTGATTGCGCTTGCCTGCCCGCTAGTCAGTTGTGTCGACAAAGCGTTAATCTGGGACCAGTCGAGACCGTTGGCCCAGGTATAACTAAGCCCCATACCCAGAATAAAGCCAGCATCGCCAATACGATTAGTGACAAACACACGCGTTGCATTAAAGGCGGCTACGGGACGATCATAAGCGTAAGCGATTAATAAATAAGAGCAGAGCCCGGCGATTTCCCAGCCTATAAAAGTGCCGATTGCATTACCCGACAATACTAGAAACAGCATTGCCGAAGCAAACAGACTCAGGAGAAAAAAGAACCGGTGAAAACCTGCTTCTCTATGCAAGTAATTAATGGAAAAACGGATGATGATAAATAACAGGATAGCAAAAAGGGCTGCCAATAACACACTGAACCCGGTAGTGATAAAAGTTACCTGAATGTTCAAGTTGCCGCTGTCCAACCATTGACCGATAACGAATGAGCCGGCATTTTTATCCAGCAAATCAGCGCCAAGTAAAGTCAAAGCCAGCAGGCATGATAATGTAATAGTCCAGACGGCAATGCGGGCTGTCATGGTTTCACTGGCTTCGCCATCAAGCATCCCAAATAGATGACCGACGCCGATAACGGTTGCAGCGATCAGCGGAAACAGAGGAATTAACACGGCTAAAGCATCCATGATCTTAAGCCTCCAGTAATTCCGGCTGCCTGATTAGTACAGGCGGTAACGGCAGGGTTTGATTTCGGTAGTAATCTGCTGATTTTTCGTAGGATGGCAAGTAGCTTTCTTCTGCTTGCCAGGGAACAAAACCAATGCCGCGTTCAAAGATGAAAATTTCACCGCTGTCAGGATCTTTAACGCCCAGATGCACCCAGCCGCCCCCGATCAGTTCACGCAGACTTTCCTGGCGACCATAGATTTGTTCCAGAACGGAAGTTTTCGCTTCAATTAAAACAAGTAAGCGCATCGCTTCGTGAATTTCGATCATTTGTCGAGGTAGACCGGTGCGTAAATCGCTGGACGCTCCTTCCATGACACCAAACATTCCAGCCACATTATGCGGAATCTTTGTTCCACAACCAAA
>JBDTKY010000199.1:0-2388 GCA_039935055.1 Nitrosospira sp.
ATCAATGATGCGCCGCTCTTTTTTACCGCCGCGGAAACCGGGAGCGAGGATTGGGAACCGAGAAATTTTGACGGTAATTTCGATGGTCCATTACGCATGCGTGAAGGGCTTGCCAAATCCAAGAATCTGGTGTCGATTCGTATTCTCCAGGCAATCGGCGTCCAATATGCACAGGATTACGTCGCCCGCTTTGGTTTCGATCCCAAACAGCATCCTCCCTATCTGCCTATGGCATTAGGCGCGGGGTCCGTTACACCGATGCAGATGGCGGTGGGTTATGCGGCGTTCGCCAATGGAGGTTTTCGCGTATCCCCTTATTTCATCAAGCGCATAGAGGATGCGAAAGGCAAAATACTGGAGCAATCACAGCCGGCGCGAGCAGCGGAACAGGCAAAACAGATCATAGATCCGCGCAATGCTTTTCTTATGACCAGCATGATGCAGGATGTAATCCAGCGAGGCACCGCGACCAAAGCAAAACAGTTGGGCCGCACGGATCTGGCTGGGAAAACAGGTACTACCAACAATCACGTCGACGCGTGGTTTTGTGGATATCAGGCCGACCTGGTCGCTATCTCGTGGATTGGCTTCGACAACCCCAAACCCTTGGGTAATAATGAAACCGGGGGCCACGCGGCCCTGCCGATATGGATGAGTTATATGGGAAAAGCATTGAAAGGCGTTCCAATGGCGGTTTATACGCCCCCGCCAGTCATCACCACGGCCAAAATCAATCCAGAAACCGGCTTGCGCGAAGCAGACGGGACAATGACCGAATATTTTCTTCAGGAGCAGTTACCGCCCGAAGCGGACAATAAAGCCGACGAGGCGATCAAGTCGGCAGAGGAGGTAATAAAGGAATTTTTATCGCATTAAACCGGGCATTGCGACACGCTGCATTCGACTATTTTTCCTGATTTAGCCACTCCGCCGCATCCAGTGCGTAATAAGTTAAAATGCCATCGGCACCCGCTCTCTTGAAAGCAAGCAGTGATTCAAGAACACAAGTTTTTTCGTCCAGCCAGCCGTTTTGCACAGCAGCCTTGAGCATGGCGTACTCTCCACTGACCTGGTAGACAAATGTAGGTGCGCCGAACCGGTCCTTTACTCGCCGGACGATATCGAGATAAGGCATGCCGGGCTTCACCATCACCATATCAGCACCTTCTTCCAAATCCAGCCCTACTTCCCATAGCGCCTCGTCTGAATTGGCCGGGTCCATCTGATAGGTATATTTATTTCCTGTGCCCAGGTTGACAGCCGAGCCCACCGCATCACGAAAAGGGCCATAAAAACCGGAAGCATATTTCGCAGAGTAAGCGAGAATGCGGGTGTGAATGCATTTTTGGCTCTCAAGCGCGGATCGGATCGCGCCGATGCGCCCGTCCATCATGTCCGATGGCGCAACCACGTCAGCACCGGCTTGGGCATGCGTCACCGCCTGCTGTGCCAATACTTTCACGGTTTCCTCGTTCATTACATATCCATTGGCATCGATCAGCCCATCCTGACCATGACTGGTGTAGGGATCAAGCGCAACGTCAGTGATAACACCCAGCTCAGGAAAGCGTTTCTTTAGCTCACTGACTGCATGAGGTACAAGCCCCGCTGGGTTGAAGGCCTCGGCGGCAGTGAGATCCTTCAGACTGGGCTCGATAACGGGAAAAATAGCCATTGCGGGTATGCCGAGTTGCAGGCATTTTTCCGCTCGATACATTAGCAAATCCAGACTCTGCCGTACTACTCCTGGCATTGAGGATACCGTTTCTTCGCGTTTCTCGCCGTCGAGTACGAACACCGGATAAATGAGATCGTCTGAATGCAAATGAGTCTCCCGCATCAGGCGGCGGGAAAACTCGTCACGGCGCATGCGACGCATTCTTTTCTGTGGAAACTGACCGAAAGCTGACATGATTAACGACCTAAAAAGAATAAATTTGATAAAAAATTAAAAATTGGGAACTTGTACGCAGATTTTCTATCTTATTGACAGACGGTGTTTGATTGTCTCCCGCTTTTCCTCCCTGAGCGGGTACCTTAATCCCTATTAAGGTAGTTTGCCCCCGGTTTTATTCCCCTTTAACCGGGGGTTTTTTATTTTCGGTTTATTCTGATTTTGCGCAGAATTTAGTTCCTGTATCAAATTCGTATCTAATCCAAACCATGTGCCCAGCAAGGCAGTGGCCTCTTCGACCCCCTCCTTGGTCATACTGGAAAATAATTGTACGCTGCATTGCGGATAAGTTTCGCGTAAAAAAAGCAGCACGTTTTTTAGAATTTTCCCGGTCTGCTGCCTGCTAAGCTTATCCGATTTGGTGAGCAGGACATGTACCGGCTTTCCGGTTGATGCAAACCAGTCCAGCATCTGCCGGTCAAGCGGAGTTAAGG
>JBDTKY010000200.1:0-3578 GCA_039935055.1 Nitrosospira sp.
GCACGAGCCGTTCGTGCAGCAATTCGGCGATGAAAGAGCGCGGTACGATCACGCGCTCGTCCACATAAAAACTGAAATCTCCCAGCCAGGCTTCTTTGGTGAGATAAGCAGCGGGAATTTTTTCTACTGCGCGGCGCTCAATGATGCGCAACATCTGCTCCAGTTCAGCCGTGATGAGGCGCGCATCGAGAAACGGTTCGAGCTGGTCGAGCGGCAGATGCAGAGTGTGAAGGATGAGATAGACCGCTTCGTCGTATGCCGAGGCTGAGCCATGACCAAAAAAAAGACCGGCTTCGTTAAAGCGGCTTACTGCAAAGCGCAGCAGATCGCGGAGCGTATGGAGTTGGGTTTTGGCTTCGCTGTACATGAATACCTAAGCGCATTTCAGTTTGGTGCGTTCATAGAATGCAGGCCTGTAAGCCATACCCGGCAGGTCGAGCTTCGCTCCAGCCGCCCAATGGGTGTGGAGGCGCCTTTAACTCTTGGAAACACCGGATTTCCCGTTGCCGGGAAAGCATGGTGGGGCTGGAATTAGCTCGGCAGCAAATTTTCCAGCGCCAGCCGGTAAATTTCCGGCAACTGTTCCAGATCCTTTACTTCGACATATTCGTTGATTTTGTGGATGGTTGCGTTGCGCGGCCCCATTTCCACCACTTGCGAGCAGATATCGGCAATGAAACGTCCGTCGGAAGTTCCCCCGGAAGTGGAAAGCTGCGGTTCGATTCCCGTCACGGTTTTAATCGCGTCACTTATTGCTTCCACCAGGTTGCCCCTGGGGGTGAGGTAGGGCTTGCCGGAGAGCTCCCAGCGCAAGTCGTAATCGATGTTTTGCCGATCGAGGATTTCATGCACTCTGGCTTTTAGCGATTCGACCGTACTGGCGGTGGAAAAACGGAAATTGAATAGCATCATTACTTCGCCGGGAATGACATTGGTGGCGCCGGTGCCACCGTTGATGTTGGAAATCTGCCAGGTGGTGGGTGGAAAATATTCGTTGCCTTCGTCCCACTTGGCTTGTGCCAGTTCGGCGATAGCGGGGGCGGCGAGATGGATGGGATTTTTTGCCAGATGGGGATAAGCGATATGGCCTTGTATGCCCTTCACGGTCAACGTTCCGGACAGGGAGCCGCGCCTGCCGTTCTTGATCGTGTCGCCAAGCGCGTCGACACAGGTGGGCTCGCCGACGATGCAATAATCGATCGGTTCATTACGTGCTTTGAGTGCTTCCACTACCTTGACGGTGCCGTCTATGGCAATACCCTCCTCATCCGAGGTAATGAGCAGTGCAATCGATCCGCCATGGCCGGGGTGTTCGGCGACGAAAGCTTCAATTGCGGTGATGAATGCCGCGATTGATCCTTTCATGTCAGCCGCCCCCCGGCCGTAGAGCCTGTCATCGCGGATTTCCGGCTTGAAAGGGTCGCTGTCCCATTGCTCCAGCGGGCCGGTTGGCACGACATCGGTATGACCGGCAAAACACACCAGTGGTGCGCTCGTTCCGCGCCGCGCCCACAAATTATCCACTTCGCCGCAGCGGATTCTTTCAATATCGAAACCGATTTTTTGCAGGCGGTTGATCAGGATCTCCTGGCAACCGTTATCGAATGGCGTGAGCGAGCGGCAGGCGATCAGCGCTTGTGCAAGAGCCAGTGTGTCATTGTGCATGGGATATTTTCTGGAAATCGAAGAATGTCTAAATTCCGCGCAAAAGCTCATTGATGCCGGTTTTTGCACGGGTTTTGGCATCCACCTGTTTAACGATGATCGCGCAATAAAGGCTGTATTTCCCGTCGGCGGATGGCAAGTTACCCGAAACCACTACCGATCCCGGCGGAATACGGCCATAGCTTGTTTCACCGGTTTCGCGGTTATAAATCTTGGTGCTTTGGCCAATGTATACGCCCATTGAAATTACCGAATTTTCTCCGACAATCACGCCCTCGACGACTTCCGAACGTGCGCCGATAAAGCAGTTGTCTTCAATGATAGTGGGATTGGCCTGCACCGGTTCGAGCACGCCGCCTATGCCTACCCCGCCGGACAGATGCACATTTTTGCCGATCTGGGCGCAGGAGCCGACCGTGGCCCACGTATCAACCATGGTGCCTTCATCCACATACGCGCCGATGTTGACATAGGAGGGCATCAGTACAACGTTGCAAGCGATAAACGATCCTTTGCGCACCGCTGCAGGTGGCACGACGCGGAAGCCGCCGTTGCGGAAATCCTTGGAGCTGTAATCCGCGAATTTGGACGGCACCTTATCGAAATAGTTGGAAAAGCCACCCTTGATGAAGCTGTTGTCTTCTATGCGAAAGGAAAGCAACACCGCTTTTTTTATCCATTGATGCGTGTTCCACTGGCCGTCAATCTTTTCCGCTACCCGCAGTTTGCCGCTGTCGAGCATATCGAGTACCTGCGCAACGGATTCCTTGAGTCTGGCCTCGACATTACGTGGAGTAATTTCGGCACGGCGTTCGAACGCTTCTTCAATGGTACTTTGGAGTTGATCCATGGTTTTCCTTGATTTTCTTTATTTCAATGGGATATTCTTGCCAATTCGGATTTGCCGGCATGCTGTAAACTGGATATCAGCATTTTTATCCGTCCGGCTGCTTCAACACATTCCGCCAGCGGTGCAACCAGGGCAGCACGAATGAAATTTTCACCGGGGTTAATCCCATGCGCATAGCGGGCCAGATAACTGCCGGGTAAAACCGTTACATTATAATCGCGATAAAGCTGCCGGGTGAATTCGATATCGCTAACCGGGGTTTTTATCCATAGATAAAAGGCCGCATCCGGCATGGAAACTTGCAAGGCTCTCGCCAGCGACTCGGTGACCGCGGCGAATTTTTCCCGGTACAGGCGGCGGTTTTCGATAACGTGAAGTTCGTCATTCCACGCCGCTTCGCTTGCCGATTGCACAGCCGGGTTCATTGCGCTGCCGTGGTAGGTGCGGTAGAGCAGAAATTTTTCCAGTATCGCCGCGTCGCCCGCGACAAAACCTGAACGCATACCTGGCACATTGGATCTTTTCGACAAGCTGCTGAATACCAGCAGCCGTGGGAAACCGCCGCGTCCGAGACGATGAGCAGCTTCCAGGGCGCCGAGCGGGGGCGTGGTTTCGTCGAAATAAATTTCAGAGTAACACTCGTCCGCGGCGATGATGAATCCATACCGGTCGGAAAGCTCGAATAATCGCTGCCACTCATCCATCGACATCACTCTGCCGGTGGGATTTCCGGGTGAGCAGACGTATGCCAGTTGCGTGCGAGACCAGATATCATCCGGCAATTGCGCGTAGTCGAGCGTGAAATCATTCTCCGGCAGAGTATTTAAAAAATAAGGTGTGGCACCGGCCAGCAAAGCTGCGCCTTCATATATCTGGTAAAACGGATTGGGGCACACTACTGCCGAGTGTGAAAGAGACGAATCAATCATTGCCTGGGCAACAGAAAATAGTGCCTCCCGGCTACCGTTTACGGGCATGATCTGCGTGTCGGGATCCATGGCAGGCACGCCATAACGCCGTGAGAGCCAGGCAGCCATGCTTGCACGCAACGATCTGGCTCCAA
>JBDTKY010000201.1:0-4397 GCA_039935055.1 Nitrosospira sp.
GGAAGGCCTGGCACAGCGAATAATCAACGGTGAGGTGCCGGAAACCCTAAAGAACAAACGAGTGCTTTCGCTCGATATGGCTGCATTGCTGGCTGGAGCCAAGTACCGTGGCGAATTCGAGGAACGCCTGAAATCTGTTTTGAAAGAGATCGCGCAAGCCGAAGGCAGTGTTATTGTTTTTATTGACGAACTTCATACGATGGTGGGGGCGGGCAAGGCGGAAGGCGCTATTGATGCGGGAAATATGCTCAAACCCGCGCTAGCCCGTGGCGAGTTGCATTGTGTGGGCGCAACTACACTGAACGAATATCGAAAGTACATCGAGAAGGATGCGGCGCTGGAGCGGCGTTTCCAGAAAGTGTTGGTGGATGAACCTACAGTGGAAGCCACCATTGCCATTCTGCGCGGCCTACAGGAAAAATATGAGGTGCATCACGGCGTCGATATCACTGACCCAGCCATTGTGGCCGCTGCTGAGTTGTCTCACCGTTACATAACAGACCGGTTCCTGCCCGACAAGGCCATTGACCTGATCGATGAGGCGGCGGCGCGGATTCGCATGGAAATTGACTCCAAGCCGGAGTCGATGGACAGGCTCGACCGGCGTCTTATCCAGCTCAAAATTGAACGCGAGGCGATCAGGAAGGAAAAAGACGAGGCTTCACAGAAGCGCTTGAGTTTGCTGGAAGATGAAATAACGAAACTGGAGCGTGAGTACGCCGATCTGGAAGAAATCTGGAAGGCGGAGAAATCGCAAGTGCAGGGCTCTCAGCACATCAAGGAGGAGATGGAGAAGGTCAAGCTGGAAATAGAAGCGGCAACCCGCAAGGGAGACTGGCAGAAAGTTTCGGAATTACAGTATGGCCGCATTCCGCAGCTGGAAACCCAATTGCAGTCCCAACTTAACAGCCAGCAGCGCCAGAGCGAAATGGCTGGACAAAGCGGCGCGGAGAGCAGGCCGAAATTGCTTCGCACGCAGGTGGGTGCGGAAGAAATCGCCGAAGTGGTCTCGCGCGCGACGGGAATCCCCGTTTCCAAGATGATGCAGGGCGAACGTGAAAAACTCCTGCACATGGAGCAAAAATTGCATGAGCGGGTGGTCGGGCAGGATGAAGCGGTCCGCCTGGTATCCGATGCTATCCGCCGCTCGCGGGCCGGGCTTTCCGATCCCAACCGCCCTTATGGTTCTTTTTTGTTTCTCGGGCCAACCGGCGTGGGCAAGACGGAGCTATGCAAGGCGCTGGCGGGTTTTCTGTTTGATTCCGAGGATCATCTGATTCGCATCGACATGTCCGAGTTTATGGAAAGACACTCGGTTGCGCGCTTGATCGGCGCACCGCCCGGCTATGTCGGCTATGAGGAAGGCGGCCATCTTACCGAAGCGGTGCGCAGAAAACCCTATTCGGTGATTTTGCTGGATGAGGTTGAGAAGGCGCATCCTGATGTATTCAATGTTCTGCTGCAGGTGCTTGATGATGGACGCATGACTGATGGACAGGGACGTACCGTGGATTTCAAGAATACTGTTATTGTCATGACTTCCAATCTCGGTTCCCAGATGATCCAGCAAATGGCGGGGGATGATTATCAAGTCATCAAGCTGGCGGTGATGGGCGAAGTAAAAACCTATTTCCGTCCCGAATTCATTAATCGCATCGACGAAGTGGTCGTCTTCCACGCGCTGGATGAGAAGCATATCCAATCGATAGCACGGATACAATTGCAATACCTGGAAGCGCGGCTGGCAAAACTCCAGATGCATCTGGAAGTAACGGATACTGCACTGGCAGAGCTTGCCCAAGCGGGTTTCGATCCGGTTTTCGGTGCACGCCCATTGAAGCGCGCAATCCAGGCACAAATCGAAAACCCGCTGGCAAAGGAAATACTCGAAGGCCGCTTTGGCCCCAACGATACCATCGCAGTGGATTGCAAAAATGGTGTGATGGCATTTTCGAAGGTATGAGCATGTGCGGAAAAAGGGTTGCGAAGAATGTGAGGATTCCGGTATCAGCTGAATAATGCGGACACGATATGCCCGGTGCGCAAGGGTGGCAGGGCGAAAATTCTTGGGAACTGCGAGATTCAGGTAAAATGTCGCTTTCCTCCGGGATAGATTGTCATGCGTAGTGTCGTAATGAAAGGTAGCCTGGTTGCTATTGTTACGCCGATGCACGAAGAAGGCGGACTGGACCTGGATCGCTTTCGTGCTCTTATCGATTTTCATGTGACGGAGGGAACCGACGGCATCGTGGTGGTCGGCACTACCGGCGAGTCTCCAACAGTGGATTTCGACGAGCATCGGCTGCTGATTAGCGCTGCGGTGGAGCGTGCTGCCGGACGTGTGCCGGTAATCGCCGGCACAGGCGCGAATTCCACGCGGGAAGCCATTGATCTGTCTGTTTACGCAAAGGATGCTGGCGCGGATGCGAGCCTGTCAGTGGTTCCTTACTACAATAAGCCGACTCAGGAAGGTTTATATCGGCACTTCCGGGCCATTGCGGAGGCGGTGGATATTCCGCAGATTTTATACAATGTGCCCGGCAGGACGGTGGCGGATATAAGCAATGATACGGTGCTGCGGCTTGCGCAGATTCCCAACATTGTCGGCATCAAGGATGCCACCGGTGATATGGGGCGCGGCTTTGATCTATTGTGCCGGGCCCCGCAAGATTTCTCCGTTTATAGCGGAGATGATGCGAGTAGCCTGGCGCTGTTATTGCTGGGTGCCGACGGGGTTATTTCGGTTACAGCCAATGTCGCGCCAAGGCTGATGCACGAAATGGGCATTGCGGCATTCGCGGGAGATCTCGCTGCCGCACGCGCTGCCAATGGCAAGCTGTCGAGGCTGCATTCGGACTTGTTCGTTGAAGCCAATCCTATTCCGGTAAAATGGGCGGTCGCGAAAATGGGCCTGATAGGCGCCAGCCTGCGTCTGCCTTTGACACCATTGTCGTATCAATATCATCAAATTGTCAAAGAAGCGATGGAACAGGCTGGGATAGCCATAATAAATGAATGATCTTAATTTACGATTTACAGGAGTTGGGTGTTACACATGAGATGGCGGGCAGCGGTTGCGCTATGCCTGTTGGTGGTGATGGCAGGCTGCCACTTGCTGCCGGAAGGTAAGAAAATCGATTACAAGTCGGCGGGTAAACTTCCGCCGCTGGAGATACCGCCGGATTTGACCGCTCCCGGTTCGGATGAGCGTTATGCTGTTCCTGATATCAGCCCTACAGGAAGCGCGACTTTTTCCGCTTATGATAAAGATCGCAATAAGCAGTCTGGCACGAGCAGTACCTCTATTTTACCCGCCACACCGGATGAGGCCGGTGTGCGCATGGAGCGCTCGGGCACTCAGCGCTGGCTGGTGGTAAAAGGTGAACCGGAAGAGATATGGCCGGTCGTAAAAGAGTTCTGGCACGAATTGGGTTTCCTCATCAAGATAGAAACGCCGGAGGCCGGCGTGATGGAAACTGACTGGGCGGAAAACCGTGCCAAGATTCCGCAGGATTTAATTCGTAGCGCGCTTTCCAAAGTTTTGGATACTTTATACTCAAGCGCCGAGCGCGACAAGTTTCGTACCCGTCTGGAACGGGGGGAAAACGATACCACCGAAATTTATATCAGTCATCGCGGCATGGATGAAGTGATAGAAGGCAATATGCGCACAATCTGGCAGCCGCGGCCCGCTGATCCGGATCTGGAAGCTGAAATGCTCGCCCGCCTGATGATGCGTTTTGGCGTGGAGGAAGCGCGTGCAAGGACAACATTGGCCAGTCCCGGCAATGTCCAGGAGCGTGCCCGCATCAATCGTGAAAAGGGTGGAATACTGACCGTGAATGAACCATTCGACCGCTCATGGCGCCGTGTGGGATTGGCGCTTGACCGCATAGGCTTTACCGTCCAGGATCGTGATCGTTCCCAGGGTATTTACTTCGTGCGCTATATCCACCCTGATGCGGATAGCGGCGCTGGAGGAGGGGGCGGGATTCTCTCGAAACTTCTCTTCTGGCGAGACGATGCCGGGGATAAACCGGATCAATACCGCATCCAGCTTAACGAGGCAGGAGCAGGTACCGAAGTCAAGGTGCTCAACTACGATGGAGGGCCAGAAAAATCCGATATTTCCGGCCGCATATTGAATTTGCTATATGAGCAGTTGAAGTAATTTTTACTTTGTTCCATCACATGCCCTATGCTCTGTAAAGCATACTATTGCTGAATCTGGATGCGTCTCCGGCGAAGGATATGCACCCTTTCTAGAATACGGACATGAAAGCTCTTTTTTTTCTCCGTCATTATAACGACATTGATCATATAACCCCGGTCATCTACAAATGGATTGATACGGGTCATACCTGCGACATTGTCCTGATCGGCAACTCGCGGTTTCG
>JBDTKY010000202.1:0-20978 GCA_039935055.1 Nitrosospira sp.
CTGCCTGTCAAACGAACCGTTTTGTGGTGGCCTGGAAGAGATAACCGCATTTCCAGGAATGCCATCATGGCAGGAATGTATAATTGCTGTCATAACCCTTCCGCAATGGAATTGCTGAAGCAGGTAAACTATGAATAAACAGCTCATTATCGGTACTCCATGCAGTCCCTCCGCTACTAAAGTCATGCTGCTCGGCAGCGGTGAACTTGGGAAAGAGGTCATTATTGCATTGCAACGCCTGGGCATAGAAACCATCGCCGTAGATCGGTATCCCAATGCGCCGGGTCATCAGGTGGCGCACCGCGCGCATGTAATCAATATGACGGATGGCGTCGCGCTACATAAACTGATAGAAGATGAACAGCCGCAAATCATCGTACCTGAGATCGAGGCGATCGATACCGATATGCTGGTAGAGATCGAACGGTTGGGAATGGCGCGTGTCATTCCTACGTCGCGTGCCGCAAAACTCACCATGCATCGCGAAGGAATTCGCCGTCTTGCGGCAGAAACGCTGGAATTGCCAACTTCGCCATATGCATTCGCCAGTAGCCTGGAAGAATTGCGTGTGGCGATTGAAAATGGCATCGGCTACCCTTGCATGGTTAAACCGGTGATGTCGTCTTCTGGTAAAGGTCAATCAAAAATTGATGGCACGGAAGAAATAGAGGCAGCGTGGAATTATGCCGCAAGCGGGAGCAGGGTGGATCAGAGGCGGGTGATCGTCGAGGGTTTCATTCATTTCGATTACGAGATAACGCAGCTTACCCTGCGCGCAATGAGTGTGGATGGTGAACCAGAAACGCACTTCTGCGAACCCATTGGCCATATCCAGATTAACGGTGACTATGTGGAAAGCTGGCAACCCCAGGCAATGTCGCCACTGGCATTGCAACGCGCTCGTAATATTGCCAAAAAAATTACCGATAACCTCGGAGGTCTGGGTATTTTCGGCGTGGAGCTATTCGTCAAAGGCGATGACGTGTGGTTCAGCGAGGTCAGCCCGCGTCCCCATGATACCGGCATGGTAACGATGTGCAGCCAGCTTCAGAACGAGTTTGAGCTGCATGTGCGTGCCATACTTGGCTTGGCAGTAAATACCGGCTTGCGAGCGCCGGGCGCGAGCGCCGTAATTTACGGGCAACTCGAAGAACACGCTATCGCGTTTAGGGGGGTGGACGAGGCGTTGCGTGTGCCACAAAGCGACTTGCGTCTGTTCGGTAAACCGGAATCATTTGTTCATCGCCGCATGGGTGTGGCGCTGGCAAACGGTGCGGATATTTTCGAGGCGAGGGCGCGTGCGAAACTTGCAGCCAGCCGGGTAGTACCCACAAAAAATTGGAAAAATCGGTAATGCTAGTAGAGTCTTATCGCCATTCCTCTAAACTGACCATCCGAATAGCGTGATTAGAGGCGATTGAGCGCGTGCTCCGCGTCTGTCCAAGGCCGCCACACTAGCCGAGTTGGATTACCTCTGAATCAAACACTGGAAACAATGATGTGTATCACATAAAGCTGAACTGCAAAACCTGAGCTGAACAATAATATGCATTGTAGTATGGTGGCACCACAGTATCGGGAGATAACGGAGTGATGGGATTGTTGATACGGTCGGATAAGCCATGCAGTCTGCTCAAGGCTCAAGCACGGCAAATATTATGCTGGGTAATCGCGGCGTTGCTGGGCCTGAATATCACGGCATGCGGTATTCTCCTGAAATCGCCCTCGCCTGAGATTCCGGCAACACTGCTGGATTTCTGCGTGGAGGAGTTGCAGGAAATCGAACGTTTGCAAAAACTGTTGGCGGAGAAGGAAGTGCAGCAGCATGAAATTGAACGCCTGCAAAAGCTGCTGGCAGAAAACGAGGTACAAATTCGCAGTCAACAGGTTCGGCAGCAGGATCAGGCCAAGGCGCTGCAAGAAACTACCAGCCAAGCCGTCCGCGCCCAGGTAAAGCTTCGGCGGTTGGCCACGCGGCCCGACGCCGCCTCGACTGTCGCTGAAGTTGAGGTGGCCATGGAAAACTTGAAGTCATCCCAATTCGCAGAGTCCGAGCAGTCAGTGCAAACTCAGGCACAACGCCTCCTCAATGCCGCCGCCGCATCCTATGCAGAAGATAACTATGTCGCAGCCATGGATTATGCCGCGCACGCACGTGGTTTTATCGACATGATAAAGAATAACCGCACTTTCAAGATATCGGATCCGCGTCGTTTAACGGTGCCGTTTCAAGTACCTATTCCATTGCGCATCAGAAGCGACGCCAATCTACGTCAGAAACCAGGTGAAAGTGCGGCGATACTCGGCTTATTAAAAAAAGATTCTACAGTAACCGCAGAGGCCTATCGGGGTGACTGGTTGCAGATTCAGACAGCGGATGGGCGGTCGGGATGGGTTTTGAATACATTGGTGGAAGCGCAAACGGGTAAACCCTAGCCACTAGTGTAGTGAGTTACTCTAATAGAAATATATGAGAGCCACTATTCATGGGGATTTAGGAGCTTTTTTAAGTTCTATCAAGAACGAGATACTACACTAGTCAGCACAATGGGCGCGATTGCGGCCAGCGTGCTTTGCCTTATAAAGCGCACTGTCAGCGCGGGCGAACGCTGCTGTTGGAGTCGTGTCGTCCGGCTGACACTGCACGATGCCGATACTTACAGTTACCGCGATGGTCGATTCATGAGAGCTGTAGCGCATGTTTTCCACCTGCGAGCGAATACGCTCCGCCGTTTTTAGTGCCAGATCGGATGATGTTTCAACCAAAATAATAATGAATTCGTCGCCGCCGTAGCGCGCCGCATAGTCAATACCGCGGATCGATTGAACGAGTATTCGGGCCACAGCTGCCAGGATCTCATCGCCGGTAATGTGGCCATAAGTGTCGTTGAGCGTCTTGAAGTGGTCGATATCCATCATTAACAATGTGAATGCCCGCTGAGTGCGTTTGAATCGCGCAAGTTGATCGCTGAGGATCGCATCAAGTTTGCTGCGGTTGTACAGACCTGTAAGACTATCTGTGATGGAAAGCGTCTCCAGCACCTGATTCTGTTGCTGCATCGCTTGATTCGCGGCCATAATTTCGGCGTGGCCGTGACGCAGCCTGTCGGCCATCTGGTTGAATACCAGCGTAAGGTGGCCGAGTTCATCATCGCGCGTTGCCGACAGCCGGACTTCAAGATCGCCACCGGAAATGCGATCCGCTGCACCGATAAGCCGTTGCAACGGCCCAACAATCGAACGGCCCAACTGAAAGGCCACTGCTGCCACTACCATAACCAGTGCTCCAACCAGCGCCAGAAACATATCACGCAGTGCTATCCAGGTGCCGTAAACCTCAGCGCGATCACGTTCTGCCACTATAGTTAGCGGCAATTCTGCGGACATATCGGCCAGTCCTATGACCTCGCGATGTGTCATTCCGCGAAAGACCAGAGACTCGCCGGGTTGTGCCCGTAGTTGCCGCAGCAATGATTCATCCAATTGCATCAGCTTGTCTGCATCAGGCTGGCTGCTGACAAGAATTCTGCCGTCTGGATCAAGCAGGAGCACGTCCCCCTGCGGTGACTTTGTTGCGCTTTTCAAATGAGGCTGTAAGGTATGCAGGTCGAGCACAGCCACCAACGCACCCATTATTAAGTTGTCGTACGACAATACCGGAACCGCAATGCTAAGTGTCGCGCTGGCGTATTGCTGGTCCCAATGGGGCGGTACGATCACGAGGCCCTCCGTAAGCGAGTTCGGTGGCCATTCATCTGGAAGTATTACGGTAGCGGCAGCTTGCATACTACTGGCCACAACCTGCCCAGCGGCATTCACTATCGTCAATTCCCGTATCGTGTCGAGCTTTTCCTGTACCGAACGCAGATAATGAGCCAAAGCCTGCAGATGTTTGGCGGTCATGTTTGCCCGCGTGCTTGCCTGCGGCCGGACAACCGCCGATAACCCATCGATGACGGCGCTGGACGTGGACGATACGTATACTTCATGGATACGTTTATCGATCCAGAGTTCTATTTCGCGGTTTGCATAACTTGTCAGGGCGCGGAGTTCACGGGTCACATTATCACCGATCTGGGCCTCATTCTGCCGGAACGACAGCAGACCCAGTCCCAGCGACGGGATGAGCGTGGCCAGGATGGCGAAGACCATGATCTTGCTTTTAATACTCTTCAACCACGCCATCTGGATAGATTTCTCTGGATAAAAAATACAAACTATCGGCCATGTCATGCTCGAACACCGGATAATTATCCTGGAGGTGACAATTGAACATGGAAGTGTTTACTTAAAGCAAAAGCTGCAGGAGCAATGATACAAATTTTAACTGTATGGTACCAAGCCCCGGTCCGGGCTCCCTGCGTGCATTATCTTACTGGATTTTCTATTTATTCAATTCGGTGAACAAGTTTTTTATTCGCATAACCCGTTCCCCTACCCCGGCAATCTGCACCTGTATTTTCAAGCGGTCGGGGCCGGAAAATTTGTATTCACGGTTGCGCTGAATGAGCGCGACGATCTTGGCCGCATTTACTGGCGGATTGGGGATAAATTGTAATTGAATGGAGTCAGTGCTGGCTTCTATGCGTGTAATACCGAGAAGCTTTGCGGCGATACGGAGACGGTGGGAGTCCAGCAATGTCCTGACCGGATCAGGTAAGAGACCAAAGCGATCTATCAACTCACCCTGCAAGTCATCCAGCTGATCATCGTTCGTGCAATTGGCCATGCGCTTGTACAATACCAGCCGCTCATGTACATCGTTGCAGTAATCATCCGGTAACAGGGCGGGCACATGCAAGTTAATTTCCGTAGCAACTCCCAGGGGATGTTGCATATCAGGTTCCTTACCCTCTTTCAATGATCGGACGGCGCTATCCAGCATAGTGGCATAGAGATTAAAGCCTATTTCCTGCATCTCGCCGCTTTGCGATTCGCCCAACACTTCGCCAGCGCCACGGATTTCCAGATCGTGCATGGCGAGATAAAAGCCCGCACCCAGTTCTTCCATTGCCTGAATGGCTTCGAGACGCTTTCTGGCCTGTGTGCCAAGCGCCTCCTCCTCCGGCACCAGGAGATATGCATATGCCTGGTGATGCGAACGGCCTACGCGGCCCCGCAACTGATGCAATTGGGCCAGGCCGAATCTGTCCGCGCGATTGATGATGATGGTGTTGGCTGTGGGAACGTCGATGCCGGTCTCGATGATAGTGGTGCAAAGCAGCAGATTGGAACGCTGCTGATAAAAATCCTTCATCACGTGTTCCAGCTCGCATTCGCGCATTTGTCCATGGGCAATCTGTATGCGAGCCTCTGGCAATAGCAGGGTGAGCTTATCATGCATAGGCTGAATAGTGCCCACCTCATTGTGCAAAAAATAAATCTGCCCACCCCGTTTTAACTCGCGCAGACATGCCTCGCGGATGGCTCCCTCCGAAAAGCGGCTGACAAAAGTTTTGATCGCAAGTCGCCGTTGCGGCGCCGTTGCAATTACAGAGAAGTCGCGCAGACCTTCCAGCGACATGGCAAGCGTGCGGGGAATCGGTGTTGCAGTAAGCGTCAATACATCCACTTCGACGCGCAGGTTCTTCAGTTGTTCTTTTTGGCGTACACCAAAGCGATGTTCCTCATCAATAATGACGAGGCCCAAATTCTTGAATTTTAAACCTTTCTGGATCAGTTTATGCGTGCCGATGACGATGTCTATTTGCCCATTTGCCAGTCCGGCCAGCGCCTGAGTTTGCTCCTTGGCCGAACGGAAACGTGACAGCTCCGCAATTTTTATTGGCCACTCGTCTGCAATCAGACTGAAACGATCGGAAAAATTCTGGAAATGTTGCTCGGCCAGCAGCGTGGTAGGTACCAGTACTGCCACCTGCGCACCATCGGCGACAGCTACGAAGGCCGCGCGCAATGCCACTTCGGTTTTGCCAAAACCCACGTCGCCACAGATTAATCGATCCATCGGCTTACCTGAAGTCAGATCCTCGATCACTGCATCAATAGCCGCTGCTTGATCGGGTGTTTCCTCGAAGCCGAAGCCTTCGACAAATGCCTCGTAATCATGTTGCTTCAAGCCGAATGCACGGCCCAGACGAGCAGTACGCTGAGCATAAAGATTGAGCAATTCAGCAGCGGTATCGCGTACTTGCTGCATCGCCTTGCGCTTGGCCTTATCCCATTGGCCGCTGCCAAGTTTATGCAGCGGTGCGGCTTCGGGTGCTGCTCCGCTGTAACGTCCGATGAGATGCAGTTGCGAGACAGGCACGTAAAGTTTGTCTCCTCCTTCGTATTCCAGCGACAGAAACTCAGTTGCGCCTTCGCCTGCATCCATATTTATCAGCCCAAGGTAACGGCCAATGCCATGTTGTTCATGCACTACCGGATCACCGGTTTTGATTTCGGAAAGATCGCGCAGCATCGCATCGCCCACCGCTGTGGCTTTGCGTGAATCACGTTCACGGCGGCCATGCAAATGTCTTGCGTAGAGTTCGCTTTCGGTAATGAAGGCCATCCCTTCGCCAGAAAGTATGAACCCGTTATGCAGCGGCGCAACGCAGAGCATAAAAGGAGTGGTGCTTGCCAGAAACTGCGCGAAGCTATCGCAAACATCAGGGGATAGTCCATATTGCTTCAGATGATCCAGGATTAATTCTCTTCTGCCGAGACTTTCCGCCAGTAGCAATGTTCGACCTCCAGGAGATTTGAATCTGGCGGCGAATTCCGGAATGAATATGGCAAGTTTCTCTGCCGGATTATCAGCGCGGCGGTCGATCTGGATGGGTGGCAGCAGACAGATAAGATTCTGAGCGTCGAGTTTTGTATCTTGAGTTTCGGATGGGATTTCGACACGCGGGTAAGGTTTTAGCGCACCAAAAAAAGCCTCCGTTGTGACAAACAATTCTCCGGGTGGCAGTAGTGGCCGGTCACTGTCACCGCGTAGCAGTTGATAGCGCGATTGCGTATCGCGCCAAAAGTTTTCTATTGCCGGATAGATCTCATGATGGAGGCATAGCAGCATAGTCTGTGGCAGGTAGTCGAACAGCGTCGCGGTATGGTCAAAAAATAACGGCAAGTAATATTCGATGCCTGCAGATGCGACACCTTTGCTTATATCCTTGTAAATACGGCTTCTTGACGGATCGCCCTCGAATTTTTCGCGGAAATTGACCCGAAAACGACTGCGGCCATCTTCATCGAAAGGAAATTCGCGCGCCGGCAATAACCGTATTTCGCTGACAGGGTAGACGCTTCGCTGCGTATCCACGTCAAAAGTACGGATCGTTTCGATTTCGTTATCCAGCAAATCGATGCGGTAAGGCAGCGGGCTGCCCATGGGAAACAGATCGACCAGGCCACCGCGTAGACTGTACTCCCCGGGTGACAGCACCTGGGTCACGTGAGCGTAACCCGCGAAGCTCATCTGGCTGCGCAGTGCGTTCAGATTGAGCGTTTGTCCACGTTTAAGAAAGAAAGTATGTGCGGCGAGATATTCTCGCGGCGGCATGCGATATAGTGCGGTGGTGACCGGCACAATTAATATATCGCAGGCGCCGCTCATGAGCTGATAAAGCGTGGCGAGGCGTTCCGAAATCAGGTCCTGGTGAGGTGAGAAAGTGTCGTAAGGTAGTGTTTCCCAATCCGGTAGCAGGTGGGTTTTCAGCCCGGGTGCAAAAAAAGGTATTTCCTCAAGCAGTCTTTGCGCGGCCAGTGCACTTGCCGCAATGATGGTGACGGGTCTTGCTTGCTGCGCCAATTGCGCGAGAGCGAGTGCGTCGCCGGAGCCGCAAAAATGAGGGCATCGGATTGTAGAGCCAGGTGGAGGGATAGTCAGCTTGAATGGCATCGGAGGATACTATTGTTGATGGGTAGCGAAGAATAAATGCCATCGCTCCACATTAAGAGAAAGATGGATATTATATGTTAGTGCGTCACTGAATGAGTTCCCCCTAGAGCGGGTGCTGGTAAATCAGGGGGGATCAAAAGGCGCATGACACTGATTGTAGCTTGGCCTACGATGCCAAGGATGGGAACGCAGTGAGCCCCGATTTTACTGAACTCCTCATGAGACGATGCCCATGGCAGGGCTCCAGAGGCGATCCGCTTTGTCAGGTTCGTAGTGAGGGGAATCGTCCACTCAGGGTTTCGACTCTTTTGGGGCACCTCGTTCCGAAAGGCCGCCGTCGCGCGCTCTAGCAAACACTGGCGTCCTTCCGTAGGTGTCCACGTGATTCTGCGTCACATAACCGAACATCATGCATCGCATTGAACCCAATGATCCAGGAAAAGTTGCAAGGTGGAGTTGCCGTTGAACTCATTTACCTGCAATCGATAGACAGCATCTATCACTTCTGGGAGAGGCGCACTGTGGAAGAATAATATGGCATCATAAAGGCAGCCGGATTTCGTCAATCTGTGCTCTTCCGTTAGTGTTTCCTGTTTCATCAGCTTCAGTTTCAGATGTTTTTCCCCGATTACGCGCTGATGCTCTACCCGGAAGCGGCCATTGAACGCCGGTTGGGAGAAACCCTGTCCCCACACCTGTGACGTAAGATGCTGCGCCAATTCCAGATTCATTTCGGATTCGTCCAGATCTCCATCCGTTTCGATGATATGCGCAAGATCGGCCGGAGTGAGCAGCGCTTGCGCGGTTTGTTCGAAAGCATTACGAAATTTTTCGAAATCACTGGTGCGCACGGTCAGTCCTGCGGCGGCCGCGTGACCACCAAATTTGAGCAGCAGGCCCGGATAGCGCTTGGATACGATATCCAATGAATCACGCAAATGGAATCCCCGAATGGATCTACCTGAACCTTTTATTTCACCATTGCTGCCAGGCGCAAATGCGATAACAGGGCGGTGAAATTTATCCTTCATGCGTGATGCGAGTATGCCGATCACGCCTTGGTGCCAACCAGGGTCGAATAGAGTCAGGCTGTGGGTATTCGGATAATTGAGACTGGAGTTTTGGCATGAGTTTTGCGAATGAGGGATGGAAAGAGCGGTCTCCAGCATAATAAGCGCGCTATCCAGCATCTCCGCTTCGATTTCTCTGCGCTGGCGGTTAAGCGCGTCGAGTTGTGCAGCGATCTGTGCGGCGCGAGATTCGTTATCCGTAATAAGGCACTCAATGCCCAGCGACATATCGTCGAGCCGACCCGCAGCATTCAATCTCGGCCCCAGCATGAAACCCAGTTCGTATGTAGACACGCGCCGGAAATCGCACCGTGCAACTTGCAGCAAAGCATTAATGCCCGCACAGCCACGCCCCTGGCGGATGCGTTGCAAGCCCTGCTGCACCAGAATGCGATTGTTGTCATCGAGTTTTACCACATCGGCTACGGTGCCAAGTGCGACTAAATCAAGCAGACTCGCAAGATTGGGTTCTTTTTGAGGAGGCGCAAATAATCCTTTAGCACGCAACTTCGCCCGTAGTGCCAGAATCACGTAAAACATTACGCCTACCCCGGCAAGATGTTTACTCGGAAACTCGCAATCGGGCTGATTGGGATTGACAATAACGGCGGCATCCGGCAGTTTATCCCCCGGCAGGTGATGATCGGTGATAAACACTTGCATGTCGAGACCGTTGGCTACATCCACGCCTTCAACGCTGGCGATGCCATTGTCAACTGTGATGAGTATATCTGGCCGGCTTCCAGTGGCGGCGGCAACACGTACGATTTCCGGCGTTAGGCCATAACCATACTCGAATCGATTGGGAACAAGGTAGTCTACTATCGCACCAAATTTTCTCAGCGCACGTATAGCAACGGCACAAGCCGTGGCGCCGTCTGAATCATAATCGGCTACGATCAAAAGACGCTTTCGTGCAAGAATCGCATCCGCCAGGAGTGCCGCCATTTTGGAAATATTCCCCAGGCGCTCAAACGGAATCAGTCGAGATAGTTCCATTTCGAGTTGAGCTGGCTCTTCAATCCCGCGGGCAGCATAAACGCGAGCCAACACGGGATGGAGGCCATATCGGGTTAGCGTATTGAAAGCATGCGGTGGATAACCGCGAACGACGATGTTGGGCATGCGCTAAACATTGAAACCGAGATCCATGGTTCCCAGTATAACGCCTGGCAGCGAGCTATGCTCAAGGTGGGCGCTGTCTTTGCCTAATAATTTTGATTATATTTATTGCTGGCGGAGTTCGATCTGCTTGCGAATTTTTGATAAATTACAGAAACTGGGAACACAAAATTAATGCAATAGCTATGTCTCCGATGCCACAAGTCAGTGTGTGATTTGGTCGGAGAGATTGATTTTATAAAATTTTATTTGACGCCAGTCCGGAGCTCAGCAATGAAACAGTGGCTTTTTCTTTCCGTTGCAATTGTCAGTGAGGTTGTGGCGACCTCGGCCTTGAAGGCGAGCAACGGCTTCTCGCAGCTATGGCCGTCACTTGTAGTAGTAGCGGGTTACGCCATTGCTTTCTTTTTCTTATCATTGACCTTGCGTATAATGCCGGTGGGGATTGCGTACGCTATCTGGTCCGGCATCGGTATTGTGCTCGTTACTCTTATTGGCTGGCTTGTTTTTGAGCAATCGCTCGATAGCCCCGCTGTCATCGGGCTGACACTTATTATTACTGGTGTAGTCGTCTTGCAAATATTTTCCAAGTCGGCTGCACATTAGTCGCAAGGCTTTGATTCGGAAGCATCATGCTCAAATCCTTTGAGTTCGGTCATTCCCTGTTTCGTATACGATACCGATGGCGAACTTGACCGCCCTGGTTTTTGGGTATTTGTTAATATCACATGCGCTTCGTCACTGGCGCGGATTTTTTTTCGGAGGAAATGAGAGGCGTTTTGCCAAATAAACCATGCTTGAGTATAAGTTTCTGGCCGATAAGAAGACGGTCGACGCCACGATTCCATAACTTGATTTGCGTTACGGTAATACCGTGACGCAAGGCGATGCCGGCCAGCGCTTCTCCACTTCTGACAGCATAGACGAAACTGTGTTCGGGTAGTCCCGGTTCGGCAGGTTTATTGTTCAGAATCGAAATATCTGCACCCTCGGTATCGGTGCTTCCGTTAAGCGGTACCAGCAAAGTCTGCCCCGGCGTTATCTTGCTGAGCCCGCGAATATCGTTGACCTCTTTGAGTTGCCGCACGCTGATGCCATACCGGCCCGAAATTTTTTCGGCGGTCTCCCCTTTTTTTGCCTGATAGGCTTGCCACGATACCAGCGGCTTATCGTGATTTTTCAGATTCGCCGTAAAGGTTTCTGCTTTATCCACCGGGAACAGCAGGGTGCGAGATCCGTTGACATTGATGACGGGCCGATTATGGGCGGGATTGAGCGCCTTGAATTCATCCACGGAAATATCCGCGAGCTTTGCTGCCAGCTTTACATCTATGTGGCGAGTTGTTGCGACTGTCTCGAAATAGGGCTGGTTGGGTACGGATTCAAGCTCAACGCCGAAGGCTGCCGGATTAGAGATGATATTTTTTATTGCGATCAACCGGGGAACATAGTTCTGGGTTTCGGGCGGTAGACTGATATTGCGAAAATCCGCCGGTAGCCCATTATTACGGTTTTTTATAAGCGAGCGTCCCACCGCGCCCTCGCCCCAGTTATATGAAGCCAGTACCAACTCCCAGTCGCCAAACATGTTATACAGGTTTTGTAAATAATCCAGCGCGGCGCTAGTGGCAGCGATAATATCCCGCCGGTCATCATGCCACCAGTTCTGCTTTAAGCCATAGTTCTTGCCGGTAGATGGAATGAACTGCCAAATGCCAGAAGCGTGGCTACTGGAGTACGCCCTGGGATTGAAAGCACTTTCAATAATGGGCAGTAACGCGATCTCGGCGGGCATGCGGCGGCGCTCAACCTCTTCGACTATATGGAACAGGTAGCGTTTGCTGCGTTCGATGATGCGTTTCACGTATTCCGGACGGCTGACGTAAAAATCCTCACCTTTGCGCACCTCCTTGCTATCCATTTCAGCCATGGCGAAGCCGTTGCGTATGCGTTCCCATAGATCAGGTGGCGGCGCGGATATGTCAGTGGCGGAAGTATCCTTTTCCGTGATAGATATTACCACTTCGCTTTCTGCAATGGATGCTATCGCCTCGCTATCCGTGACAGGGATGTTATCGAATGTCGCAAGTGCTTCTTCCGGTATAGGTTGAGAAATTGGTTGAACCGCAGGTTCAGTTGCGCTGACGGTGAAATTTGCAGTTATCAGCGCCATGCTGACGGCCAGGATTAACGCAGATCGTTGTATTCGCATACTTCCGGCTATTAACATGAGCATCCTATAGATTTGTATTTTTGAATGTCGTGTAAATTGATTATAAAAAGATCGGCGTGAGCGAGGCAGGTTCCCGGATAAAGTCATTCACGCATTGTAGATTGCCCTTCAAATCTTCCCAGTTCCACTACCGGTAGGGATTTCCAACCTGATTTGCGATGGTCCACGACAACATTGGTGAAGATTCCGCCGCGTACGAAAAACCTGGCGGTAAGGCGAAGGTATCTCGGCTTCAAGACCGCAATCAGGTCATCGACAATGCGGTTGGTAACGGCTTCATGGAACGCGCCCTCGTTACGGTAAGACCAGATATATAACTTGAGGCTCTTAAGCTCGATGCACTTTTTGTCCGGAATGTAGTCGAGGATCAAGGTAGCAAAATCCGGTTGCCCGGTTTTTGGACACAGGCAGGTAAACTCCGGAATTTCCATGTGAATATGGTAGTCCCGTCCCGGTGTCGGGTTCGGGAAGATTTCCAGTTTTTTCGCGGGGCTACTGGGCATTCTCTTATCTCGGTCAAATCGGTTAGAATGGTCTGCTCCCAGGTACATCTTTCAGGATGACTTTAGATTGTCTCCCCGGGGGCTGCACAATTATAACTGGTTGCGAACGATAAATTGCGTCTCTCCAATATCAAACTAGCCGGTTTCAAATCCTTTGTCGATCCCACCGAAATTTCTGTTCCCGGTGATCTGGTCGGGGTTGTGGGCCCCAATGGCTGCGGCAAATCCAATGTGATCGATGCGGTGCGCTGGGTTTTGGGCGAATCGCGGGCGTCTGCGTTACGCGGGGAATCCATGCAAGACGTGATTTTCAACGGTTCCGCCAATCGTAAACCGGTGGGACGCGCCAGCGTGGAGTTAATATTTGACAACCATCTCGGTAAGGCGGCAGGGCAGTGGTCGAGCTATGCGGAGATTTGCATCAAGCGGATATTGCAGCGGGACGGCGAATCGACCTACCACATCAATAATATTCATGTGCGCCGCCGTGACATTGCCGATATTTTTCTCGGCACCGGCATAGGCGGGCGTGGCTACGCCATAATCGAGCAGGGCATGATCTCTCGCATCATTGAGGCAAAGCCTGAGGAGTTACGTGTATTTCTGGAAGAGGCTGCCGGAATTTCTAAATACCGCGAGCGCCGCCGCGAGACCGAATTGCGTCTGGCCGATACGCGCGAAAACCTTTTGCGCGTGAGCGATATTTGCCAGGAACTGAAAAAGCAGTTACTGCATTTGGAGGAACAGTCCAGGGCTGCCAGCCGGTTCAAAGATATGAAAGCCCAGTTGCACATGGCTCAGAATCTTTTTTGGTGGGCTCGCAAACAGGAAGCTGCGTTGCAGCGTACCAATGCGGAAAAAGAGTTCCACTCGTTGCAAACGACCCTCGAATTTGAAACTGCGAATCTCCGCGACGCAGAAAAGCGCCTGGAAGATAAGCGCGCTCAGCATTATGTTATTGGCGATAGCCTGCATCAGGCGCAGGGTGAGCTTTATGCTGCCAACGCTGAAGTGGCGCATGTTGAACAGCAGATGCAACATTTGCGCGAGAATCACCAGCGTATGGAGCAACAAATTGGAGCGGTGAGGAATCAACTGGGTCACCACGAAAAGCAGGTGAAAGATGCGGGTGACAGCTTGAACCATTGGAGCGGGGAGCTTGAACACGCGCAATTGGCTCGCGAGGCCGGCAAGCAAAAAGCCGAGATGGAAAATGAGAAATTACCGGTGGCCGACTCCGCTTTTCGCATGTGCCAGGAAAAATTAGCTGAAACGCGGCACAGCCTGCTGTTGATTGAGCAGGCTGGGCAATTGGAAGGAAGTCATCGTGCTTATGCCGAAAAAACCTTCCAGCAACTTGAATCGCGCCGCGTGCGGCTGTTGGCGGAACGGGATACCATGATTCAGCCGGATATTGAAGAATTATCCCATTTGCGCCGGAAGACAGAAAGTGCCGCAGCTGACCTGAAACAAAAGCAGGAGGTGCTTGCACAAACTGAAAATCTGCTGTTGGATGCGGAAGAAGTCAAACGTGAGTTGGCGCGCAAAGCGCAGGCGCTGGCGCAACAGATTATTGAGGCGGAAGCCCGGTTCATCGCCTTGCAGCGCTTGCAGCATCGACTCGAAGGCAGCCAAGGGCTGAGTGCGTGGCTCGTTAAATACAAACTGGACACGTTACCGCGTTTGTGGCAAAGCATCCAGATTGAAAAGGGGTGGGAAGACGCGCTTGAAGCAGTGCTACGCGAGCGTCTTAACAGCGCACAGCTTGAGCAATTGGATTTGGCACATGAATGGGTAGATGATTCGCCTCCCGGAAAATGGGTGTTGTTTGAGTCCGCTGGATTATCGGCGCGGGGCGGGCAGGCAAAAGATACTGCGGGGGGTAGGGACGGCTGGACACCGTTGTACCGGTATCTGACTTGCGACAACACAGGAATAAAATCTGTGCTGGACGAATGGCTGAGTGGAATATTTGTGGTCGAGGATTTGAGGGACGGGCTCGTACATAGAACGAAACTTTCTTCAGGTGAGATGCTGGTGACTCGTGAAGGCCATATTTTTACGCATCACAGTCTTACTTATTATGCACCTGATACACAATTGCATGGGGTAATGGCGCGGCAACGGGAGATGGCCCAGATTAAAATCGAAACGGATGCATTGAGGGTCAGCCTCTCGGTCGAGAAATCCGCCTTGGAGACAGCGGAAGAATATTGCCGCGACCTGGAATCATCCGTATCACGCTTGCGTTATGACACTGGACAACTCCAGCAACAGCAACATGATGCGCAAATCCAGGTGTTGAAGCTCACCCAGTTAGCCGAGCGCGCGAACCAGCGCCACAGCCAGATTGATGGCGAGCTGACGGAAATCGGACATCAGGCAGTGGCGGAAACTGCCCGGAAGCGGGATGCCGAAATAAAGCTGATGGAATATCAGGTTCAAATTAAGGTTTTGCAGGAACAGGTGCAGAGGGAAAAACTGGCGGGCGAGGCAGCGGAACAGTTTCTCCACGCCCAGCGTCAACTTGCGCAGAACGTGACGAGGGAAATGCAGGAAGCAGCGTTCCACGAAAAAACCTGTCAGAACAAAATCGCCGAGATGGAGAATTCTATCCATATCATTAATGGGAATGTTGTTGAACTCACAGTCAATCTAAAAAAATTGCAGGCTGATCAAGGCTGTTTTGATGAAACCTCACTGAACAGTCGTCTCCAGGAATGGCTGTCACTGCGTGAACAGCGAGAACAGAGGCTGGCAGCGGTACGTAATGCCTTGGAAGATGCGGCCAGCGATTTGCGCGAAATAGAGCAGGAGCGCATGACTTTCGAACAAAAGTTGCATCCATTGCGGGAATCCATTAACCATGCACGTCTCAAGGAACAGGAAGCAAGAATCACCGAGAATCAGTTTGGCGAGCAATTAAAAGAAGTGGGCGCCGACGAGGAGGAATTGATGCGGGCTCTTGGAAAAACGCGCCCTTCTGCATTGCAGGCTGATATCAACCGCCTCAACATCGAAATAGCCGCCTTGGGAGCGGTTAATCTCGGCGCGTTGGAGGAATTGCAATCTTCCCAGGCACGCAAGACATATCTCGATTCACAATCGCAGGATTTACAGGAAGCGGTGGGGACCCTGGAAAATGCAATTCGACGGATAGACCGCGAAACCCGCGAACGTTTGCTGGAGACTGTCGACAAAGTCAACGGCCATTTGAATGAAATGTTTCCTACTATATTCGGCGGCGGACAAGCAAAACTGATATTGAGGGGCGAGGAGATTCTTGATTCGGGCATACAAATTTTTGCGCAGCCGCCGGGTAAAAAGAATAGTTCCATCCATTTGCTGTCGGGTGGCGAAAAAGCGCTGACCGCATTGGCACTCATATTCTCACTATTTCAGCTCAACCCAGCGCCGTTCTGCCTGCTGGATGAGGTGGATGCTCCGCTCGACGACAGTAATACTGAGCGTTTCTGCAATCTAGTGAAGAAAATGTCGCGCCACACTCAGTTCGTGTTCATCAGTCACAATAAAATTACTATGGAAATGGCGCAGCAACTGATAGGTGTCACCATGCAGGAACAGGGCGTCTCGCGCGTGGTTGCAGTGGAAATCGACGAGGCTGTCAGATTGAGTGATGCCGCCATGGTAATCTGACCGGCATGATAAACATGAGCGAATTACAGATCAGCCTGATCGCCATAGGTTTCGTCGTGATTATGGGGGTTCTTTTATTTAACTGGATGCAACAGCGACGCTACCGGCGCGGTGCGGAAGAGGCATTTCCACACAAACATGAAGATGTGCTGTTGAGAACAGACAAGCCTGTCGCGGATGATGATCGGATCGAACCGCAACTCGGCAAGGAAATATTGCAGGGCCAGGAGATATTTCAGGAACTTCAGATGGAGCCGAGTGCACAGTCAGCCGAACCAGCCGGAATTGTCCAGCCAGATCTGCAATCGATCCCCACGGTGCCTGCACCGGTTACATCGGTTGAGCAGCCACCAGCCAATGGCGGCAGCGTCGTGGACGTGGTGGATTATGTAATTGACATCCATGCTGCAACATTGATTACGTATTCGGATGTGACAGAGGTATTGCAGCGGAAATTCGATTTCAGCAAGCCGGTACGATGGCTCGGGCAAAGAGATACAGACCCATTCTGGGAGGAAATTACAATAGAGACTATCGGTAAGGGTGGCTATATTAACTTGAAGGGCTGCCTGCAACTCGCCGATCGTGCCGGTCCCGTGAGCGAAGTAAGCTTGTCCGAGTTCCGCGACATGGTGCAAAACTTCGCGGCGCATGTAAATACGGTTGCGGACTGTCCCGATGTCCGGCAAGCATATGCGCAGGCGTTATCGCTTGATCAATTCTGTGCGGAAGTGGATGTCATGATAGGTATCAACATTATCAGCAGGGATAATAGCGTATTTACCGGTGCCAAGATCCGGGTTTTAGCGGAAGCATCAGGTTTCAGACTTGGGACAGAAGGTATCTTCACTTACCGCGATGAAAACAATAGTGTATTGTTTTCCCTCAACAACCATGAATCCTCTCCATTTCTTCCCGACACCATGCGAACGCTCACTACTCATGGCATTACTTTTCTGCTTGACGTACCCCGCATTACAAACGGCGAAAAAATTTTCGGCGAGATGACCCATGTCGCCAGAAGTCTTTCCGATACCTTGGGTGGCATCATGGTGGATGATAATCATGCTCCCCTGAGCGATAGCGGCATCGGCAAAATCAAACGACAGTTGATCGCCATTCAGGCTATGATGCTGGCACGCAACATCCCCGCCGGTGGCGAGATTGCGCTAAGGTTATTTGCGTGAATGAGTATTCCGGATGACATCTGGCGTCAAGCACAGAAACTGCGTGATGCTATCGAGTTGCACAATTTTCGTTATCATGGATTGAATGCGCCGATTATTCCAGACGCCGAGTTCGATAAGCTGTTTCGCGAATTGGAAGAGGTTGAACAACGCTATCCCCAGCTCATTGCACCTGATTCTCCTACCCAGCGTATAGGCGCGGTACCGCTCAAAATATTTTCACAGATTATTCATCGCACGCCAATGCTATCCCTTGGCAATGCGTTTGAGACAACAGAGGTGGAGGCATTCGACCGGCGTGTGCGCCAGACCCTGGGGGTGGATTGCGTGGAATATGTGGTGGAGCCAAAATTTGACGGTCTTGCGGTAAGTCTCCGTTACGAGAATGGAGTATTCGTGAGCGGTGCGACCCGGGGTGATGGTTACATCGGCGAAGATGTCACCTTGAATTTACGCACCGTCAAATCTATTCCTTTACATCTACATGCTGGCCTGCATATTGATTGGCCGCCTGCCCTGATTGAGGTACGGGGTGAGATATTGATGCTGAAAGCGGATTTTGAGAAGCTTAACCGGCAGCAGCGTGAAAAAAAAGAAAGGGAGTTTATAAATCCCCGTAATGCTGCGGCTGGATCGCTACGTCAGCTTGATCCCAGTATTACCGCAACGCGCAGGCTCACATTCTTTGCGTATGGGATCGGTGCTTGCGAAGACGGAAATATGCCTCGTGACAAACAAAACCGTGTGATGGATTATCTTGCGTCATTACACTTTCCGGTTGCGCGCGAACGTAATGTTGTGAGCGGCGCAGCAGCGTTGCTGGAATATCACTGCGAGATACGGACAGTGCGAGAAAGTCTGCCTTACGACATCGATGGTACGGTATATAAGGTTAATGATCTGCTGCAGCAGGAAAAGCTCGGATTCGTTTCCCGCGCCCCCCGGTTTGCGGTGGCGCACAAATTTCCAGCGCAGGAAGCCGTAACCAAATTGCTGGGAATCGATATACAGGTGGGTAGAACCGGTACGTTGACTCCGGTTGCACGGCTGAAGCCGGTATTTGTGGGCGGCGTCACTGTGACTAATGCAACGTTGCATAACGAGGATGAAATCAGTCGTAAGGACGTGATGATTGGTGACAGCGTGACCGTGCGCCGGGCGGGCGACGTGATCCCCGAAGTGGTGGCTGTAGAGAAGGAAATGCGGTCACCGGATGCCAGGCCATTCGTCATGCCTGATCACTGCCCGGTATGCGGTGCGAGAGCGGTGCGCTTGCCTGGTGAGGCAGTGACGCGCTGTACCGGCGGATTATTCTGTCCGGCGCAGCGGAAGCAGGCGATTCTGCATTTTGCTTCGCGCCGTGCCATGAATATCGATGGCGTGGGAGACAAACTGGTGGAGCAATTGGTGGATAATGCGATTGTCAGAACACCGGCGGATCTTTACAAGCTAGGCATAACTGCACTCGCCACTTTGGGGCGCATGGCAGAAAAATCTGCGGGTAACGTAATAAACGCTATCGAAAAAAGTAAAAGCACCACGCTGGCTCGATTTATTTATTCGCTGGGTATCCGCAATGTGGGCGAGACAACTGCCAAAGATCTGGCCCGCCATTTCCAAAATCTCGATCGATTGATAATGGCAGATACAGAAGGTTTACAGCAAGTGCCCGATATCGGCCCTGTAGTGGCCGAGAGCATTATCGATTTTTTTGCCGAGCGGCATAATCTCGAAGTCATTGAGCAATTACGGGCGGGTGGAGTGCGATGGGGAGAAGGCGCAGGCGTGTATCAGGCACAGGCCGGCTCTGGCCAAACGGCCCATTCCAGCGCCGGTAAACTCGGCGGCAAAACGTTCGTGCTGACAGGAACCCTGCCCAATCTGGCTCGGGACGATGTCAAGGAGAAAATCGAAGCCCTGGGAGGAAAAGTAGCGGGGAGTGTTTCCAAAAAAACTGATTATGTAGTAGCCGGTGCTGATCCTGGAAGTAAGTATGACAAGGCTGCTGAGTTGGGAATAGCCATCCTCGACGAAGAAGGGCTGTTACAATTATTGCAGGATTCGCAGGCTGGTTTACGTCCAATTCCCCTGAACCTTTAATCGAGTACGTTCATGCCAAAAGTAACTAAAGCCGTTTTTCCCGTGGCAGGTATGGGAACCCGTTTTTTGCCCGCCACCAAGGCCAGCCCCAAGGAAATGATGCCGATTGTGGATAAGCCGCTGATTCAGTATGCCGTAGAAGAGGCTATTGCCGCGGGGATCACCGAGATGGTTTTTATCACTGGGCGCAACAAGCGCGCCATCGAGGATCACTTCGATAAAGCATACGAGATGGAAGCGGAGTTGGAATCACGGGGAAAAAACGATACGCTGGAGATGCTGCGAAGCATTTTGCCAAAAAACATTTCGTGCATCTATATACGGCAGTCGGAAGCCTTGGGATTGGGCCATGCCGTGCTATGTGCACGTCCCGCGGTGGGCAACGAACCGTTTGCTGTGCTGCTGGCAGACGATTTACTCGTTGGTGACGAGCCGATCATGCAGCAGATGACGGGGGTGTATGAACAAAACGGCTGCTCGATACTGGCCGTACAAAATGTCCAGCCGGCAGATACGGTGAATTATGGCATTGTGAAGTGCGGGCCGGGAATGAATGGATTGCACCCCATAACAGGCATCGTGGAAAAGCCTGAACCCGAGAACGCGCCTTCAACCTTGGGCGTGGTGGGCCGCTACATCCTTACCCCAAAAATTTTTGAGCATTTGGAAAAAGTCGAGCCAGGCGCAGGTGGGGAAATCCAGCTTACGGATGGTATCGCCTCTCTATTGCGGGAAGAGCGAGCACTGGCATACGAATTTTCTGGAACTCGTTACGATTGCGGAACCAAGATAGGCTACCTCAAGGCCACCGTTGCGCTGGCGCTTGAACATCCTGAAGTGGGCAAGGAGTTTGCCGACTACTTGGGTGTTCAAGGTTACCGCACTCGTTCCGATTAACGGCTCATTGAACCCAAATCTGGCGGTTCACCGCTCATTTTCAAGTTTAGTGATATGATCTATAGAGACTTTTTGCATCAATCGATCTTCACCTTTTGGAGAGTCGACACAGAGCGGATTGTACGGCTTTAGCGGAACATGGTTGCGTCGTTGCGTCTTGTCCCGCACCTCAAAAATCGCATGCTCCAACCCGTCCAACTGCCGGATTTGGGTTGAAATTTCTTTTGTACATATTGTCTGACACCTTATATTGATGCTTTCTTCCGAAGAGGCAAAGGAAATACTCGGGGCGGCGGAGCGGATATTTTCTGCTGCCGCCGTATCACAGACTGTCAAGCGTATGGCAGCGGATATTACTGTGAA
>JBDTKY010000203.1:0-8410 GCA_039935055.1 Nitrosospira sp.
ATGGCTTGGTCCAGTCCGCTTACCACCCGCACGCTTAGAATCGGCGCGAGATACTCGGTGTGCCAATCCTCATCCGTCGCTTCATTCATTTGCGCGATGATGGCGCGTGAAGCCGCATCGCCACGCAGTTCCACACCCTTGTCGAGATAGATTTTGCAAAGAGGAGGGAGCACTTCCCTGGCGATGCCTTCATGCACCAGCAAAGTCTCCATGGTGTTGCAAGTGCCGTAGCGCTGAGTCTTGGCGTTGTCCGCAATGCGGATGGCCTTATCGAGATCGGCTCCGTCATCTATATAAACGTGGCATACACCGTGCAGATGCTTGATGACTGGAATGCGCGCTTCATCCGAAATACGCTCGATCAGTCCCTTGCCGCCGCGGGGCACGATCACGTCAACGAACTCTCTCATGGTAATGAGTTCTCCCACGGCGGCCCGGTCAGTGGTCTCGATCACTTGTATCGCTGTCTCAGGCAATCCGGCTGCTTTCAATCCTTCCTTCACGCATGCCGCGATGGCCTGGTTACTATGGATCGCTTCCGATCCGCCACGCAATATCGCCGCGTTACCTGCCTTGAGGCATAGCCCTGCGGCGTCTGCCGTAACATTGGGGCGCGCTTCGTAAATAATGCCGACCACCCCAAGCGGTACGCGCATTTTTCCAACCTGGATGCCGGCGGGACGGTAATTCAGATCACTGATCTCACCCACCGGATCAGCCAGCGCCGCAATTTGCAGCAAGCCTTCCGCCATGCCGGCGACGCTTTTGGAAGTGAGTGTTAAACGGTCAATCAGGGCCGCATCCAGTCCTCTGGCTTTCGCACGTTCCACATCAGCAGCGTTCGCGGCCAGCAATTGCTGTTCGTCGCGTTTAATGGCCGTAGCCATAATAGTGAGCGCCCGATTTTTGGTGGCGGTCTCGGCCCTGGCGACCAGGCGTGATGCGTTGCGGGCTTCACGGCCTATTGATTGCATATAAGTTTTTATGTCCATGATATCCATATCACATTTCCATTCAGACAATGAATTGATTAACACACGAGTGCTAATGTCATTAGCGCGATGACTGCTGTTATCGCTTGCCAGCCGCGAAACGCAACCCGAGCTGCAGCAACTCGTCCCAGGCATCGCCCTTCGCAACGCCCTTGCTGATCCTGTCTATTTTCGCGGTATGTAACAAAGCTCGCACCAACTGCCTGACACTGAGGCGGCTGGCTGCGTTTTCTACAGCTTTCTGCTGATCTCCCCATACCCTGGCTTGATTCATCAATTGCGTGAGCGGTTTGCCTGAATCCAGTCCCCTACGAATGTTAATCAGCGAGCGAATATGTCCCGCGAGCGTAACGACAATGAATGGCAGCGCTGTACCTTCGCCCTGCAAGCCTTCCAATATACGGATGTACCGAACGGTATCCGCCACCATCATCGCGTTTGATAGCTTGAAAATGTCATAGCGAGCCACATCCAGCACCGCGTCTTTCACCTGATTGAAAGACAATACGCCCGCGGGATAGAGTAGCGCAAGCTTCTTGATTTCCTGATGGGCTGCAAGCAGGTTGCCCTCCACCTTGTCGGCGAGAAATTGCAATGTATCGGGAGCAGTTTTTTGCCCCTGCATCCCGAGACGATGAGCAATCCATGCGGGCAAGTGAGTACGCTCCACTCGAAAAACCGGGACTATTACCCCCGCTTTTTCAAGCGCTCTGAACCATTTTGTTGCCGAACCCTGCTTGTCAATTTTTGGCAGGGTGATAAGCGTGAGAGTGTTGGGCGGAAGTGAACGGCAATACGTTTCTATAGCCGCGCTGCCCTGAATCCCTGGTTTGCCCGACGGAATACGTATATCCATTATACGTCGTTCGCCGAACAGCGACAGGCTACTGCTGCTCTGCTGCAAATCACTCCAATTAAAGTGATGGTCTATCGTGAAAATCTCCCGCTCGATATATGCTGCCTCACGCGCCTTTGTACGAATTAAATCGGCAGCCTCGATAGTTAGCAGCAGCTCGTCGCCAAATACTGTGTAGAGCGGAGCAAGCTGTGTCTGAAGGTGCGGTGAAAGTTGCTCGGGATTAATACGCATGACCCGGATCGCTACTCTATGTTCATTTAGTTGCCGCTATCTTCACCGCCTCCAGCCGCCGCAAGATTTGCTGTGCGGAGTCGTTTTGCATTTCCTTGACGAGCATCGCTTCCTCCCCCTCTTTTGCCACGACCTGCGCGTCTGTATATGGAAGAATGCGGCGGAGGGCAATCTCATTGGTGGGGATAAGGTCCGCTCCTTTAGCATCAACGAGTCGAAAAGAAACCCGGTAACGCAATTCGAACTCGCGCACCCGTCCGCCTCCGGATACCGACATGATTTGCTTGTCATTTACTACGCTGATGATTTCCAGTGTGGTTTGCGCGCTTTTTGCCTTATCAACAATACGGGTATTGGTGCCGGCCTTGATGAGACGTTTGAGATCGGTACCAATAGGATGCCCTACAGGAAAGGAGATATAAATGGTCTCAAACGGAAGCGAAGCCTGTCCACGTAACTGAAAACCGCAAGCGGCAAGCACGAAGCACAGTGAAATCAATACTATTTTCTTCATAAACTGAATCCTCAGGTGTGAATCTTATATTCTCACACAACGATATTTACCAATCTGCCAGGCACGAGTACCACCTTCTTGACCGTCTTCCCCGCGATAAATTTCTGTACCTGGTCACTTTCCAGCGCAAGGCGCTCAATTACTTCACGCTGGGCATCTATGGCGACACGGATCTGGCCGCGCAGTTTGCCGTTGACCTGCACTACCAGTTCAATCTCATCCTGCACCAGAGCCGCGCTATCGGCTTGTGGCCAGCGTTGATCAAGGAGTTCGGTTCCCGGTCTGAGTTCGCGCCATAGCGCGTGACAGATGTGAGGAACGATGGGCGACAGCAACAATACGATCTTTTCCAGCGACTCTTGCATCAAGTTGCGCGCTGCCGGGCTAGGATCGTGCAGTTTTCCAAGAGCGTTCATTAGCTCCATCACCGCTGCGATGGCGGTGTTAAAGGTGTGGCGCCTGCCCAGGTCGTCGCTCACCTTGGCGATGGTCTGATGCAACTGAAAACGCAAAGCCTTGAGTTCGCCGTCAACATCTTTACCTTGCGCTGGATCGGCCGCCGGCACGTCTTGCTGCACATGCTCATATACTTGTTTCCACAACCGCTTCAGAAAGCGAAATGCACCATCCATTCCGTTATCCGCCCATTCAAGCGTCTGTTCCGGCGGGCTGGCGAACATCATGAACAAACGCGCGGTATCAGCGCCATATTGTTCCACCAGTTTTTGCGGGTCAACGCCATTGTTCCTGGATTTCGACATGGTGCCAATGCCGCCTGATTCAACCGGTTGGCCATCCACGCGCAACAGCGCGCCGATGCGCTTCCCCTGCTCGTCAGTCTGAATATCCACATCCGCCGGATTGAAATAGATGACGCGTCCGGTTTCAGTTGTACGAAATGCAATCTCATTCAAGACCATGCCTTGAGTCAGCAGGTTGGCGAATGGTTCGTCGAATTTTACCAAGCCTAGGTCGCGCATGACCTTACTCCAGAAGCGGGAATAGAGGAGATGCAAAATGGCATGTTCGATGCCACCGATATATTGGTCTACCGGCAGCCAGTAATTCACTCGCGCATCGGTCATTGCACCGTCCTGTCCGGCACAGGCATATCGGATGTAATACCAGGACGAATCTACAAAAGTATCCATGGTGTCCGTTTCCCGCCGCGCGGGCTTGCCACACTTGGGGCAGGGACACTGGTAAAACGATGGCGTTTTTGCTAGCGGATTACCAGAACCATCTGGTACAAGGTCCTCGGGAAGCACCACAGGAAGCTGATCATCCGGAACCGGTACCACACCGCACGCATCACAGTAAACAAGGGGAATGGGGCAACCCCAGTAACGTTGACGCGAAATGCCCCAGTCACGCAAGCGGTAGTGCACTCGTTTTTCGCCCAGCCCATTCTGTTTCAGCGCTGCCGCAATTGCGTCCACCGCTGCCTGAAATTCGAAGCCGGAGAACTCGCCTGAATCAAAGGTCACACCATGTTCTATATATGCCTGCGTGAGGGGGATTTCAAGATTACTGTCACTCGGCTTGATCACGGGTTTAACCCGCAGAGAATATTTCGTTGCAAACTCAAAATCGCGTTCATCATGGGCAGGTACAGCCATAACGGCACCTTCACCGTAGCCCATCAGCACGTAATTAGCAATCCATACCGGTAGCTTTGCCTCGGTCAGTGGATGAACCACAAACAATCCCGTGTTCATGCCTTTCTTTTCCTGAGTGGCGAGCTCGGCTTCCATGGTGGCGCCGTACTTGCACTCTTCAATGAATTCCGCAAGCTTTGGATTGCTTTTCGCCGCATATAGCGCGACTGGATGTTCAGCTGCCACGGCAACGTAAGTCACGCCCAATAAGGTGTCGGCACGGGTAGTAAAAACTTTCAGCGCCTGCGGCATGCCGGAATAGGCGTCAGCGGGAAAAGTAACGTCGACGCCAAAACTCTTGCCGATCCAGTGAACCTGCATGGTTTTCACCCGCTCCGGCCAACCAGGCAAAGTACTTAATGTTTCCAGAAGCTCATCGGCATACGCGGTGATTTTCATGTAATACATCGGGATTTCGCGCTTTTCCACCAGCGCGCCGGTGCGCCAGCCGCACCCTTCTATCACCTGCTCGTTGGCAAGCACCGTCTGATCGATGGGGTCCCAGTTAACAGTGCCGGTCGTTCTGTAAGCCAATCCCTTTTCCAGCATGCGCAGAAACAGCCACTGGTTCCAGCGATAATAGTCCGGCGCGCAGGTGGCAAGCTCGCGGTTCCAGTCTATGGCCAGCCCCAGACTTTGCAACTGCTTGCGCATGTAAGCGATGTTGTCGTAGGTCCACTGCGCGGGGGGCATGCTGTTTTGTATCGCCGCGTTCTCGGCGGGCAGGCCGAAAGCATCCCATCCCATGGGCTGCAGCACGTTGTAACCTTGCATGCGGCGGTAGCGCGACAGCACATCGCCAATGGTATAGTTGCGCACATGCCCCATGTGGAGCTTGCCGGACGGATACGGAAACATCGACAGGCAGTAATATTTTGGCTTGCTGGATATCTCGACAGCCCTGAAGGTAGCGTTTGTCTCCCAATGCCGCTGAGCTTCCTGTTCGATTTGCTGCGGATGATATTTTTCCTGCATAAAAAGCCGGCTTCTCACCATAAAACATGGATTATACCGCGAACAGAAATTCGCGATGTCCCGCTTGCGCTGGAAATGGTACGCACGCTTTAGCGGTTACGATAGTCAGCCTGAAATCGCCACGCAGCAGATTGAGCATGATGACATCTTCGCTCGCTTGCAAGACCGCAAGAAATTCCTGTACCGAGCGTACTTTCCTGCGATTAACTCCCACAATGATATCGCCGGGCCTGATGCCATGCAGCCACGCAGGACTGTTTGCATCTACCTTTGTCGCCCATACACCTTCAATTCCCCCCGGGGCGATGAACCGGCATTGAAATTAGCCACCGTTGCACCTGCGAGTTGAGGCACTGTTTTCGCCTCGGTACCGGCGATGTCCAGCGGGTTGGCAATCTTCACTTTTATGGTCAGGGGCTTGGGGAGTGAAACAAACTTCAATGATTTTTTCATTGATGTCCCCCATAAAAAGCCGATCAGATTGAAAGACCAGGAATTCATTTTTTGCTTAAACTTAAGAATTTGCCCCTGAGGACTCAAATGTTTCCTGATCAAATGCCTTATCGCCATCGACAACAGGTTCGTTTCCAATTTTGAGTCCGCGAAAATCATAGAGCGTAGGGTCGGCCAAATGCGAGGGCTGAACGTTCTGCAGCGCCGTAAACATTGTCTCCAGCCTGCCGGGAAATTTCTTATCCCACTGCTGCATCATTTCCTTCACAGCCTGCCGCTGAAGATTTTTTTGAGAACCGCACAGATTACAGGGAATGATCGGAAAATCCTCAATATCGGCGTAGGTCGCCAGATCTTTCTCCTTACAGTAGGCGAGCGGACGAATCACGATGTGCCGGCCATCGTCACTCACCAGCTTGGGCGGCATAGTCTTTAGCTTGCCACCGTAAAACAGATTGAGAAACAGTGTTTCAAGGATGTCGTCCCGGTGATGTCCGAGCGCAATTTTGGTCGCGCCCAGCTCGGTTGCAACACGGTATAAAACCCCCCGGCGCAAGCGCGAGCAAAGACTGCATGTCGTTTTACCTTCCGCAATGACACGCTTCACCACGCTATAGGTATCCTGCTCGACAATGCGAAAAGGCATATCAATAGCCGTAAGGTATTGCGGTAATACATGCTCGGGAAACCCAGGCTGTTTCTGGTCCAGATTTACCGCAATCAATTCAAACTTTAATGGCGCATGAGCTTGCAGGTTGCGCAGGATATCGAGCAATGCATAGCTATCTTTTCCTCCCGAGAGGCACACCATTACCCGGTCCCCTGCCTCAATCATATTGAAATCGGCAATAGCCGCGCCGACAAGCCGCCTTAGTCGCTTGTGCAGCTTTTTGACGTCGTATTGTTCTTTTCTGGACACGATTTCCATTGCAACTCCTGCTTTAAAAGGAAGCACCAAAACACGAGACAGAAGACCGGCTCGCTAATCATCAAATAAATTTGAAATGAACCGCGGCTAAATTTTAAGGAAAATTTTCCGGATAGCAACAGCTTTCCCGGAATAACCCGCCTTATAACCGCTGAGCCGATAGGGACATGTTAACTCTAATAACTATATTGCATGTATTCAGGTATGCTGTGAGATATACTGCAGGGTATGGAAATCACTCAAGCCCAGTACAAGCAGATCGTACAATGTTTACCGCTCCAGCGTGGCAATGTCAGCCTGAGCAATCTTAACGTATTGAATGCCATTTTGTATGTGGCTGAACAGGGTTGCAAGTGGCGTGGCCTGCCCAAGCGTTTTGGTAATTGGCACACGATATACACCCGTATGAACCGCTGGAGCAAAAGTGTTGTGCTGGATCTGGTGTTTGAGCAACTGCAACAGGCGCAGATCGTTCGCATCAAGTGAGGCGGTCTCGCTGGACAGCACCCTGGTCAAGGTTTGTCCAGACGGTACAGGGCCGTTAAAAAAAACGGCCCACAATCCATCGGCAAATCCAGAGGGGGGTGGACCACCAAGATTCATAGGGTTGCCGCGGATGCTCGCACGGCCATAACGTTTGCCTTGTCACCTGGACAAGCTCACGATGCGGCGGAGGGACGCAAACTGCTCAACAAGATGGGCAAACCCCACTGGTCTATCCACCTGCTGATGGATAAAGCTTACGAAGGAGACGAAACGCGACAATTGGCGCTGGATCTTGGCTTTATTCCGGTCGTGCCGCCCAAGTCCAACCGTATTGAGCCCTGGGAATACGACAAGGTGATGTATCGGCGGCGTAGCGAGGTTGAGCGGCTGTTCCGGAGACTAAAGGGATTCCGGCGTATTTTCTCGCGCTTCGAGAAACTGGATGTGATGTTCATTGGCTTCATCCATTTCGCCTTGATCGTCGATGCGCTTAGATTGCGTTAACAGGCCCTAGCAGCCATAGCCCATGTGCGGCTCCACGATATCCATGTCGACCGGGTGATTCACGACGGCGGCGCGCTTGCAGCGCACGTGTCCCATATTCTCTCAGTTGGCCCAGTAGTCCGTCTTGAGCTGATCCGCGACGGCAGCGAAAGGAAGTAACGGAATCGAGGTCGAAATGACAAAGGAAAGCTTTCGCGAATTGCAGTTGGTGCGAGGCGATTAGGTCTTGATCAAGTCCTCTCGCTTTGATCTCTTCCCCAGTCAGGTAGGCTAATTTAATGGGTCATACCCAACTTCCTTTGAACTGCTAAGAATCATATAGCCATCGGTTGAGTGAGTCTTCATGTTAAATTTTGACATGGAGGCACATATGAAGAAGCGGTTTAGCGAAGAATAGATCATTAGGATTTTGCGTGAAGGGGAAAGTGATGGGGCGGTGACCCGAGATATCTGCCGCAAGCGCGACAAATTCGCGCCGAGCAGCCCCGACTCACCAAGGCCCTATGCTGCCCGAGGGCGATACTCTCGCCATATGGAAACTGGATCGCTTGTCCGCAAGGATGGACAGAAACGCCAGATAACCGGCAACAAGATCGAATCTGCAAAGCTGTGGTGGATGAGGCGAATATTGAACGAGTTTCTCTGGCGCTGTATGACGTGGATTTCTCATGATCCTACTGGACACGGTTATCCTTTCAGAATTGCGCAAATGTGAGGCATCACCCGAAGTGGCCCGCTGGCTAACGGGTTTTCGGGACGGCGACCTGTCTTAACGGTCACCCTCTTGATGCTCTCAGTATCAAGACTGCA
>JBDTKY010000204.1:0-4676 GCA_039935055.1 Nitrosospira sp.
GCATCGTCGGTCACAATCCCGCCCGCATTTCGGAAACAATGCGCGTCCCCTCCACCAGCAGGTGTGTCTACGTGGATGCCGAGTGCTTCATCCACAGGCAGACGTTCGTCCATGCAGGCAAGGACCCACAAATTAAGGTTGTTCGCCCCGGCAGGTCCATAAAGCCGACGTTTTGACCAGTGGTCGTATGCTGTAACACCTGCAGTAAGTTTGTCTTTAAGCATTTTCAATTTTCTCCACTAATGAGTTAACAAACCTCGGAATTTTTATAGCATCCAGCGGTGTCACCTTACACCCATTCCAATTCATTTCAAAAAAAGTATAACCTGCAGGCCCATGCAACAAAAGAAAATATTCTGGCATGGCGGCTGCTCATTCTTGATTCCCCGCACCACGCGAGTGAATCCTCTTTATGCATAGCTTAATGACGAGTCCGTAATTTGCTGCAGGGATTCCGTCAGTGTCTAAAGCTGCGGACTCCGTGATGCCGATATGTCGCTGCGGTGCAGGTAAGCTTATCAAATCACATTTAAAGGTATTTTCAGGTAGGTGATGCCATTATCTTCCGCCGGGGGCATTTCTCCCGCCCGCACGTTAATCTGGATCGAAGGAAGCAATAACGCGGGCATATCCAGAGTGGCGTCACGCGCCTCACGCATGGCGGCAAACTCGTCTTCGCTAATACGGTCACGCACATGTATGTTGTGCGCACGCTGCTCAGCTACTGTGCTTTCCCATCGGGCCGGGCGGCTCGGCGGCGGATAGTCGTGGCACATGAACAATCTTGTTTCCGGCGGTTGTTCCAGTAGCTTTCGTATCGACTGGAATAATCGGCGTGCGTCCCCTCCCGGAAAATCCGCGCGTGCCGTACCCAGATCCGGCATGAAAAGCGTGTCGCCCACAAAGATCGCATTACCAAATTGATAGGACATGTCGGCAGGCGTATGACCTGGGGTGAAAATTGCTTTTGCAATCAGTTTACCGACTTCGAAGGCCTCTGCATCCTTAAACAGATGGTCAAAGTGCCTGCCATCCGGAATGAACTCCGGCCCAAGATTGAATAGGCTTTTAAAGGTCTCCTGCACTTGGGGAATTTCGTGCCCGATGGCAGTTTTTCCGCCAAGTTTTCTCTTGAGATAGCGCGCGGATGTAAGGTGATCGGCATGCGCATGTGTTTCAATAATCCATGCTGCTGTCAATCGCCGGCTCTTGATAAAGTTGATTAATTTATCCGCGGATAAGGTGGTTGTTCTGCCCGACTTGGGATCGTAATCCAACACCGGATCAATAATTGCACAGGTTCCACCAAGTTCGTCAAAAACGATGTAACTCACGGTCCATGTCGCCGGATCAAAAAAAGCTTCGATATTTGGTTGCATATTGTCTTTTCCCATTTGAGGTTGGCGGTTTTTGCTCACAACATATAATTATATTGACTTGTATTATGTTATTATATATATTATAAGTCAATATAATTATGGGTCCATAAAAGGCTCGCTTCAACGCAGAGCGGCGAAAGGAGGGATAAGTGTCAATCGACTGGAGTCAGTTCACGCCATGGTCTGCGCTGGCAGGGGGTGCAGTCATAGGGATGGCAATAGCATTATTGGTGCTTTTGAACGGACGGATTGCCGGGATTTCCGGCATCGTGGGCGGGTTGTTCAGGATGCAGAAAGGCGATATGGACTGGCGGATTGCTTTTATTGCGGGCCTTATCGCTGCACCGCTGGTTTGGCAATTGTTTGCCAGCCTGCCGGCTGTTCGTATCGACGGCAGCTATGCCGTAATGGCAATCGCCGGATTAGTGGTGGGGATCGGGACGCGATACGGCTCCGGTTGCACCAGCGGTCACGGCGTTTGCGGGCTATCGCGCGGCTCGCCGCGTTCTATTGCCGCAACCCTGGTTTTTATGGGCATGGGCTTTGTGACTGTTTATATTGTTCGGCACGTTTTTCAGATATAGCGGTGGAGGAATATCAATATGGTCAACATTACAGCATTGGTGTCGGGTTTTATCTTCGGATTGGGGCTGATTCTTGCGGGAATGGCGAATCCTGGCAAGGTCCTGGCATTTCTTGATATTGCGGGAGCATGGGATCCCTCTCTCGCGTTCGTAATGGGCGGCGCAGCTGGAGTTGCATCGCTAGCATTTGCCATGGCCCGCAAGCGCAACCGCAGTTATCTCGGATTTGCAATCAACCTGCCCACATCGAGCGTGATTGACAAGCGATTGGTGCTGGGGAGCCTTGCATTTGGAATTGGCTGGGGCATGGCAGGCATATGTCCTGGTCCGGCGCTGGTGTTGCTGGGGAGCGGCAGCGGCAAAGGCATGATATTTGTGGCAGCCATGCTGCTGGGGATGGGAATTTTTGAAATTCTGGAGAGAACCCGTTCTATCAATTTTCGCAAAAGAGGTCAACCTTGAAATTGGAAATAGATTTCCCCAGTATCCCGGCAATGCGGGCATCCGCATCCCGGGCGTGCACGATGCTGAAGGTATTGGCGAATGAAGACAGGCTGCTGCTTTTATGTCAGCTCATTCAAGGTGCCAGAAATGTCGGTGAATTGGAAGCGTTGCTGGATATTCGGCAACCCACGCTTTCACAGCAACTGACGGTGCTGCGCGAGGAAGGACTTGTCACGACCGAGCGGAAGGGAAAATTCATTATCTATAGTCTGGCCAATGTAGAAGTGGTTGAAATCATGCAGACCTTGTACAGCCTCTATTGCGACAAGGGAAGTAATAAATAGCCCGCTATCCAATACCCTTGCCGCGGGAGGGAAAATGCGGCGCTTCACAGTAAACCACAGAACCTTATTGACGGCGAGAAGCAACCCAATAGAAATTGATCGAGGAGGACGAAATAATGAGCAAGAGTGAACAGCAAGCAATAACGCAGCCAGTCACTTCAGCTTGTAACTGGAGCGACGCCTTCGATGTTGTCGTAGTTGGCGGGGGTGCAGCGGGTATCGGTGTTACCGCAAGCCTTCTTCGCAGGCGATCTTCACTGAGGATCGCGATTGTCGAACCCAGTGACAGGCATTATTACCAGCCGGCTTGGACGCTTGCCGGAGGAGGAGCGTTCGACGTGGCAAAAACTGTTCGAGCCATGTCTGAAGTCATCCCAAAGAATGCTCAGTGGATTCAAGCTGCGGCGACCAGTTTCGATCCGGCATCCAATCTTGTCCACCTGGCCGATGGCCGCGCTATCGGCTATAAGCAGCTCATAGTGTGTCCAGGACTTCGCCTGGCGTGGGAGCAAATCGAGGGGCTGGAAGAAACCCTGGGGAAAAATGGCGTTACTTCGAACTACCGTTTTGACCTGGCTTCCTATACCTGGTCACTGGTGCGCAATCTCAAAGGGGGCAAGGCGCTTTTCACCCAGCCTCCCATGCCGATCAAATGCGCGGGTGCGCCACAGAAAGCGATGTATCTTTCATGCGACCAATGGCTCCGAAACGGAGCCCTGAATAACATTGATGTTGAGTTCAACAGTGCCGCGTCAGTCCTTTTCGGCGTGGCCGCCTTCGTGCCGTCGCTAATGGAATACGTTCGGCGATATAACGCAGACCTGACATTCAACTCCAACCTTGTAAAAGTGGATGGCCCGAACAGGGTGGCGTATTTCGATGTCAAGGATGCCGAGGGAAAGTTAACCCGCGAAAAAAAATCTTTCGATATGTTGCATGTCGCGCCGCCGCAAGCCGCGCCAGACTTTATTCGTCACAGTCCCCTCGCAAATGCTGCAGGGTGGTGTGAAGTCGACCAGAAAACGCTACGGCATCCCCACTATACGAACATCTTCTCTCTGGGGGACATATGCTCATCCCCAAACGCAAAGACTGTCGCCGCTGTAAGAAAGCAGATAGTAGTGGTCGCGGAGAATCTTCTGGCTGCGAAAGAAGGAAGGTACCTCACAACCCATTATGATGGATATGGCGCTTGTCCGCTTACTGTGGAAAAACGCAAGGTTATTCTTGCCGAATTCGGGTTCGGAGGTAAATTATTACCCACTTTTCCTCTCGATCCAACAGTTCCGCGTTTTTTGGCGTGGGTTCTCAAAGCCAAGTTTCTGCCATGGCTTTATTGGAATGGCCTGTTAAAAGGCCATGAGTGGCTTGCCCGGTCGGGCGAACCAAGCTGATTTCATGCAAACAATCCAGATAATTAGCATGCTTCTGGGTTCCCTCGTAGGCGTCATCCTCGCGCTTACTGGAGCAGGTGGCGCAATCATTGCAGTTCCCCTGCTTATTTTTGGCTTGCATCTTGTGGTTGCGGACGCTGCGCCCATTGCCTTGTTTGCCGTCAGCGTGTCAGCCTCCATTGGAGCGTTGCTTGCGCTAAAACTGGGACGCGTGAGATACCGGGCAGCAAGTCTTATCGCGCTGACCGGCGCCTTAGCCTCGCCCATCGGCATATTCATTGCGCAGAAAGCTCCTGACGTACCCTTGATGCTCTTATTTGCCATGGTATTGGCATATATCGCTTTCCACATGTTTCGCCAGAGCATGAGAAATTTTGCCGAAACCCGTGATTTAGAGCATTCTTCCGCTCCATGCCAGCTTGATGATTCCACTGGGCGCCTGATATGGAGCGGGCCGTGCGCCGGCTCGCTGGCGATATCGGGAGTCTTCGCGGGTTTCCTGTCGGGCCTGCTGGGAGTAGGGGGCGGTTT